>NZ_CP011304.1:2761458-3068009 GCF_000981785.2 Microcystis aeruginosa NIES-2549 | reverse complement strand
TGCCTGTAAAATCTTAATAACTGTAGTAAACTCTAGATTACCTTCGCTTAACAAATCTTTGCAGAGATTTTCACTTTCTAACCCTGTTTCACTGGCAATATTTGTCATTCCTTTAGCGCGGGCAATATCACCTAATGCTGCTATTATTAAACTCGGATCACCATCTTCGAGAGCAGCTTCAAGATATGCCGCTATATCTTCTTGTGTTTGCAGATGATCTGCAGCATTCCAAGGATAGGTTTGGATAGTAGCCATAAATACCTCCTATAAGTCGCCGGCTAAACCTAGTGACGAATACGAATGTCTATACGCGCTTTTGCTTGGCGATCGCGCAAAGCACTAAACCACTCAGAATAAGTTTTAGTCTGGCGAATTTCGATCATGTCTTATCCGTTCAACCGTTTAAGAATCGGAATAATTTTGACAAAACTTATCGAGTCCTTGCTCTTGAATATAAACAGCAACTATAGTTGATAAAATTCCTGCGACTTGCGGAGATAATATAATATATCCTACAATAATACCTGTTAGAGTAGGAATAAGTGCGGGTAAATATTTTTCTCGCAACTTCGATTGACAGATAGAATCACGGCATTTATTAAGAATAATAACAAACCAACGAAAATCAGCATTATCTTCTACCCCTTCAATACCGTTACGAGTGGCAATAGATTCAGCAGCATCTGCTAAATCTACCTCCCATTCCTCAATAACATCAAGTGCAATTAAAGCGTTCTCATTGTCGGCAAATTGAATACGGTACTGAGCAATTTTGTCCGGTGTTAAACGAGTTGCGTCTGACATAATACCATCCTTAAAGCCAAAACCAATTTTTTTCTATTATCTCATCTTATTAGCTCCTAATACCACCAAAGCAAAAAAGCGGTTAAGGATGCCGTAAGGAAAATCCCTCGCTTTAGCTTGTCCGCGACTTTATAATCGTCTCGTCGCTAAAGGTTTTGACTTTACCGATGGCAAGTTAATCCAGTCAAGATTAGCTTAGAAGACTAGGAAGAAGCGAATTTTTTGGGGTGAGAATTTACTTTTGTCAAAAATCATTACATATTCGCAACAAAATACACTTTTTTGAGCCAATTAATGTACCCTACTTAGACAAGGTGATCGATTATTTTGTCCCAGGAATTACGCGCTAAACTTATCTCCTGTTATCCCGAAAGTCAGGAAAAAGAGGAAGTCTTAATGAAAATGATTTCTGAACATTAATTAATTGAGGATAGGGAGAGGTTGCTAACGGTCAATATTGCCACCTGAATCGCTTTTTCGATAGCCTGTTGTTTGCTTTCTAAACTAATCCCTTCCTCTTTACTTCTTGCGGCAATCACAGCACAAACACAAGCGGAAGTAAATCCATAAACCCCCGCCATTTTAAATAAAGTTCCCGCTTCCATTTCATAATTGAGAATATTTAAACGTCGATATTCTTCCGTGATTCCCTCTAAGTGACGCTGAAGATAAGGGTTAGCAGAAGACACAATTCTTTCCTGTCCTTCATAAAAACTATCCACAGAAGCGGTAATACCTAAATGATAATTTACTCCCAAAAATTGAGCCGATTTGA
Organism: Microcystis aeruginosa NIES-2549; assembly: GCF_000981785.2. NCBI lineage: Bacteria > Bacillati > Cyanobacteriota > Cyanophyceae > Chroococcales > Microcystaceae > Microcystis > Microcystis aeruginosa. The sequence continues at coordinate 3,066,430 of NZ_CP011304.1, read as the reverse complement.
CTAGAGCAACTGTCAAAAAAGGATCCGCCACTGCGGGATATTCCAGAGGAGCAATATCATTAGCTGCACCTTGCCTACATAAAGCCGCTTGCGAGATAATAATATCACCGATTTTTATTCTATTTTGAATTGCGCCACAAGTACCGATACGAATAATAGTTTTAATTCCCACCTGTATTAATTCATTAACCACAATACTCAAAGATGGCGCACCCATACCACTGGTAGCCAGAAGGATTGGGGTAGAATTATCCAGGTAGCCAAGATAACTATTTAATCCGCGATAATCCGATAGTAAACGTGCATTTTGTAAATAAGTTTCAGCAATATAGCGCGAGCGTTCTGGTTCCCCCGATAATAGGGTGATAGTCGGTTTTGCCGTGCCTAAATCCTCACTGCTAAAGTTGAGATGATAGGGTTTTTGGTGAGATAAGTTATTGGACATTTAAATCAAATTAAGAGCAGTTACTTTGGTTAAATAGGCTTTTAGTTATTATAACAACTTTAGGTTTAAATTGAAATTAAATATTTAATTATTGACAAAATAGAATCAAGCTTAAGGACGACTATTGATGTTAAGTTCTTGCACTAATTCCTGCACTGTGGTTGAGGGATTGGCATCAAAAGGATGTTTTTTTGCTTCATCTCTATCTTGAATAAGTTTTGCTGCATTAGTGATTGCTGTTGTCTGGTATGGCTTTAATTTTTCGTACATATCCTCTCGATTTTTTGCATATTGTTCTTTTTCGTTTAATAATTTACACTTTTTCATCTGGGTATTTAAAATTTTTGGGTATTCACTTCGGGATGTGGCAATATCCAGATATTGAAAGTGTAAAATAAACCAAATTTCAAAAGCTTCATTAGAATAGGCAATCTTGATATTTTGTTCTTTAGCCAGTCCTTCTGCTTGATTAAATTGCTCTTTAGAACAGTTATCTTTATCAAAAACGCACCAGATTTGATCAAATGAGTCATCTTTTTTTAGATTATCTATCATCTTAATAGCTTTTTCTACTAAACTCAAGCTATTTTTACCTTCACCTTTCACCCTAACTTCAATTTTCTTAGGAACAGTAAAAGCCTTAAAATAGTTAACTTCAGTTTTTTCTCCCTCGCAAATAATTAAAAATCTTTTTCTTGTTTCTCTAGTCTTAGTTTGGCGACGCAAATAATCAGAAGTATTCCTATTGTTACTCATACTAATTACCAATAATTGTACTTAAATCACCAATAAAAGGTATTGCTCCATAACGACCTTGAATATAATCTTTTTCAAAGGTATTATTATTATTAATATCAGCAAATTCCACCAAAGAATATAAATCTGTTGCTCCTTGATGATTTTTTTCGGTAAACCAAATTTGATCCCTCCTTAAAAATTTATGACTAAGTAAATTAATATCGTGAGTAGTAAAAATAAGTTGAGCATTTTTGGGATTAGTTTTCTGAGAATTAAATAATTCGATTATACTTCTAGTCATTAAAGGATGAAGTCTGGCATCCAATTCATCAATTACTAAAACTTCCCCTCTTTGCAAAGTGTCTAAAATCGGTGCTGACAGAGCCAAAATCTTTTTAGTTCCATCAGATTCATGATTGTCCATATCAAAAATTTCTAACTCAATCATTTTACCTGTTGAGTCATACTTTGGATGATAGGTTTTTATGGTAGCGGACTTTATTTCACCGCTAGAGTGACTGATGATATTTCTGACAACATCCGGTAAATCTTGCGGGAGACTGTCTAAGGAAATTTTTCTGCTTTCTATTTCTAGGTTGAGATTGTCAATACTTAAATCTAATTTTTTAATTAACTTAATCACATCATCAATCAAATCTTGTCTATTAGAAAGATGCTCAAGCGTAATCGCTTTTAATAATTCCACATCTAACCCAGACACAACACCTAAGTGACTAAACCAAGAGACAATTTCCACCGCTAGAGAATTATTAAATTGAGCCGCTAGTGATAAAAACAGAGTATTTTTTTTGGTCAATCCTCTTAGTATATTACCTTGTTCAATATTTTTGCTATATTCTATTTTATCGTCTTGCCGATTAAAAATTTTAGTTTCACGACTTCTGGGCGTACAAAATAACCATTCGGAAACTACTCGCTTTTGAGTTACTTCAAATCCATATCTATAAGTTTTATTTTTTAGCTGAAAAACTATTTCAAAAAAGGATGGTTTATCAACAGTTTCGGTATTTAATCTAAAGGGTTCCACATCTATTTTGTCAGTGATTTGTAATTTTGCAGAATTCATGACAAACCGTCGCATAAAATTGAATGCCAGAATTAAATTACTCTTACCACTGGCATTTGCTCCATAAATAGCGGCACTTTTCAGTAAACTAAATTGTTGATTAACCTTAAAAACATTATTTTTATCAAGCTCATCATTACTACAGGCATCCTCTGCAGCTACCATACTGAGAGTTACTACATCTTTAAAAGAGCGATAATTGCCGACACTAAATCCGATGAGCATTGCATATTAACCCTAAAAGTCTCTAAGGAATAAAGGAGACGATACTTTTATTTTATGCACTTGTTGAGCATTTGAACAAGAATTGTCCTCAGAATCGGCAAACAATCACAGGAAAAAAGGTAAGGAATTAATTTTCCTTACCTGATGATTGTAGCCTTTTGAAAACAAATTTACACTTTTGCTGACTCTTTAACTAACTTATCCCAACCCAATTCCTTGAGGTTATTGTTGCGACGCAGGGGACGAGTAGCTAATTCTAAAATATCTCGCGCATTGGTAAAACCGTGGATTTGAGCAAAAGTAAATTCTACCGACCATTTAGTGTTAATTCCCCGCGCTTCTAAGGGATTTGCATGGGCCATTCCTGTAATCACTAAATCGGGTTTTAACTCGTAAATGCGCTGAATCTGATTGTAGTTATCAGGTTTTTCGATAATTTTCGGGATGGGAACACCCATATCATTACAGGTTTTTTCTAGTAATGCTAATTCGGCCGCTTGGTATCGTTTATCCATGTAGGGAATACCGATTTCATCACAAGTCATCCCGCAACGAATTAGGAAACGCGCCAGGGAAATTTCTAGTAAATTATCCCCCATAAAGAAGACCGATTTACCGCGCACAAGTTGCAGATAATCCTCTAAACTTTCCCAAATTTTTGCCTCTCTTTCTTCTAATCCCTGCGGTTGTACTCCCAAAACCGAACAGATTTTTTCTATCCAAGCGCGGGTTCCATCCGGACCGATGGGAAAGGGTGCGCCAATTAATTTACACTTACGACGACGCATTAAAGTGGTGGCAGTTCGTGATAGAAAAGGATTGACACCAGCCACATAATAACCTTCTTCAATTACTGGTAATTCAGTAAAGCGTTTGGCCGGCAACCAACCATCAATTTTAACTCCTTGTTTTTTCAATTCTAGGGTTAAATTAGTCACAATCGGGTCGGGAACGGAACCAAATAAAACTAAAGGAGGATGGTCTTTATATTCCGATTCTTCCTGTTTAATTTCTTCTTTTTTCCGTCCAAAAGTTAAGAGTTTCTGGATAGCATTTCGTTCTTCTTTTTCCTCTTCGTGCTTAACTTTTTCGGGACATTTATGCACCATAGAAGCGAGGACGGTATCTTCCCCTTGGGTAAAGGCATAATCTAAACCATTAGCGCGTGCTGTTACGATAGGAATACCGATTTCTGACTCTAGTTTCGGTGCTAATCCTTCTAAGTCCATTTTGATGATTTCGGTGGTACAAGTACCGATAAAAACGATAACGCTAGGGTTTCTATCTCGTTTAATTTGTAAGCAGAGGCGTTTTAGTTCTTCGTAGTCTTTTAGTTGAGCGGAAATATCCCCTTCTTCTAATTCGGCCATAGCATAACGTGGTTCGGCAAAAATCATGACACCCATGGCATTTTGCAGGAAGTAACCACAGGTTTTTGTGCCGATAACAAGGAAGAAACTATCTTCGATTTTTTGGTATAACCAAGCAACACAGCTAATCGGACAAAAGGTGTGATAGTTGCCGGTTTCACAATCAAATTGTAAAGCGCTCGGTTCTTGAGTGGCGGTCATGTTTTTAGGTTCTCCTTTAACTTGGTTTATTTAGGTTTTCTCGTTGTAACTCTTGGCGGATTTTTTGCAGTACAGGATCCTCAGTAGGATATAAAGAATTACTTAATTCTCTTTCTTTCTTTTCTAGTTGTTTCTTCTCAGGATCAAAATTTAATCCTAAAACTTCTAGAAGTTTGTCTCCATCGGAACTAAGCTGACAAAAGGGATACATCCACACTGATAATTGAGATTCTAAAACGGTCATTGCACCTATAATGATGTCGGAATTCGGACGTTTACCCCCCTCTGATGTTTTTCGCCACCAGCCTCTAGAATCCATTAAAGACTTAATCCACGGTTGATTGTTTTGGTAGTAATCTAACCATTTATCTGGTAAGATTTTTAGCAATTCCTCAAAAATAATTACTTTGTTTTTTTCCACTGATAATTGTTTTTCTCGGAATCCGTTGAGATATTCAGTGTGCGAATTAGAAATCAGTAATTCTTTTTCCGATTTTTCCAACTCCTTTTTTTCAGAATCAAAATTTAGTCCTAAGACTTCTACCAGTTTGTCCCCATCGGAACTAAGTTGACAAAAGGGATACATCCACACTGATAACTTAGGTTCTAAAGCTGTTGCTGCCGCTATAATTATGTCAGCACTAGGACGTTTACCACCGTCGGGAGTTTTTCGCCACGAACCTCTGGAATTCATTAAACACTTAATCCAAGCTTGATTATTTTGGTAGTAATCTAACCATCGCCTCGGTAAGCTGGCTTTTAATTCCTCAAAGTTGCTCATTTTGTCCCCTTGACTGAATAATAATGTTCTCTCTATTAGAATTCCCAATGAGAGGGAAAAATTATCATCATCGAGTCCTCGATAAAATTCGTGGGTAGGGTGGGTTAGGCGACGATAAGTTAGGCTATTAACTAATAAGTTAATTCTTCGCCGTAACCCACCCATAAAAAGAGTTTATTGGTGGTTATTGGTGGTTATTGGTGGGTTACGCTGTCCCTAACCCACCCGACAAAATAATCTAAACCATCATCAGGTCTAATTCTTCCTCGGCGTTAACTTTGGGTTTATCGGCATTAAGATAGAAATCCGATAATAAAGTGAATAATTCCCGGTCGGCAGATTCTTTGGGAATAACTCCTTCTGGTTTGGCTAAAATCTGATCGGCAATGTTGAGATAATATTCACAAACATAACTTAACATCGGATCCTTGTCGGCCATTTCAAAGAGAGTTTGACCTTTAACTCTGGAGACGCGAATATCTTCAATTAAGGGTAAAACTTCTAACACTGGCATGGGAACATGATCTACATATTTATTAATTAAATCGCGTTTTGAGGTGCGATTACCAATTAATCCGGCTAGTCGCAGGGGATGGGTGCGCGCTTTTTCGCGGACGGAAGCAGCGATGCGATTGGCGGCAAAAAGAGCATCAAAGCCGTTATCTGTGACAATTATGCAGTAATCGGCGTAATTTAAGGGTGCGGCAAATCCTCCACAGACCACATCCCCCAAAACATCGAACAAAATCACGTCAAATTCATCAAAAGCGTTCAATTCTTTTAATAATTTTACCGTTTCCCCGACGACGTAACCGCCACAACCGGCACCGGCCGGAGGGCCACCTGCTTCCACACATTTGACACCACCGTAACCCTCATAGATAACGTCTTCGGGCCAGATGTCTTCGTAGTGAAAATCTTTTTCTTGCAGGGTATCGATGATTGTGGGAATAAGAAAGCCTGTCAGGGTGAAAGTGCTATCATGCTTGGGATCACAGCCTATTTGTAGGACTTTTTTACCTCTTTTGGCTAAAGCGGCCGAAATATTACAGCTTGTTGTCGATTTACCGATGCCACCTTTTCCGTAGACTGCGAGTGTTAAAGGCATGGAAGTTCTCCTAAATGTGCGCTTGAATGGTGAGTTTGTTTATCATTGCTTTGATCGCAATTATTGACCATCTCCCCACTCCTTGGAAAGAGGCTCAATTTTTGTCTGCTATAGCTAGAGTGAGATTAAAAGAGTAAAAATTATTTATATAATTTTTTAGAGCTTATAGAGTCTCTGAAATTGATAAAAACTTATAAAAACAGCTTTGTTTATATATTTAATTTAAATACAAACAATAAACAAAAACCGCCAAAGCTTTACAAAAACTCGATAAACAGGGTTTTACCGTGGCAAACCGGGACAAAAAGGGTCAAGATAGAGGCAGTCTAGAGACCGATGTAGGATTTTCGTGAATAATCATTACAATTTTCCCCGTCAGCAGATTAAATAAATCAATCCTCAGAAGGATAAGGATACTGAAAAAAGCTGTAGTACAATTAGAACAAAGTACCTGTAGGGTTTCCTATGCGAGTTAAGCAAAAAACGCTGACTACACTCTTGTTAGAGAATAAGGCTCCTAAATATCGTCCTTTTCTGGGTTTTTTTCTCGCTGGGGTTCCCTTGCTGTTTTTAGCATATTTGGTTTCTTTCCAGCGCGCTTATCTCGACTGCATTAGGTTAGGCACAAAAAGGATAGATTGTAAATATGTTCAAGAGTATAATTTTCCTGTTTCTAGTCGGGAAAATTTTTCTTTAACTCACATTAAAGCCACGGCTGTCTATCAAGAAGTTTTTATCAGTGTTGAGCAGAAAAAAACTGTTAATAACACGGTTTTATTGGTCGGAAGAAATAACTATCTCTACATCGAGAATTTTCGGGATGTGCAGTCAGCTAGTAATTTTAAAACTCGATTTGATAGTTTTGTGAATAGATATCAAAATCGGGGAATTATTGCCAAAAGTCCCCTAGATACCTTGTCAGCAATGCTAGAACAGCATCATAATTATCCCTATTATCTCTGGGGTATGTTATGCTTATTGTCTGGTCTATTGTTACTTTATGATGCCAGCTATTGGGAGAGTTATGTCTTTAATCAAGGCAACGCTACCCTAACCCGTAGGCGACAACATTTAATTTTTAGAAGTAAAAGTGATTATCTTCTAGAGAGAATTGTTGAGGCAAAGGTAGAAGATTACAAAGGCTTTTTGTGGTCTAATTACTGGAGGATTATTTTAACTCTAGCGAACGGGGAAAAAATCATTCTAAATAGCCGTTTACTGGAATCTATCAGTAACGGAAAAAGGGAAGAAAAAATCCTGGCAATGATTGCCGAAAAGTTAAACTTAACTCAAGAGGAAGTGTTAATCTAAGTAAATGCGCTCAAATTCTAGTTATTTAAAGTCTCTTTTTTTCGGTTTCCTATTAGTGACTGTGTTAGTTTATATATTGCGCGGCATGGGAATATTATCTTTTTTACCCGGAGGATTAATTTTGTTATTGATTCTCTCTTCCGTGGTGACGGGAATTATCTACGGAATCGATAAAACCCGCCGTTTTTAGGAAAATATAGAACCTTACTTCCAGACAGAAACGAGAAGGCTACATCTCATTTTTGTAAATCCACTAAGTTGGGATTTTTAAGGGGAAACTTTCTGCTAAAGTCGGGCGTTACTTTCGATTTTATCACTCAATCCAAGCTTTTGGGGGGTTCTACCCCCCAAACCCCCCGTTGGGGACGCAAGCGCCGTCCCCAAACCCCGGAGCGCATTAGTTTTTCGGTGGGATGCTTACAGACGGCTGCTGATATATCTGTGATAATTTAAAAGTCACTGATAATTGCTGATAGTCGGTATTTCTGCAAATGTGAGATACACCCAACAAGAAGAGCCGAACGGTTCTACTGATAATGATTAACCCAAAGGTCAATTTGTCAGCAATCCCACGGATAAAAATAACTGATGGTGAGCCATAGATATTTCTCCAAAATTGAGATGCAGCCATTGCCAAAGGCTAACATACCTAGGCTAATTAACCGGGGACTAAAGAAGATTTGAGCGCAAAAATTTTCTCGATTACCTCTTCTACCACCTTATCGGGAGTGGAAGCACCGGAAGTTACTCCGACGACAATTTTTCCCTCATTTAACCAGTTATCGGTGATAATTAAATCGCCACCTAAAGGTTTATGTTCGATGCGATTACCGGGGAGAATGCGCTCGGCACTATCGATATGATAGGAGGGAATGGCACGCTCGATCGCTATTTCCTGTAGATGAGTGGTATTAGAGGAATTATAACCGCCAATTACCACCATTAAAGAAAGCGGTTCTTTCACCAGTTCAAACATGGCATCTTGACGCTCTTGAGTGGCATCACAGATGGTATTAAAACTCATGAAATGATCTTTAAAATCGATCGGTCCGTACTTTCTCAACATAGTATGCTCGAAGAGTTTGCCAATTTCCTCCGTTTCACTTTTCAGCATCGTGGTTTGATTGGCAATACCGATATAATCTAGATCGCGATCGGGATCGAAACCCTGGGAATGAGCATTTTTAAACTTCTCTAAAAACTCGTTTTTATCGCCACCGTGGAGAATATAATTAGCGACATAATTAGCTTGAGCCAAATTTAAAACGATTAGATAAGTGCCGGCAAAAGAGCTAGTGGCGATCGTTTCTTCGTGATTATATTTGCCGTGAATAATCGAAGTGTGGTCGCTTTTTTTGTGCTTTTCCACGGAATTCCACACCTTAGAAACCCAGGGACAAGTGGTGTCCACAATCATGCAACCCTTATCGTTAAGTATTTGCATTTCCGAGACACTAGCCCCAAAAGCAGGTAAAATCACCACATCCCCCGATTCCACCACAGTAAAGTCTTTTTGGCCATTTTCCACCGGAATAAAACCCACGGCCATGGAGCGCAGACGCTGATTAACCGAGGGATTGTGAATAATTTCGTTAGTAATCCAGAGACGTTCCTGGGGAAAATGTTGACGAGTTTCGTAGGCCATAGCAACAGCGCGTTCTACCCCCCAACAAAAACCAAAAGCTTGAGCGAGATAGATAGTCACGTCCCCCCGTTCTAAACGATAATTATTTTCACGAATTTTTTGGATCAGGTCGCTTTGATACTCATTGGTCATCGCATCCATTACTTCCTCTTTATGACCGAATCCCTTGCGGTTATAGTTATCCGATTGCTGTAGGGTACGTTTAAAGGATTTTGTATCCATGATTCTCTGATAGGGGTATTGGTGGCGCTAAATTGGGTGAGACAGTAGCTTGTCATATATTAAAGATACCTTATCTAGTCAGCCCAGGAGGCTTTTAGAGACTAGAGAGAAATTCCTCGTCGATATCGTAACCAAACTGTTGAGCGAAAAATTTTAAGCGAGATAAAGCAGGAATTTGCTGACTTTTCAGCCAATCAGACAAAATAAAGAGTTTTTGCATCACAAAAATCTCTAAAGCTTCGGGGTTATATTGAATTCCTTCCCCGCGATGGAATTGATGGGGGACTAACATAGCAGCATAACGGGCGATTTCTCCATGTTTTGGGTCAAGAATAAAGATTAACCAGGGATAAATCGCATCTAAACGCAAAAACCATAGCCTGACTTCTGGTATCTCCGATAATTCCCGCATATCACCCTCCGCACGAGGATAATCTATCTCTAATTGTAGAGCTTGTTCCAGTTCGGCGATCGCTGCTCGCGACTGATAATCTTGAATAATAGTCTCTAAAGATGAAAGATCGAGATTTTGGATTTGATTGGGGTTAAGAGCGATTTTGACAGTCATAGGGGCAAATAAAAGGTTATATCGGACGAAATTACTGTTTTTTATCCCTAGATCGGCAATGATCTATCTCAGAAAATACTCTCGATTGGGACAAAAAAACTAATTATGACTATTCTCTCACTCCGGAGCGAGAGAGGGAAACCAGACTAAAATCCTCATGATTGGATTTCTCCTACAATTTAATCTCTCTTGCACACCGGGGTTTTTTAGATTGATAACTATTAGGGTGATATTGTCCTCGTTTGCTCATCAGTTCCGCTTGACAAAGAGCTAATCGATGACTAATTACTATGGTTATTTTATCGGTGGCTAGAGTGCGAAACATTTGCTAGATTTCCTATTCTGCATTAGCATCAAGGGAGGCAGTCGGTTCATCAAAAATGGGCAATTATCAGGATAATTCTTCTAGAGAATTTAACCCTTTTTCCCTTAACTTAATTAAGGGCAATCCATCGGGATTATCAAAGAGAGTGATTCGGGGAAATTAGCTACTTTATCAATTACTTTACACCAGACAAATCCTCAAACTAGATCGCACAAAGAAGCAAAGAGTCAACTGGTAATCCTGCTGAGGGAATCGCTGAACAAGCTCAGGAAAATTAATCCGCTCACACTTGCGACTACCTTTAAAACAAACAAAGGTTGAGTCTTCTCTGACGAATAATACACATTATTACATTCTCCCGCACTCGAACCAGAAATAAAGGTACAATAGAACTGTAGAGATCTGGAGGGTTGCTATGTTTACACACAACTTAGATGACAGAAAACTGCCCCTCGATCGAGAAGGGAAAACTCTGCGAAAATTCACCTATCGTTCACCAAAAATCTACCACCTTGGTCACCCTAGCAATTTATCAACGGTAGGGAATTCAAGGATTGTGGGATTTAGAAGGAAAATTTTCCCTCGTTATTCTTGATGGAAGTCCTGCGGCAAAATTCCCTAGGCATTGCTGATGTCAAAAGTGGCAGTCGCATCGGCAGTTCCCTAGCTGTAATCCCATGGTTGCCACCAAGCAACTGAAGTATGACTAGGATATCATCCCGGAGCGGCAAGGGAAACTGGACTAAAATCCCCAAGGTTGGATTTCTCCCACAATTTAACCTCCCTTGCACACCGGGGTTTTTTAGTCGGCAAAATCGGTAACCAGGGACACGAATAAATTAGTCAATTTATGGGAAAATAAGCTCATCTTTTCCGATTTTATCCCATGCAGGCCGACTTTTTTACTAATATCCTCTTACCCGTTGCCCTAGGCGTTTTAATGTTGGGCATGGGATTAGGATTAATTCCCGCCGATTTTCAGCGTATCACCCGTTATCCCAAAGCAGTCCTGATCGGTTTAGTCAATCAAATTATTATTCTACCGATCGTCGGCTTTATTATTGCTTCTCTCTTGCCTCTCCGGCCAGAAATTGCCGTCGGTTTAATGATTGTCGCCATTTGCCCCAGCGGCCCTTCCTCCAATGTTCTAACCTATTTAGCTAAGGGAGATGTGGCCCTTTCTGTTACTTTAACCGCTTTTAGCAGCATCATCACCATTTTCACAATACCTTTTTTAGCTAGTTTCACTCTTCAGCATTTTATGGGTGAAAGTGCCGCCATCTCCCTACCCATTGGTCCCACTATGGCGCAGATATTTTTGATTATAGTTTTACCCCTGGTTATGGGTATGACTATCCGCCATTACTTCCCTTTACTGGCCAAAAGTCTGGAACCGATAACTAATCGTTTTGCTGTGATTTTTCTAGCAGTGATTATCCTCTTATTAATCCTGAGAGAATGGCAACGTTTACCTTTATTTATCGCTCAAACTGGCCTGGCAGTGATTATTTTAAACACGATTGCTTCCCTAATTGGCTTTTTCAGTGGTCGTTTATTTCAATTAACTATTCCCCAAAGAATTTGTATCGCCATCGAAGTGGGTATTCAAAGCGGCACTTTAGCTATTGCTATCACTGCCGGTTTATTAAAGAATCCCGATCTGGCCATTCCCGCAATGGTCTATAGTTTATGGATGTATGTCAGCGCTTTTATCGCTGTTTATTATGGTCGCAAAAAAGCAGCTTTGGTAAAATAGCTAAATGGGGTGATAGGATATAGCTAAAAAACTGATAAATGATTATGTTAATTGGTAAATATTTAACCCTAGAGGAATTATCTACCTGTTCCCAAACCTATCAAAAGTACGCGGCACAAATCGATCCCTACCCCAAAAATCCCGCAACGATCACCGCTTGGCAAAATCTCGCTCACTTTATTATCGATCCAATTATTGATAATTTTGGTCGACAAAAATTTCAATTAACCTATGGATTTTGTTCTAATGATCTGAGAAAATTTCTCCAAAAAAAAGACCCGATCACCGGCTTAAAAAACGGTAGAATCGATCCCAGTCGTGATCAACATTGCGCCCACGAAATTAATCAAAAAGGTCAATATTATTGTCAGCGATTGGGGGCAGCCTGTGATTTTCGGATTATCGATTTAACGAGCGATCGCCTGATAGATTGGATTTTAACCGCAAAATTACCCTTTGACTCTCTCTATTTTTACGGAATTAATCGCCCAATTCATATCAGCTACGGACCACAACATAAACGAGATTTATGGACTTTTACCACTAAAGGAACACCGACTAAAAAAGGTTTACAATCATGGTTAGAAGCCGCTAAATCTATCGATTCTGAAGCTAAAAAATCCCCCAAAACTGGGGGATAACCAAGACTTAAAACCCTCTTCTTTTAAACTTCTGGTTCCAGATCGTCCTCCTCGTCCTCATCGGCCGGTTCCGTGGGGAAAGGAACCGAACCCATGTCTAATTTATCCCGCAATAACTTCTCAATTTCCGCCGCTACTTCTGGCTTTTCTTCAAGATATTTAACGGCATTATCGCGACCCTGGGCAATATTTTCGCCATTATAGCTATACCATGCCCCTTTACGAGTAACCACGTTGGTTTGTTCGGCGATATCGAGCATACAACCCACTTGGGAAATGCCTTTACCGAAGATAATATCAAATTCAGCAATCCGGAAAGGAGGCGCAACTTTATTTTTAGCCACCTTAACTTTAGCCCGAATTCCGTATTCCCCTTCCGTGCCTTTTTTCAAAGTTTGAATGCGACGGATATCTAAACGCACCGAGGCATAAAATTTTAAGGCCGTTCCTCCAGTGGTCACTTCAGGATTACCGTAGGTGACACCGATTTTTTGCCGCAGTTGGTTGAGGAAAATCACCACACAACCGGATTTACCAATATTACCGGCAATTTTTCGCAGGGCTTTACTCATCAAACGGGCCTGCAATCCCACCTGATTATCCCCCATTTCCCCTTCAATTTCCGCCCGTGGCACTAAAGCGGCCACCGAGTCGATGACGACGATATCCACGGCCGAAGAACGCACTAACTGGTCAACTATTTCTAAGGCTGCCTCCCCCGTGTCCGGTTGTGCCACCAGTAAATTATTGATATCTACCCCTAAAACATCGGAATAGGTGGGATCTAAAGCGTGTTCCGCATCGACAAAGGCCGCCACTCCCCCAGCTTTCTGCACTTCTGCGATCGCATGGAGGGCTAAGGTGGTTTTTCCAGAACTTTCCGGCCCGTAAATTTCGACGATGCGGCCTTTCGGTAAACCGCCACCCAAGGCCATATCTAGGGTTAAGGCACCACTAGGCACGGTTTCCACCCGCATCCGGGTGGCGTCTCCTAAACGCATAATCGAACCTTTGCCAAAGTTGCGCTCGATTTGATTTAAGACTAAACCCAAGGCCTTATCTCGATCGGAGTTATTTGTCATTGTCGCCATTAATTTTGTCCCAGTTTTCTTAAGTAGTACAGCAGTATGCAAAGATTGTAGCTTGTTTTAATCTTGATCACCAAAAAGTTAGAGACTTTTTCCGGAATGGTGATCAAAAATCAAAAGTTTTGATTTTTACAGCCAAGGTCGGCTCATCTGTTCTAATTGCGTCACCTCTTGCGCTTCTAAACTCCATCCTAAAGCCCCGGCATTTTCGATCGCTTGGGCCGCAGTTTTTGCCCCCGGAATGGGAATTACATCCCCTTGGGCGATTAACCAATTGAGGGCGACTTGTGCGGGGGTTTTTTGGTATTTTTCGCCCAATTCTTGCAGTACCCTTAAAATTGGGGCTATTTTCTCCAAACCTTCTTTTTTGAACCGTGGGTCAACTTTTCTGGCTCCATCGGGCAAATTCTGGCTTTCTGGGCTATATTTACCCGTCAGTAGTCCTTGAGCGAGAGGGCTGTAGGCGAGGATGGTGACACCTAATTCCTTGGCCGTGGCTAAAATTCCCTTAGTTTCTATTTTGCGATACAAAAGCGAATACTGCACCTGATTGACCGCTAAGGGAACCTCTTTTTTCGCCAAAATCTGGCTTGCTTGACGCATTTGCTCGGCGGAATAATTACTTACACCCACGGAACCAATCCGGCCGCTTTTTACTTCTTCCCCTAGGGCATTGATCAGGGTTTCTTGGCTAATTAGGAAGGTGAAGGGCCAATGTACTTGATAAAGGGCAATTTTATCGGTTTTTAGACGGTTTAAGCTCTCGCTAATGGCATTATGAACCGCATTCGCCCCCAATCGCCACGGTACGGGGGCAAATTTGCTGGCAATATCGATGGCAATATCAGTCTCTTGCGTAAATTTTCCTAAGAGTCGTTCCGATTCCCCCAGTCCATAGACTTCGGCTGTGTCAAAAAAGGTGATTCCTGCCTCTACTGCCGCTTTAAAGGCTTCCTCTACCTGACTAGCTCCGTATTCCTTGCCATAGTTCCAGAAGAATTTATCTCCCCATGCCCAAGTCCCGATTCCCAAAGCACTGACGGCAATTCCTGTTTGTCCGAGATTAGCGGTTTGTCTAGTCATATTCCCTACAAAGAATGACAGCGTTTCTCATTTAAAGATGAAGTGTAACCTATATTTGGTCTGACTCCCCACTAACCCCCTTTTTTGATTCCGGGAAATTCCCACCCATAAGTAATGGGAAAGGACTTGACTTTGCCGGCGACTTGCGCTATGCTTTTCTTATAATGGGAATCTGTGCAAATTTTTTTAAGCGCAAAGATTTCTATTATGAATAAAATCCTTTAAAAATATTATCCCAAAATCTCCCGATAAAAGCAAGCAAAATTTTGCCAATAATTGTTAAGTTTTGTTAACAAAAAAATACAGAGATCAGCAAGGGAAGAAGACGTTAAAAACGCTATCTTTATCGGTGCAACGGGGATCACCCCTGAACAAAAACAGGATTTAATTCGACGAGGGGCAATTTTTGGGGATACTTCTAACGATCGCAGTAAAGTATTAGTTTAAAACAGCCTTTGATCTCCACCTTCAGCAGAGATTTAGGTAGGGTTGCCTGAATAAATGTGAAATATAGACGAGGTAAGGGGTTTGGCGGCCTGTTTAGCCAAGCAGCTGCAAGATTTTCAAGCTGGTGGCTCAAAAACCTTGTATCTTAACCGGCGATCGCTCCTACTTTTTCAGCCAACCCATAATTAATGGGAAAGGACTTGACTTTGCCGGCGACTTGCGCTATGCTTTTCTTATAATGGGAATCTGTGCAAAATTTTTTTAGACCCACAGATTTCCATTATGAATAAAATCCTTTAAAAATATTATCCCAAAATCTGCCGACAAAAGCAAGCAAAATTTTGCCGATAATTGTTAAGTTTTGTATCTGGTTCCCCGGTTCTACCTGATAACTGTTCACCGAACCCAGCAAAAATCT
Source organism: Microcystis aeruginosa NIES-2549 (assembly GCF_000981785.2). NCBI lineage: Bacteria > Bacillati > Cyanobacteriota > Cyanophyceae > Chroococcales > Microcystaceae > Microcystis > Microcystis aeruginosa. The sequence goes on along the minus strand of NZ_CP011304.1, from coordinate 3,050,971 downwards.
CCCCAACACCTGTCCTCCACTAACCCCCTTTTTTGATTCTGGGAAATTCGCACCCATAATTAATGGGAAAGGACTTGACTTTGCCGGCGACTTGCGCTATGCTTTTCTTATAATCGGAATCTGTGCAATTTTTTTTTAGACACATAGATTTCCATTATGAATAAAATCTTTTAAAAATATTATCCCAAAATCTCCCGACAAAAGCAAGCAAAATTTTGCCGATAATTGTTAAGTTTTGTTAACAAAAAAATACAGAAAGGTCAAAAAATCGAAATCCCTTGCTGATTTTGAAGGACGAAGCATTCGGACAATAACCTATCGCTGAAACCGTAGATTTTCTATCCGAATGCTTCGCCCCTACTTTTTCAGCCAACCCTAGGTAACTAGCTGACATCCATCGTGTTGACACTCCCGTCGCGCTCATGCGAGAGATTCTTGGTTCATCGAGTTTCCTTAATCTGGCAGGACGTATCCAACCAAACCAGAGGGAATCTCTCCCCAAGCGTATTAGTTTCGGTATGCCCTACCGTACTTAGTCCCTTTTTGAGAATATTGATAGCGGCGTTAATATCTCTATCTTCTACATAGCCACAATGGGGACAAATATGGGTTCTCGTAGATAGAGATTTAGGGACTTTTTGACCACAATTAGAGCAATTTTGACTCGTGTTATGAGGCGGTACTGCTACCGTAGCCTTACCATATTTAAAACCAAAATATTCTAACCATTGTCGAAAAGTTGACCAAGCAACATCATTAATAGATTTAGAGAGTTTAGAGTTTTTTACCATGCCTTGAATATTTAAGTTTTCGTAAGCGATGAAATCGTTAGATTTAATGACGCGCAATGCCTCTTTTTCGACAAAGCCTTTACGTTGCCTACTTACTATTAAATGCTTTTTAGCATATCTCTTTCTAGCTTTTTGGTAGTTGTTTGATTGAGGTTGACCTTTTCTAAACTTTTTAGACTTCTTCCGATTCAGTCGATTTAATCTTTTTTCTGCCTTGCGATAGTATTGCGGTATTTCTACCGTTTCCCCATCACTGTTAGCGTAGAAAACTTTTAAGCCTACATCCAATCCTACACATCTTTTTGTTGGTTCTAGGGGTTTAGCATATTCCCGAATATCAACACTTAGACAGAATTGGACATAATAACCGTCTGCTCGTTTAACAATCCTAACTCGTTTAATTTGGTCTATGGGGTAAAAGTTTAGGTCTCTAGTTCCTTTTAGTTTAACCGTGCCAATGTTTTTCTTATCTGTGAAAGTGATTTTCTTTCTATCCTCTGATAATTTCCATCCGGAGTTTTTATATTCCACAGAACGATTATTTTTCTGAAACTTGGGATAACCTTTTTTACCTTTAACCTTTTTCTTACAATTGTCATAGAAACGAGCAATAGCTGACCATGCCCGTTCAGCCGATGCTTGTCTAGCAGTAGAATTTAGAGTATCGACAAACTTGAACTGTTTGGCGAGAACTGCACAATATTTATTGAGAGAATATTTATCGATTTTGTCTTCTCTCTTGGCATCCATCCAAAGCCTTAAAGCCTTATTACGGATGAATTGTACTGTACGAATAGCTTCATCAATGGCAGAACACTGACTTGGTTTAACCACGGCTTTCATTTCTAAGACAATCATTGTTTATCGACCTCAAACAACTTATTTTATTCTAACCTGTAGAGCATCGGATTATCAAGATTTTAGTGAACACTGAGATTGTCGAAATTTGAACACTGAGATTTTACATTGAGCCTTTACATTGAAGCCCCTCGAAATGTGTCGAAATGTCGTGCTTCGTGTCACTGAGCTTGTCGAAGTGCTGTTTTGTAATGGTCGGGGTTTCATCCCGTCTCTAAAAGCGAGGGTCTTTACCCCGACATCTGTGATAAAATCGGCCTTGTCTTTCTTCTGCCAGCGCAACGCCGAGCGGCGGTATGTTGAGCTTATTTCCCCTTTTACTTTTTACTTGGTATAAATCGTGCAGGTTTTCATTTATCATACTCCCGAACTTACCCCCGTCCATACTCTACCCGATTGCGCCGTCGTTATCGATGTTTTAAGAGCGACAACCACGATCGCCACTGCCCTCAATGCCGGTGCAGAAGCAGTGCAAACCTTTAGCGATCTGAAAACCCTGATGCAGGTGAGTGATACCTGGCAACCAGAAAAACGTCTCCGGGCAGGAGAAAGAGGCGGCGCGAAAGTGGAAGGCTGCGATCTGGGCAATTCTCCCCTCGATTGTACCCCTGATTTAATGAAAGGTCGTCGTCTGTTTATCAGCACCACTAACGGCACCCGCGCTCTGCAAAGAGTGGAAGAATCCCCGATCGTGATCACTGCGGCCATGATCAATCGGCAAGCTGCCGTTAATTACTTATTGGATAGGCAGCCCGAAACCGTCTGGATTGTTGGCTCTGGTTGGGAAGGGGGTTATTCTTTGGAAGATACGGCCTGTGCTGGAGCGATCGCCGATGCGCTACAAGAACAATCGGGGCAAATGGCGATCGGTAATGATGAGGTGATCGCCTCGATCGCTCTTTATCGTCAATGGCAAAATGATCTTTTAGGAATGTTCCACAGTTGTAGTCACGGTCAGCGCCTCTTGCGTCTCCACTGTCAAGAAGATTTAAAATACTGCGCTAATATTGACTCTCTTGATGTTTTACCGATCCAAAAAGAACCGAGCATTTTAGTCAAACTTTAGACATTGCCACCCAGAGAAAGGGTCATCAGTGCCGGTAGGAGCATCAATCCTAGCCGGATTCCTTTATTTAGGGTCTGCTGAATAAATCTAAAAACCTTGTTGGATAAAACTTTTAGACCTTTTTGAAATCCAAAAGTGCCTCGTCTGGGAGTGATCAGGGGGAAAATTCAGGTACTTTTTCCCTGAAAATTAGGTAATTGAGCAGATGAAAATCGGTAAAACCCCACACCCCACACCCCACACCCCACACCCTACCCCCACCGAAAAACTTTTTGCCGCAAACCCTATTTATAGTTTGCCAACCATGACTATCGATTCTTTACTGCAACCTTTTCAGCGTTTTGGTGTCAATCTCGGTTTAGAAAGAATAAAAAATCTGCTGGAGATTTTAAGCAATCCCCAAGATAAAATTCCGATTATTCATGTCACGGGAACTAATGGCAAAGGTTCAGTTTGTGCCTATCTATCCTCTATTCTCAGCACTGCCGGTTACAAAGTCGGACGTTATATTTCTCCCCATTTAATTGATTGGACAGAAAGAATCTCTATTAATGGCGAAAATATTGAAACTGCCACTTTAGAAAACCTGCTTAAAGATGTACAATCGCTTATCGATCCCCAGCAGGAAAGTCCTACTCAATTTGAGGTAATTACTGCCGCTGCTTGGCTGTATTTTGCTCAGGAAAAGGTGGATATTGCCGTGATGGAAGTGGGTTTAGGAGGAAGATTAGATGCGACTAATGTTTGCGCTCAACCTTTGGTTACTGTCATCACTTCTATCAGTCGGGAACATTGGCAAAATTTAGGGCCGACGGTTGCCGATATTGCCGGGGAGAAAGCGGGGATATTAAAAGCGAATTGTCCCGCAGTTATCGGACAATTACCGGAATCAGCGCAGGGGGTAGTTAGGGAGAGAATCAAGCTGTTAAATTGTCCGACGGTATGGGTAGAAGCTGCCGAAAAAATTGCTGATAATCGGGCCAAATATCAAGGGTTAGAATATCCTTTATCCTTAGCGGGAGATTTTCAATTAACTAATTCGGCTATAGCGATCGCTGTTGTTAATATTTTACGTCAGCAAGGTTGGCAAATTAGCGATGAAGTCGTGCAGGAAGGAATGGCAAAAACTCGCTGGTTAGGACGTTTACAAACCGTTAGTTGGTGTCAGCGAGAAATTTTAATAGATGGCGCTCATAATCCCGCTGCTGCTATTGGTTTAAGGCAGTATGTAGATAGTTTAAAGGCTCCAAAAATTATCTGGGTGATGGGTATTTTATCGACTAAAGATCATCGAGAAATATTCCAAGCTTTATTAAGAAAAGGCGATAGTTTATATTTAGTTCCTGTCCCAGATCATAGCAGTGCCAATCCTGAAACCTTAGCGGAATTAGCGGCTTCAATTTGTCCAGAATTATCTCACCTAGAGACTTGTTCCGATGTATTTTTAGGACTAAAAAAAGCCATCCAAGAATCTGCCGATAGTCAGATAATTCTCTGTGGATCGCTTTATCTAGTCGGTTACTTTTTAGGGAGTTTGCTTCAGGGAAAATAAAACATCAATTTTACTGGTGGTTTTATCAGGCATAGTGGCAGTAATTCCGATGCCGCGTACCGATTCTAAAAAGGCCTTTGCTTCTGGGGTTAATTCCCCGGCTGGAAGATTATTAATTCCCCCTGCTTTAGCGATAATTTGCTCCACATCGATGAAGAAATAACCGAGATTATTTTTAGGCAAATTTGCGATCGATGCTTGGAAATTCTCACTTTTGCTAATCGGTTGATTCGGTTGGGGTTGATAGGGAATTCCGACGGTCATTTTTAGGGTATCATTATTAGGCCAAGCATAGGTTAAAATCGCTTGTTCTTCCGCTTTCCATTCAGTCACATCTTGGCCAGAAATTTGACTGTTTTTTATGGTGATAAAGGGAACAGTTTTCACCAATTCATTTAACTTATCGAGGGTAGTTTTTGCCGCTTTATGATCGCCGGTTTGCCAGATCATCATTCCCCCGAAACCTAACCCTCCCACTGCTTGCTGGTTGGGGATAATTCCGAAGGCAAATTCTCGATCCATCCAGTTAAAAACTTCTTTATCCGCGTCAAGAGTTGCCATCTGAAAATTCTCACGGATCTGACGCAGAAAAACTTGTAATTCTGGGTTAGTTTGGGACTGTTTTTCTGCTTCTTCCCATCCCTGTTTAAGATTATTCCCACTCCAGACTGCAATGGTATCTCCGGGTAAATAATTTAAAACTTGATTTTTGCTAGGGGAAGGTAGGGTAGAAATAGTTTCAGGGGCCAATTTAGCCACCATTTGTAACTGTAATCCCGTATCGGTGACACCCACTCCTGCGACAACATCTTGAATTTTTGCTAATTCTTGCCGACTTTGGGGAGATAAATTAGCATCTGGTCCCAAGATTGCGGCATAATCATCGATATAAATTGTCGCTAGGGTATTGGGGAGGTTGAGGGATTGGGAAAGCAGTTTTCTCACTTCCGGTTTACTGCTAAAAGATGGCTGTCCTTGATAGGTATCGATCGCTGCTTCTAACACCTTTTTATCGTAGGATATCAACAAAAAATCGCCAGTAACAGCAGTATAAATAGTGGTGTTATCCTGCCAATCTATAGCAGTAATTTTAACACCTTTGTAGTCACTGGTGCTAGTTTTGCGATTAACTTGTTGTCCTAGTTTTTTCTGGAATTCTGACGCTTTAATTTTATCTTTGATCCCGATAACCGTTAATAATTTCGATTGTCCGGGGGTAGCTGCAGGAAGGAAAGCAAAGCTAATACTACCGATCCAAGGTTCGACATCCCGTTGATAATCAATCTTATCGGTGAAGATATTTTTTTGTAATTCTTCTAGTCCTTGACTAACCGCAGTTCGTGATTCTGGTGTACCATATTTAGCTAACACTGACCAAGCTTTTGCATCCGTGGAGACAAAACTACTAGCAAAGGCAGTTTCTGGGATAACTTTTGCCGATTCTAAGGGGGTGAATCTTTGCCAAGGTAGTTGTCCTCGTAGATAAAGATAGACACCTCCTGCGGTTACTGCTGTTAATCCTAGGACGACTAAACAACCGGGTAAAAATGATTTTTTTGACATAAAATTATGGTTTGGTTAAAAAGTTCCATACTTGGCGATCAATTTTTATCTAGCTGTAGTCTCTAGATCAGTCCTATTGTAGTTATCTTAATTATAGCGTTTCTCACATCTGGGTGGCACAGTTAAACCTTTGTTGATTAAGCTTTTCATCACCGATAATGTACCTCTTGCAAACAGGAAACGCTATATCTTATCTTATCCCCAAAGGGAACAGATAACATTTTAGCTAATTTTTGCGAAATTATTGCTAATTACCAGAGAAAATTGGCTCATTCTTGGTTAGCTTGCCAACCCACCGCTTGATTAATGTTAGTCAACCCATTAGCCTCTAATTTTTCTGTTAATCCTTGTAAAATATTTGATACTAGCCAGGGTCCTCGATATAACCAACCAGTATAAATCTGTAATAAACTCGCACCGGCGGTAATTTTTTCCCAAGCATCATCGAGGGAAAAAATGCCTCCCACTCCAATTATCGGTAAATTGCCTTGGGTTTGCCGATAGATAAAACGGATCACTTCTGTGGAACGTTCCCGCAAAGGTTGCCCACTAATTCCCCCTGCTTCTTCAGTGATTGGTTTACCAGTTTCAGGCAGAATTGTAGTTTTTAATCCCGTGCGTTTAGTGGTGGTATTAGTAGCGACAATTCCGGCTAATTGATAGGAGAAAGCTAACTCAATAATCGTTGTGATATCTTCCCATTCCAAATCGGGAGAAATTTTCACTAATAGGGGTTTTCTGCCTTGATTTTCTGTTTGTAAAATGTCGAGGATTTTATCGAGTTGTTCCCCACTTTGCAGGGAACGCAAACCTGGAGTATTGGGAGAACTAACATTAACGACAAAATAATCAGCATGGGGGAATAAATAGCGAAAACTGCCTAAATAGTCCTCCGGAGCCTTTTCTAGGGGCGTATTTTTCGATTTACAGAGGTTAATGCCGATGGGAATCTGTCGGGGTTGTCGTTGCCAAGATTGCTGGAGAGTTGCCGCTAGAACTGCCGCACCGAGGTTATTTGCCCCCATACGGTTTAATCCGGCTAAATCTTTCGGTAAACGAAATAATCTCGGTTTTGGGTTGCCCGGTTGCCCTTCTAGGGTGACAGCACCCACCTCGGCAAAACCAAAGCCGAAACTATGCCAAAGTCCTGCCCCTACACCGTCTTTATCGAATCCTGCCGCCAATCCGACGGGATTGGGGAAATTTAACCCCCAGAGGCTTTGCGATAGGCGAGAATCGCTAAAACTGAGGGATTCTGATAATTGTGAGATTAGCCATTGTCCCCAAAATCCCCCCCGCGAGCGATCGATTTTTTGCAGAGTATTTAATAATTGTTTTTGTGTTCCCTCTAAATCGCCCTGAATAGCCTTGAAAGCTAGAGGATAAAAAGGTTTAATTGTATCAATTATATTTGTCATAATCAAGCGGGATTAAGGTGTAGGGTGGGTTAGGCAAGGACAAGTTATGTTTTTGACAAAAAATTTCAAATTTGCCGTAACCCACCTAGCATAATCTTTATAAAACTTGACGAGGATTAAAAGTTTCAATCGCCCGTATTTTTTGATAAAGTTCTAATTCTTCGGGGCTAGGATTGGGAGGATTAACTAATAGAATTTCCACTAATTGATCGCCCCTTTCTCCTTGGGAAGTGGGATAACCTTTGTTAGCCAAACGTAATCTTTGACCGCTTCTAACTCCCTTAGGAATCATCATTTTAACTAACCCGTCAATGGTAGGAATTTCCACAAAACCGCCCACAATTGCCTCGCTAGGAGTAATCGGCACTTGACAGACAATATCAGAACCTTGAATCCTAAAAAAATGATGCCTAGCGATAGTTATTTTTAAATATAAATCACCCCCTTCAATCCCCTGACCTTTGAGACGAATTTTCTGCCCATCGATCATAGCTGCCGGCATATCAACCTCTATTGATCGGCCATCTTCCAGACGAATTCTTTGTCTGCCACCTTGATAGGCTTTCTCTAAAGGTAAAGTCAATTTCGCCTCCACATCTCGACGAGTTAAACGGGGAGAGGAGGCAATTTTAGCCCGCTTAGTATTAAGGTTATTAAAATCTTTAAACTTCCATAAATCCTGTTCTGTACGGGGGATTTTTCCATTACCGTTACTATTGGCTTTTTCCCCCGGACGTATCCCACGGCGCTTAATCCCCGTCAAGGAACGATTATACTCAACCCGTTTTTCTTCATCGGAGAGAACATCATAAGCTTCATTAATATCTTTAAACTTTTCTTCGGCCGATTTATCCCCCGGATTAACATCAGGATGATATTGGCGAGCCAGTCGTCGAAAAGCCTTTTTTATCTCGTCACTGGTAGCCGTGCGAGATACTCCTAAAACATCATAATAATTAACTAATTGTGGCATATATTCAGTTATCAGTTATCAGTTATCAGTTATCAGTTATCAGATTTGAGTTTTAAGTGAGCAGTATGTATTAAGTGAGCAGTATTAAATAGTAGTTTCCCACTGTCTTTTCACTGATTACTGTTTACTGTTTACTGATCACTGATTAAAACCAATCATCATCGTCATCATCCCAGTTATTTTGGGGGGGGATATTGCGGGAACGATTGCCGCTGCTGCGGCTACTTTTACTATTGTTATAACTTTTTTCCTCCGAAGGGGGGGGACTTTGCCAATCGCTATCGCGGCCATTGTAGTAATTGTCCTGATTGCGGGGGCGATAACTATCTTGATTAGCCGAATAATTGGGTCGATAATCGCTTTGATAACCCGGTGTACTGGGACGATAATCCTGACGATAACGATCGCGACGCGGTTCGGAGGGAAGATCATCTTCCTTATCCCCGGTAAAAGTCTTGCGAATAGCACTAAAAAAGCCCTCGTCTTCCTCGTCGTATTGTAGCCGTACCTCGCGATTTAATTCATAGATAACATCCTGTAGGTCCGCCTGGGCGCGATCGATGCGACGGTCATCATTTTTCTCCAAAGCGTCGATAATTTCCGTACTCAAAGACTCAATTTGACGACGATAGGAACGGGTGAACTCATTACCAAAATCGAGAGTAACATCTTTTAAGCGTCGTTGAGCTTGATCCACCAGAGAGCGGGCGCGATTGCGTTTATCCACCTTTTCGCGACGGGTACGATCTTCTTCGGCAAATCGGGCAGCATCGCCGATCATGCGGTTAATTTCCCCTTCGCTGAGGGTAGAAGCGCCTTGAATGGTGACACTTTGTTCCCGTCCGGTCATTTTATCCCTAGCGGTGACTTGTAGAATCCCGTTAGCATCGATATCGAGGGACACCTGCACTTGGGGAATACCCCGGGGTGCGGGGGGGATACCGGTTAATTTAAAACGTCCCAGGGATTTATTATCGCTGGCCATTTCCCTTTCCCCCTGCAAAACGTGAATTTCCACCACAGTTTGATTATTTTCGGAGGTGGAAAAAAGGTCAGATCTGCGGACGGGAATAGTGGTATTACGGGGGATTAACTTTTTCATCACACCGCCGATGGTTTCTAAACCCAAGGATAAAGGGGTCACATCGAGGAGCAGCACGTCTTTGACCTCGCCGCCCAAAATTCCCGCTTGAATAGCCGCCCCGACCGCTACAACCTCATCAGGGTTAACATTTTGATTGGGTTCCCTATCGATAAAACTCCGCACTAAATCCTTCACCACCGGCATCCGCGTGCCGCCGCCCACCAGTACCACTTCGTCTAATTGGACGGGGGACAAACCGGCATCAGAAAGGGCGCGTTTGAGAGGACGACGGAGACGACTGATTAAATCGCCGCATAACTCCTCAAATTGGGCCCGACTCAGACGAGTTTCGATGTGTTTTGGTCCGTCTTCCGTGGCAATGATAAAGGGTAGATTAATATCGGTGACACTGACCCCAGACAGTTCAATTTTGGCTTTTTCTGCCGCTTCTGTGAGTCTTTGTAGGGCTTGCCGGTCTTGGCGCAGCTCCACGCCTTCCTGTTCCAAAAATTGATTGGCTAACCAATCGACGATTCTTTTATCGAAATCATTGCCGCCTAATTGGGTGTCGCCACTGGTGGATTTCACCTCAAAAACGCCGTCACCCACTTCTAGGATAGAAACATCAAAAGTACCGCCCCCCAGGTCAAAAACGAGGATTTTCTTGCTTTCCTGTTCATCGAGACCGTAGGCTAGGGCAGCGGCGGTGGGTTCGTTGAGAATCCGCAGCACTTCTAACCCGGCGATTCGGCCGGCATCCCGGGTGGCTTGACGTTGGGAGTCATTAAAATAGGCGGGGACGGTGATTACGGCCCCGGTCACTTCTTCCCCTAGATAACGGCTGGCTTCTTCGGCTAATCGGCGTAAAACTAGGGCGGAAATTTCTTCGGGGGCGAATTCTTTTTGCAGACGGGGGCATTTAATTTTGATATTGCCCATCTCATCCCGGCGGATGGTGTAGGGGACGCGCTTCGATTCGGGGTTTAATTCCGAGTAGCGACGACCTATGTAGCGTTTGACTCCATAGTAGGTGTTTTGGGGATTGAGTACCCCTTGTCGCCGGGCCATTTGACCGACCACTAACTCCCCATCTTTATTAAAACCGACCACAGAAGGGGTGGTTCTCATGCCCTCCGAGTTGGCGATGACCACTGGCTTTCCGCCTTCCATCACGGCGACGACGGAGTTAGTTGTCCCTAGATCAATGCCTACTACTCTACCCATGCTTGTTTTTGTCTCCCCCTAGATTTCGATAACTTCGGGACTTTTACCTTCGATCGATAGTTTAAATCGCTTAATGCTTGTTGACAATATTGTATCGAATTGTCTTAGGTTCTCGCTCTCGGTTCGGGGCGATTCAGGGTGTGATTACCGAAGTGGTCTTTTAGTGATCGCTGGCGATCCGGCTTGGGGAGTTTTAAATAGGGTCTGCGGCAAAAAGTTTTTCCTGGGGGCAGGGTGTGGGGTGTGGGGTGTGGGGTGTAGGGTGTGGGGTGTGGGGTGTGGGGTGTCGGGTGTGGGGTGTGGGGTGTGGGGTTTTACCCATTTTCAGACGGTCAATTACCTAATTTTCAGGGAAAAAGTCCCTCAATTTTCGCCCCGATCACTCTCGACTGGCACTTTTTGAGGTCAAAAAAGTCTAAAAGTTTTATCCAACAAGGTTTTTAGATTTATTCAGCCAACCCTAAATATTGCTAGATTTGGAGATTTGCGCTATTAAACCGCTTGCAAAAGTCAAAAAGTAGGCTCTTCTCGACTTTGTGTGATAATTTTTGCTTATGTAAGGTTAAATGTTTACTGGGCAAGACTTTTAGGACTATTTTGTGGAAGAAACTATCAGTATAGACCTCGTTTCCACACAGAAACCAGAAGAGCCAAAAGTAATCAATCCTGATGCTGAAAGCATCTATTCTTCTTTCTGTTGCCTGACTTCTGCAAGAAGTCTATCCACTAATTCCGGCGGTGCTGGACAACAAATAGAGATTCTTTCCCCTGTACTGGGATGATTAAAAAGGATTTGATTGGCATGGAGATAATAACCACAATCTCCTGGGACCGCATTCGGTCGCGGTAATCCCCCCAGACCATACAAGGGATCACCGATTAAGGGATAGCCAAAAAAGGCCAGATGAATGCGAATTTGATGGGGTCTGCCCGTAAAAATTTGTACTTCTAATAGGGTACTATCAGGATGTTTTTTTAAGACTCGACCATCACTGCGGGCCGATAACCCATCTGTGAGCGCACCGTAAACGTAGCCTAAAATGGGATGGGCGATTTTCCCGATCGCTTGATTAATAGTAAAGTTATCCGGTATGTCGCCCCGACCCACTAAAGCTCGATATATTTTGGTAATTTTCCCCTCTCGCATCTGTTGACTCAATTTAGCTCTAGCTGGCTTTGATTTCGCCATTAAGACTATACCGGAAGTGCCGCGACCAAGACGATGAATTGGATAGGGAGTGACCTCGGCATAATGCTGATGCACCAGATGGATGAGAGTATGTTCGAGAAATCCACCCCCCGCTAACACGGGTAATCCCGAAGGTTTCGCCACCACTAACACCTCGGCATCCTCGTAGAGTACCTCAAAAAAGAGCGGCACTTCCGGTTCTGTCCAAGGTGGGCGCTGATAGGTCAATTGCTGCCCGATTTCTAAAACTGTATCGGGGCAAGCGGGACGACCGTTGACTAGAATTGCTGCTGATAAAATGCGATCAAGCCATTCTTCTGGGCTAGAATGGGGATATTTGCCCGTATAGTAGGCTAATAGGCTTAATCCTGCCTGATTTTTGCTAATTTTATCTCGATAAATCCAACCTTGATTGGCCATTGGGGTAGTAGGGTAGTGGGGTAGTGGGGGAATTTCAACTAAAACCCTAACACCCCAAAACCCCAAAACCCTATCACCCTATCTCCTGACTCCTGACTTCTAACTCAATGTTCGACAAAGATAAGCAAAAATTATTCATTGACTCCAAAAAATTGAGAATATTTAAATTAACATTCCGCAATATTTACAAATTCTTAAGAATTAATTGAGAAAGATTTTTATTTAACAACGATGTTACAATGGTTACAGCGATTTTACTGAATTTCATAATGGGTTATTTTGTGCTTTTTTGGACAGCAAGGGTTGAAACCCTTGCCACACCTACAAGGTGATCCCAATTAAGACAGGTAAATCAGTCAATTTCACCCACAACGATGATCTTTTTTTTGTGTAGTTTTGTTGCAAAAAAAAAGTTTTTTTGACAAAAAGCACAAAGTATGCAGGAGTAGTTATTGCAAAGTGGGGAGAAGGGAGAGGGGAGAAGGGAGTAAAACAATCTCCTGTCTCCTGACTCGGAGAACACTGACGACCGACTCCTGACTACTTCAAAGGGAATTACTCTACGACCCAGGGAGTGATGGCGGGAGTCCAATTAGCCAATTCTGCATCGCTAAACCAGAGACTAACTTCATCTTTGGCGGTATCTGGACCATCGGAACCATGGATAAGATTGCGTCCAACACTAATGCCAAAATCACCGCGAATCGTACCCGGTTCGGCATTGAGGGGATTAGTGGCGCCAATAATTTTTCTAGCGGAGGCAATTACTCCTTCTCCTTGCCAAACCATAGCCACCACGGGGGAGGAAGTAATAAAATCGACTAGAGAACGGAAAAAGGGTCTTTCTTTATGAACAGCGTAGTGTTTTTCCGCTAATTCGCTAGAAACCTGCATCATTTTCAACCCAACCAGCGTAAAACCTTTAGCTTCAAAGCGTTGAATAATTTCCCCCACCAGATTGCGCTGTACACCGTCGGGTTTAATCATTAAGAAAGTGCGTTCCATACTGCCTCTTAAAATTTAGCCATAAATTGTCACAAAACCCAGATTAACCCGGAATGGCATCCTAGAGAATGGCAGAATTTTCGCTTCAATTGCTGAGTCAGCTTGCTGTCCGACTGAGATAGAAAGTTTTCGTTTTGTCTCCCGACACCCCGCCCCCAGGAAAAACTTTTTTAGTAAACCCTAAATATAGTGGTAATTTAGAGAATTACTGGGAAACAAAAGGTAAAAAGGTTGACATCCTCGCCGCCCTAAAAGTGCGGCGATTCCTAAACCTCACGATTTAAGTTTCTGCTTCCACCACCGTCGCATACCACAGTTAAAAAACCATGTACTGTCTTACACAGAGTCCACAGACTTTCGCCCCATTTCAGAAGCCCGATTCCGTGTGTCCCACGGTACGTTGACCGCCTATAGCTTCTTGTACTTGTTGCGCGCGACTTTTTACCCGGCCAAGCTTTTCTGGTCGGAACCCCCTAAGCCGAGTTTTCAAGGTGCTGCGCCGTCCACTTGGTTTTCGAGACTGGCCTTTTAATTCTAACGTAAAGCCAACCTAGAACGGCGGGGTTTCAGACCCAAAATTTCCGATGATTGTCGCGGCGAATTGCCTTCGCCCTCTTTTAATAACTTCTGCTTATCACTATAAGTGGGAGAGAGTCACAAATATTGAGATGCACCCAAAAGATGAGTCTAAAACTTTACTTTTTGCGTCATGGCGAAACCACAGCCAGTCAAGCGGGTAGTTTTTGCGGTCGATTAGACTTGCCACTAACCCCGGCCGGGGATGAAATGGCCAAGGATTTCGCCCTTGTCTATCGAGATGTGCCTTGGACAGGGATCTATTCTAGTCCCCTCAAGCGCACCCTGGCCACCGCCATCCCTTTAAGCGATCTCTTAGGGATTCCCATCCAGAAACGGGAAGGATTAAAAGAGATTGCCTACGGCCAATGGGAGGGAAAAACCGCAGCCGAGGTTAATCGGGAGTTTCATGATGATTATGTGCGCTGGTTAGCAGATCCGGGCTGGAATTCTCCCACGGGGGGCGAAAAAGGCATCGATATCGCTCGCCGCAGTTCGGAAGTATTAGAGGAAATCGACCATAATCACGATGATGGCCATATTTTGATCGTTTCCCATAAAGCAACGATCCGAATCATGTTATGTTCTCTTTTAGGCATTGATATCGGCCGTTATCGCGATCGAATTGCCATGCCCGTGGCCTCGGTGACGATCGTCGAATTAGCCGAACACGGTCCCCTCTTTCAAGTTATGGGCGATCGCTCTTACCTCCGCAATGACCTACGCTGGCGAGCGGGAACCTAACCAGTCAACAGTAACAAGGGAAGCCCCGGATTTGGTCTGCTGAAAAACTATGTGCTTGATGTTATATTTTCTGCGACACGGACAAACGGCCTATAGCAAAACGGGAGGATACTGTGGTACTCCAGAAAATGACCCCGGTTTGACTGCCGAAGGCATCGAAATGGCGCAGGAATTCGCCGATGTCTATCGTTCTTTACCTTGGCGTGCAGCCTACGTCAGTCCCCTACAAAGAGCTATTCAAACCGCTAAACCCCTCTGTGAAGCGGTGGGACTGAAATTAGAAATCCGCCAGGGATTACAAGAGATCGGTTATGGTCTTTGGGAAGGTATGCACCCCAACGATATCGATCGTCAATATCATGATCTCTATGTGCGCTGGTTGACGGATCCGGCTTGGAATGCTCCCCCCAACGGGGAAAGGGGGATCGATATCGCCCGTCGTTCCGCAGCCGTTTTGGAGGAAATTGAACACACCCACAGTGATGGCAATATCCTGATCGTTTCCCACAAGGCTACCATCCGGATCATGCTCTGTAGTCTGATGGGCATCGATGTGGGCCGTTATCGCGATCGATTTGAAATGCCCGTGGCCGCTGTCAGTATTGTCGAATTAGGCAGTCGTGGCCCGCTTTTCCATGGCATCGGTTTACGTTCCCACCTCAGTGAGTACCTGCGTTCTCTTCCTTGCACCTAATCAGTTATCAGTGATCAGTGATCAGTTATCAGATGTCAGTTTTGATACTCAATCCGGTTATTAAAAACTGATTATCTATTCCCTCTTTTGCCTTTTGCCGTTCGGCTGAGCTCACGGCCGAAGCCTCTTGCCTTTTGCCTGTCCTGATATGTAGCCTATACTCAACGGATTTAGCATTACTTCCCACTTGATCATTCAATCCAAGCTTTTGGGGGGTTCTACCCCCCAAACCCCCCGTTGGGGGCGTGGCGCCGCCCCCAAACCCCCCGCGCATTAGTTTTTCGGTGGGATGCTTACACGCAGCTGCTGACACATCTGTAATCATTTAAGAGTCACTCCACTTGCAGGAGTGCCTCTCCTGATATTTAGCCTATACTCAACGGATTTAGTATCAGGTCACTGATAACTGTTTACTGTTTACTGGACGGCTACGCCGTGCCTTTGGCAACACTGAAAATACTCCCCACTCCCCATTTATGACCAAAATCCATCACTTTGAGCTATTACCTTCCACTAATACTAAAGCTTGGCAATTATTAGCATTGGGGGAAAATCCGCCTTTTGTGGTGACTGCTAGTCAACAAAGTGCCGGGAGAGGACAATGGGGACGGGAATGGATTTCTGAACCGGGAGGATTATATTTATCTTTGGCGTTAAATCTGGATTTAGAGGTGGATAAATCTGCCCATCTCGTTCTCGCTACAGTTTGGGGCATCGCTTATCACCTGAATTGTCAGGAAATACCCGTTAAAATCAAATGGCCGAATGATTTAGTATTACTAGGGCGCAAACTAGGGGGAATTAACCTAGAAACCCGTATTCAGGGTCAAAAAATCCCGCAAGCAGTCATCGGAGTGGGCCTCAATTGGTTTAATCCTGTCCCCCCCACGGGTATTAATTTACAAGCTTTGGCCGGCAATAAAATCACCTCGATCGCTCAATTAACCGATGTCACCAGCGATGCTATCCTATACGGCTATGAATATTACTGTAATCACGGCATAAAAGCCCTATTAGCCTCCTATTTAGAACTTTTTGCCAATTTTGGTCAAAAGATATTTTTCGAGGGCTATCAGGGCATAATAACGGGGGTAAGCGATCGAGGGGAATTAAAAGTTAAACTCACCTCGGACAATGCCAGTAGCGAAATCGATATACCGGCCGGTAGGGTCAGTCTCGGCTATAATCAAGTCTAAATATTTTTTTGACTAAACTGTGAGAAGTGAGGCCGCCCTATGTATCCTTCATCGGTGATATTGAAACTTTTTCTAGGAAAATCGCTAAAAAAGAAGCTGAGTTTATGCAGTGGTCTCGGTTTAGTGATTAGCGGTCTGATCACTCTTGCTCCCAATGCGATCGCTAATTCCGAAACTGGCAGCGAAACCCCAGTGGTGGAAAATGCCGCCGCAACTCTAAAAGCCCCCGTTATCAAAGAAAATACTAATCCTGCCCCCCGTCTGGCTATCCCCGAAAACCATCAAACCGATATGCCTACCCTTGCCCCCCGGGCCGGCGGTAAAAATAATTTTATCGATACCAGAAACTTTAACCCCCCCAGTTCCGTTGTTGTCACCGAGCGCCGCAGTGGTTGCCAAACGATCGCCCAAAATGGTCAACTGGTAGGAGGTAGCTGTAATCTGGCGGCCCGGTCCCCCCGTCGTCAGCCGGTCAGCACTGTGGCCAAACCCTTACCCCCGGTTAATCTGGCCCGGGTGCGTCTCAATCCTAATCCGGCCGTGCGAGTAGGACGGCAGCCCCGAAATCAGCCGGTTATCGCTAATAATTCCCTGCGTCGTTATGCCCCCACTCTCGTCGCTTCTAGCGCCCAGGTACGTCTGGCTGCCCCGACGGTGATTCCAAGTCAGGTAGTGGCTCTCAATCCCCCGGAATGGAATGGCGTAAAATTGGCTTTGGCCCCGGTGACTCGCGCAGAAGTGGAAGCAATCAGCGAAGCGACCACCTATGAGCGGGCCACCCGTTTAAGTCCCACGGA
The DNA here is from genome assembly GCF_000981785.2 of Microcystis aeruginosa NIES-2549. NCBI lineage: Bacteria > Bacillati > Cyanobacteriota > Cyanophyceae > Chroococcales > Microcystaceae > Microcystis > Microcystis aeruginosa. The sequence continues at coordinate 3,033,821 of NZ_CP011304.1, read as the reverse complement.
TTCTAACCCAACTCAACGCACCGATTTACTTTTTCCCCTCGCCCTTCCCGCCCAAATTACCTCGGTTTTCGGGTGGCGAAATCATCCAGTCAGCGGGAATCGGGCCATGCACGCGGGTACTGATTTAGGCGCACCGATGGGAACACCTGTATTAGCCGCCTACGCGGGGGAAGTGGCCACCGCCGACTGGTTAGGAGGTTACGGATTAACGGTGATTTTACGTCACCTCGATGGTAGTCAAGAATCTCGTTATGCCCACCTTTCGGAAATTACTGTCAAACCGGGAGAATGGGTGGAACAGGGTGCGGTTATCGGTCGCGTGGGTAGTACGGGACTTTCTACCGGTCCGCACCTACACTTTGAATGGCGACACCTAACGGAACAGGGTTGGACCGCCGTAGATGCCGGTTTACATCTAGAATTAGCCCTCGATAATCTGGTACAGAGAATGCAAATGGCCGCAGCCACTGACCCTAATCAGAATTGATTAGTCCAGGCTGACAACTAAAATCAGATCTGTGGGGATGCTTTAATCGGCATCTCTATTTTTATCAGGGGATGATTGAACTGCTCCGACAATCGATCGAGTGTTAAACCTAAGCCGCTAAACTGAGAATAGCTGCCTGTCTTGGCTCTCATTTCTCAGATTGTAAAATAATGCAAATTTATCTTGACTATAGTGCCACTACCCCCACTCATCCCCAAGTAATCGAGCGGGTTGCCACTATTCTCCAACATCATTGGGGCAATCCCTCCAGTTTACACACTTGGGGACAGGATACGGCAACAGTCATCGAAATGGCCAGAGAACAGGTAGCAGGGTTAATTAATGCCAATCCAGACCAGATTATCTTTACTTCTGGCGGCACGGAAGCCGATAATTTAGCGATTATCGGGGTTGCTCAACAGTATAACCGCCCCCGTCATATAATTATTTCTAGTGTGGAACATTCGGCGATCGCTGAACCCTGTAAACAATTAGAGCAGCAAGGTTGGCAAATTACTCGTCTTCCCGTCAATCGTCAAGGTAGGGTTAATCCTTTAGACCTAAAAGCCGCAATTCAAAGCGATACGGTCTTAATTTCCATTATTTACGGACAAAGTGAGGTGGGAACCCTACAACCGATTGAAGAATTGGGCCGCATTGCCAGAGAAAGGGGAGTGCTTTTTCACACCGATGCGGTGCAGGTGGCGGCAAGATGCGATATTGATGTACGGAAACTGCCCGTAGATTTATTATCTCTTTCTAGCCATAAAATTTATGGAATGCAAGGATCGGGGGCTTTATACATCAGAGCAGGTGTCGATATTTTACCATTACTGCGGGGCGGTGGTCAGGAAAAAGGCCTGCGATCGGGAACCCCAGCCGTACCAGCGATCGCCGCTTTCGGTTTAGCGGCCGAATTAGCCCAAAAAGACTTAATTAGCGAAAAAATGCGTTTAATCGCCTTGCGAGATCGATTATTTGACCTCTTAGCCGATTATCCTTATCTGCTGCCCACGGGGGACCGATTCTATCGTTTACCCCACCACGTCAGCTTTATTGTCCGTCCGGACGATGACAGTCACATCACGGGAAAACAGCTAGTTCGTCAGCTTAATTTAGCAGGAATCGGCATTAGTTCCGGATCCGCCTGTCATAGTGGCAAACTTTCCCCTAGTCCAATTTTAAAAGCTATGGGCTACAGCGATCGAGAGGCATTGGCGGGAATTCGTTTAACCCTAGGAAGGGACACCAGTGCAGCCGATATCGATTGGACGGCGCTTGTATTAAAACAAGTGATCGATCGCTGTTTATCTGCTTTAATTGTAAGCAAGAGTTAGTTTATCCCTCAAATTGTCCTTCGATCAAGATAATTTCGCCAAAATCGGGAATCCATGCCACCCAACGTCCCTGATCCTGTTCACAGAGTAGTAGCGCTTCATCAAAGCTGTAGGGAGAGGGAAGCATTCTGAGTTGTACCCATGTGTTTGCTTGGGGGCAAGTAACAACGGCAGTAGTGCGGTATTGTAGTAAAGACATACACAGATCACCCTGATAATTCTGTATCTAAATTTACAAACAAACCGATGACTGTGGGTAACTTTGTTTGAAATCTTTACATCTTTACCAGAGTTCTTGCAAAATTAATTTTTGAGAGGGCAAAAATGAGAAAAATAGGCATAAAATTGCATAAAATCACTAAATAGAGCATTTAATTGATTAATGCTCATTCTTAATTCTCCTGACTACTGACTACTGGCTCCTTACTCCTCACCTAAAGGAAGATTTTTGATTTTTGCAAGAGGTCTATTTATTCGGCCAATCCTAGTTATGATCGTTACTGATAAATGATAGTTGATAACTGGTAATGGTAAGTTCTTTCCCTCGCACCTATAAAATCGCCGTCATCGGTGACGTTCACGACCAATGGGAAATAGAAGATAATTTAGCTCTAGAAGCTTTACAAGTGGATTTAGCCCTATTTGTCGGCGATTTTGGCAATGAATCCCTAGAAATTGTCGGTCGGATTGCTAGTTTGTCCTTACCAAAAGCCGTTATTCTCGGTAATCATGACGCTTGGTATAGCGCCACCCCCTGGGGACGAAAGCAATGTCCCTACGATCGCGATCAAGAAGATCGTGTCACCGCCCAGTTAGAATTATTAGGGGTTGCCCATGTGGGTTACTCAAAACTAGACCTACCCAGTTTAGAGCTTTCGATTGTTGGGGGTCGTCCCTTTACTTGGGGGGGATCCGAGTGGAAAAATGGAGAATTTTTGCAAGAACGCTATAATATCAGCAGTTTTGCCGAATCTACCGCCAAAATTATCGCTAATATTCAAGATACTGCCTATAATAACCTGATTTTTTTAGGTCACAATGGTCCAGCCGGACTGGGAAAGGAAGCGGAAGCTATCTGTGGTCGCGATTGGCAACCCTTGGGAGGGGACCACGGGGATCCCGATTTAGCGGCGGCCATCGCACAAGCACAGCTATTAGGAAAACAGGTTCCTCTCGTCAGTTTCGGTCATATGCACCACCGTCTCCGTCATACTACTTCCCGTTTACGCAATCCCGTGGTCACTTCCGAGATGGGAACTGTTTATCTGAATGCTGCGAGTGTCCCTCGCATTCTCCACTCCGATAGGGGTAAATCTCGCAATTTTTCCCTAGTCACTCTTGAAGAAGGTCTAGTCACAGAAGCATCTTTAATCTGGTTGAATGATAATTTCGAGATTATCAGTAATAGAAAACTTTATCACTCCGGAGCGTCAATCGATCGCCTATCTCCCCAATCTTGTTATTCTTAATTTACCTCTCCCCACACCCCACTTCCTATAGATAGTTAAGTTTTTGAGCGAGTAGAGGTAAAGCAAGAGCGATAGCAACACTAACAATCATACCGATAAAAGCTTTCAAGGCATCCCCGAACACCAGTTTACCCGTGGCGGCTAAATTAGGGGTTTCTCTGGTTAAAGTCAGAGAAATTTCTCGACCTCCTAATAAACCTAAAAATACCCAAGTGGTACTCATGGGAATATGATTATAGCCAACAAAAAACAGTAAAATTAAGCCATAAATTAGGTTAATAATTGTTGCAGAACGCGGATCATGGGCGTTAGTTTTGCTAGTGACAATTTTCTCGATTTGACCCCCATGATTAATAAAAATGATGGTTTGCAGGAGTAGCATAACTGTTAGAGATAAAACTAACCATGTTGCCGCTAACTTTCTGGGAAGATAGGCGAAAATATTAGCAAAATCTTGCATTAACCATTGACTCCAGAGAAACCCAGTAGATAACCACTGTAAAACTACCCAGATTTTTTGAGGTTCTTTATTAACTGTTTCTAGGAAAAAGTTTTCTAATCGATAAATAATTCGATAGATGACTAACCCCACTATAACAGCAAGAGCATAACCCCAAGCGGATTTAACTAACATTTCATCTAGAGATTGGGGAGCAAAAACTGTTAAAACCAAAAAGGTTGTACTCACAGGTATTCCCCAAGTGGTGAGAATTAAAATTGCTAAGGGAGGAACGATATAAATCCAAGTAAAATTTTCTGGGAAGGGAATCATTTCTAGTCGATTATAAGCCACATCTCCCTGATTAATGTACCAACCAGCGATAAAAATCGAGGCTAAGATTATACTGGAATACAGCCATAAAATCCACCAGGGACGTTCTTCATTGGCACTTAAAAAAGTCCCTAAAGTTTGTAGGGAATCGTTAGCAACGATTGCATAAGCTGATAGAATAAAGCCAGCAATCATAAAAAAATTACTCATAGACAGTGGGAATTATAAATTATGAATTAAGTAGGCAGCTGTTAAAAGTTGTTAGACACCCCTCTTATCAAGGGGGGATTAAGGGGGGATTTATCTTCAATTTAATTATAACTACTTACTTATCAATTATGAATTGGGGAGAATAAATAAAAATAATCTCCTGACAACTGGCTCCCGAAAACGAAAACTTCCTACCTCCCTATTAATATAACCGCTATAACTCCTTAATTTTGCTTTAAAAAATCCCTCGCTAGATAGAAAGCAGCTAAACTACCAGAGACAGTAATTTCCTGGGGATTAATTTCCTGTAAAGGTCGAAGAATAACTTCAATTTCCTCGGTAACATCTAACTTTTGTTGACCAGTGGGAGTAGCATTAAGAGCCAAAAAAATATGAATTCTGTTAGTATCTTTAACAGGATTATCGTACAAAACAGCCAGAGCTATTAGAGAATCACTTTGATAACCAGTTTCCTCCTCGAATTCCCGACGCGCTGCCGCAGTAATATTATCTTCACCCGCATCTACTGCTCCGGCGGGAAATTCCAATAAAATTTCCTTAACTCCGTGACGATATTGACGAACAAAAACCAATTGATTATCCCCAGTAACTGGAACAACTAAAACAATTTCAGGACGAATATTAACGAAATAATCATCGATAACTTGTCCGGAGGATAACTTCACCGCGTCTTGACGGACTTGACACCAACGATTATTAAAAACTAGCTCAGATTTAATAATTTGCCATTTTTTTAAATTAGTCATCGACAATCCTGTTATAATTGCAGTGAAATTACTAAACTTTTTCTCAGATAATTATAGCTATCTAGGGACTATTTCTGATAAAATTTAATTTTATACTCCCATCTCCCATGTCGTTAATTCAATGGTATCCCGGTCATATTGCCAAAGCGGAAAGAAAACTCAAGGAACATCTTAAACTCGTGGATGTGGTCCTAGAAGTGCGCGATGCTCGCATTCCCTTAGCCTCCCATCATCCGCAGGTGGACGATTGGATTGGCAATAAACCGCGCTTGTTAATCTTAAATCGTCTCGATATGATTCCCGAATCTGCCCAGCAACAATGGGTAACATGGTTTAAAAGTCAAGGAGAAACCGTCTATTTTACTAACGCTAAACAGGGAGAAAGAGTTAAAGCAATTATCAAAGCGGCGGAAAAAATTGGCGATGCAATTAACCAAAAACGCCAACTGAGAGGAATGTTACCGCGTCCAGTGCGGGCCGTGGTGATTGGGTTTCCCAATGTGGGCAAATCTGCCCTGATTAACCGTTTATTAGGGCGAAAAGTCGTTGCCAGCGCCCGCAGGGCCGGAGTAACGCGACAATTACAATGGGTGCGAATTTCCGACACCTTAGAATTATTGGACGCGCCGGGGGTGATCCCTTCCCGTTTAGAAAATCAAAAGGATGCGGTGAAATTAGCTATCTGTGAGGATATTGGGGATGCTGGTTATGATAACCAAAGGATAGCGGCGGCTTTTGTCGATTTATTAATAGAATTAAACTATGAAGGTCTTTTACAATCTCGTTATGGGTTGAATACCCTAGACATGACCGGGGAAGATTTTATCGAAAAATTGGCCAATCTCAAATATCAAGAAGATAAAGAAAGGGCAGCCATGCAGTTACTCAATGATTTTCGTAAGGGAATAATCGGGGCTATCCCCTTAGAATTGCCCCCTTCCTCTTGAAATCGCCTGTTTTTAACTCAATAGTTAGAGTCTGCTGAAAAAGTTTGTTGGTGGGGGCAGGGTGTGGGGTGTGGGGTGTGGGGTGTAGGGTTTTACCGATTTTGAGGTAGTCAGTTACCTAATTTTCAGGGAAAAAGTACCTGAATTTTACCCCCGATCCCTCGGTCGGCACTTTTTGAGGGAAAAAAAGTCTAAAAGCATTATCCAACAAGGTTTTTAGATTTATTCAGCAAGCCCTAGTTAATTCCCGAATTTGTCAAAATTACCGCCTGTTAGTCCACTGAGTTGCGGATAAGATTAAAGAAATCGGTAAAGTTGCGGGGATCGATCGAACCCTGAAGGAAGATAGGGAATAAACGACAGAGACAAAAAAGACTATGGGCAAACCGACTGGCTTTATCGAATTCCTGCGTGAACTTCCTTCCGAACTTACCCCCCTCGATCGCCTTCATAATTGGGATGAGTTTCATCTTCCCATGCCAGAAGATAAACTCCGCAATCAGGCCGCCCGTTGTATGGATTGTGGTACACCCTTTTGTCACACGGGAACGCTAATTAGTGGCATGGCCAGTGGTTGCCCGATTAATAACCTGATTCCGGAATGGAATGATTTAATCTATCGAGGATTGTGGCGAGAAGCCCTCGATCGCCTTCATAAAACCAATAATTTCCCCGAATTTACCGGTAGAGTCTGCCCCGCTCCCTGTGAGGGTTCCTGTGTTCTCGGTATTCATAATCCCCCCGTTACGATCAAAAATATTGAATGTTCGATTATTGACAAAGGTTGGGAATCCGGGTGGATTACTGCCAATCCCCCCGCCATCCGTACTGGCAAAAAAGTGGCCGTGATCGGTTCTGGACCTGCTGGATTAGCAGCCGCCGACCAGTTAAATAAAGCCGGTCACTGGGTGACAGTTTATGAAAGGGCCGACCGCCCCGGGGGACTATTAATGTACGGTATCCCCAACATGAAGTTAGATAAGGAAGAAGTGGTTCTGCGTCGTCTCCAGATGCTCGAACAGGAAGGGGTAAAAATGGTCTGTAACACGGAAGTGGGCAAGGATATCAGCAGCCAAGACCTATTAAACGAATACGATGCCGTGGTTATCTGTACCGGGGCGACCAAACCCCGGGATTTAAACATCGAAGGTCGCCAATTAAAGGGCATTCACTTCGCCATGGAGTTTCTCACCGCTAATACAAAAGCACTATTAGACGGACAGCCCGGGGAGGATTTTATCTCGGCCGCGGGTAAAGACGTGGTAATTATCGGCGGTGGCGACACGGGAACCGACTGTGTGGGGACTTCCCTGCGTCATAACTGCCGTAGCGTCACCCAATTAGAGATTATGCCGCAACCGCCCCGCGAACGGGCCGCCGATAATCCCTGGCCCGAATGGCCGAAAATCTACCGTCTGGACTATGGACAAGAGGAAGCGGCCGCGCGCTTTGGCGATGACCCCCGGGTTTATACCACCACGGCCACTAAATTCGAGGGGGATAGCGAGGGCAACGTGACGGGGATCCACACGGTACAGGTGGAATGGCAACGCAACGAAAAAGGGCAGTTTATCCCCCAACCGGTGGCAGGAACCGAAACAGTCATCCCGACGCAGTTAGTTTTATTGGCCATGGGATTTTTGGGACCAGAACAGCCTTTACTCGATGATTTGGGCCTAGAAAAGGATGCCCGCAGCAATATCAAGGCCGAACACGGTCAATTTACCACTAGCTTACCGAAAGTCTTTGCAGCGGGGGATTGTCGTCGTGGTCAAAGTTTGGTGGTTTGGGCGATTAATGAAGGCCGCGGGGCCGCCAGGGAATGCGATCGCTTTTTGATGGGGGCGACGGATTTACCTTAAACCAGTAGTTACTAACTTGCTGGGGGTGTTTTCCCATCCATATAGCTATCAGCCCTCAGCTTGTTATCGTCATGCCCCAAAAGAGTCCTCAGAAATAGCCATCAAAACCCAACCGCCGGTCAAACCTTCTCAATCTCAAGAGGAGGAGGAGAGAGGAAACAATTGTCTCTATTGCCTATTTAGACAATTGCTCCCTGTTTAAACTGTTGCCACCGATGAATCAAGCACCATCTGTTCATTGGTGGGTAACTCCAGACAATAACCCGCACCGTAAACGGTTTTAATATAGCGAGGATGACGGGGATCGGGTTCTAGTTTCGTTCTCAGATGGCGAATATGAACGCGAATAGTCTCGATATCATCATCGGGATCATATCCCCAGACTTCCTTGAGAATATCACTGGGGGAAACGGTTTGACCGTGACGTTGGAGAAGACAGTGGAGTAACTCGAATTCTAGATGGGTTAACTTGACCACACCTTCAAACCAGACCGCCTCAAAACGTTCGGGAACCAGGGTTAAAGGTCCAAAACTGAGTATTTCTGAGTGTTTAGCGGCTTGGGGAATGCGATCGGTGCGTCTGAGCAGGGCGCGCACCCTAGCTAACATTTCCTCCACCTCGAAAGGTTTGGTCAGGTAATCATCAGCACCCGCATTAAAACCTTCCACTTTATCTTGGGTTTGTCCTAAGGCTGTGAGCATCAAAATCGGGATGTCGGACGTGCGTTCATCTCGTCGCAAACGCTGACAGACGGTAAAACCATCGACTTTGGGCAGCATTAAATCCAGCATGATTAAATCGGGTTGTAACTGGACGGCCAAGGCCTGGCCTTTAATCCCGTCCTCTGCGGGATTAACGTCATAACCCGCCATCTCCAAGTTGATGGAGACTAATTCCGCGATTGCAGGATCATCATCGATTACAAGTATTCGGGGCATTACCAGAGTGTTATGACTAAGGGTTTGGGTAGGGAGTTGCTAAATGTGTTCTCGCTGACATCGCCACTAGGGCTTTGTCTCTCAAGGGCCTGAGTTTAGCACAACATAAAGAATCCTGTACTGATTATAAGCTTGACACTCTCCGCCCTAGAAGTGCGGAGATTCTTGGGCTGAATCTTGCCTCTACTAGCAACGCTAATTTTGGTCTTACAGTTTCATGTCTAGTCCGACTACACCTATAAGGCCAGCACTCTTAAAGACTACTCCCCAAGCGTAAATTTCTGTGTGTCCCACAGTATTTAATTGTTTGGAGTTCTGACAGTTTGGACTTAATTGAACACCATTGACTGTCAGAAATTTTGAGATGACGGAGTAGGACGTTTAACCCGTTTGCTCACGTTCTCACGGTCGGAACTACCTACAAATACTCTAGCACAAGGCCGTCCTTTTAGGACGGGGTTTTCAACCCAAATTTCCGATAAGTCTCGTGAATGTTAAGAATTGCTAAGAAGTGTGAAGAATGTTGCTCGATAATCGATATTAGTGCTAAATTATACCCTCTCTCTCCCCAAGATCAACTAGGGAGCAGTTTTTCACTAATCTTTACAATTGCGCCATCTGGCTTGATACCGGTTTCAACCGGCGGTCAAGTCCTTCTAGAGGTAAATTTCCCCCTCAGCTTCCCCGGCGGCACTGTAAAAATTCTTAATAAAATTACCGTTCGATTCAGTTTAATCTACCCAAATAGGCGGTTTTAGTAAGCATCTGTAACGAACCCGATCCATTCTACTCATCCAAACAGGTGATCATAATATGAGCGTTAATTTATCAACTCAACTGCGGGAAGGCACGAAAAAATCCCACACCATGGCAGAAAACGTCGGTTTTGTCAAGTGTTTTCTCAAAGGCGTGGTAGAAAAAACTTCCTATCGCAAACTGGTGGCTAACCTCTACTTCGTCTATTCGGCCATGGAGGAGGAGATGGAAAAACTTCCTAGTCATCCCGTCGTTTCTAAAATCTGTTTTCCTGAACTCAATCGTAAAAATACGCTGGAACAGGATTTATATTTTTATTACGGTCCCAATTGGCGCAACGAGATCGCTTTATCTCCCGCAGGTCAGGCCTACGTTAACCGGATTCGGGAAATCGCCACAACAGAACCCGAATTATTAGTCGCTCATTCCTATACCCGTTATCTCGGCGATCTGTCCGGGGGGCAAATCTTGAAAAAAATCGCCGAAAAAGCGATGAATCTGGAAACTGGTGGCACGGCTTTCTATGATTTCAAAGATATTTCCGACGAAAAAGCCTATAAAAACCACTATCGTCAAACCCTCGACGAGTTACCAGTGGATCAAGCCATGGCCGATCGCATTGTCACCGAAGCTAACGCCGCTTTTGGCATGAACATGAAAATGTTCCAAGAGTTGGAAGGCAATCTAATCAAGGCGATCGGAATTATGCTCTTTAATACTCTCACCCGTCGTCGCAGCACTGGCAGCACCGAAACTGGATTGGCTACCGCCGAATAGTAGTCAAGAAAACCAAAAAAAACGGATAATTCTAGAATTGGGGTAATGGTCAGCCATGATTATTATCTGGATTTCGGAGTTATCCGTTATATTTTGGCTTTTTATTCAGGAGGCAGGAGTCAGGAATCAGGAGTCAGGAGTCAGGAGACAGGAGATTATTTTTATTTATTCTCCCCACACCCCACACCCTACACCCTACACCCCACACCCTACACCCTACACCCCACACCCTACACCCCACACCCCACACCCCACACCCTTCTCTTCTGATGATCGCGAAAAAACTTCATCAAGAGGGGAACAACTTCCAGTAAGATGAAAAATGGTCAGTGAAAAAGCTAACCGAAATTTATTGTCGGAAATGGTAACACCGCCCCATTTCCCCAGACCCTAGAGGCTAGAGTCCGGTAAACCAGCGGATAAAAATTGACATCCATGAGTACAGAAATTTTCGATCGAGTTAAAAAAATTGTTGTGGAACAATTAGAAGTAGAGGATCTGGGTACAGTTACCCCCGAAGCAAGCTTTGCTAATGATCTGAAAGCTGATTCCCTTGATGTGGTCGAGTTAGTGATGGCTTTAGAGGAAGAATTTGATATTGAAATTCCCGACGACGCAGCCGAACAAATTGACACTGTAGGCAAAGCTGTCGATTATATTAGCGAGAAAGTAGGAGCAACCGCCTAGTTATTGCGGGAAAATTGACAATTAGAATTAAATATCTGGGGCAAAATCTGCCCTTATTTTTGAACAAACATGACAGAATTGCCATTAAAAAGGGTTGTCATCACGGGGATGGGTGCGATCACTCCCCTCGGCAATAATCTAGCAGACTATTGGACAGGCTTAATCAACGGCAAAAGTGGCATTGGTTTAATCAGCCACTTTGATGCCTCCCGTCACGCTTGTCGCATTGCTGGGGAAGTGCGGGGTTTTGACCCCCATGACTATGTGGATCGCAAAGAGGCAAAACGCATGGACCGTTTCGCTCAATTTGCCGTCGCCGCCAGTTTGCAAGCACTGCAAGATTCTCGATTAGTGATCGACGCTCTCAATGCCGATGATATAGGTGTACTAATTGGTACGGGCGTGGGTGGCTTAAAAGTGCTTGAGGATCAACAGGAAATTTACTTGACAAAAGGACCGAGCCGGTGTAGTCCCTTCATGATCCCGATGATGATTGCCAATATGGCCGCCGGTTTAACCGCTATTCACACGGGGGCCAAAGGACCGAGTAACTGCACCGTGACCGCTTGCGCTGCCGGTTCCAATGCCATCGGCGATGCTTTCCGTCTAGTACAAAGGGGTTTAGCCAAAGGGATGATCTGCGGTGGGACGGAAGCCGCCGTTACCCCCCTAGGATTGGCTGGTTTTGCCTCCGCTAAGGCCCTGTCCACCCGCAACGATGACCCCACCCGGGCCAGTCGTCCCTTCGACAAGGATCGGGATGGTTTTGTCATGGGGGAAGGGGCAGGAATTTTGATTATAGAGGAATTAGAAACGGCCTTGGCCCGTGGGGCGCGTATTTACGCCGAAATGATCGGTTATGGTCTGACTTGCGATGCCTATCACATGACGGCACCGGTTCCCGATGGTCGTGGGGCCACCAGAGCGATCGAATTAGCGATCAAAGATGCCGGTTTGACTCCGGCGGAAATTAGCTACATCAACGCCCACGGGACCAGTACGGGAGCCAATGATCCCACGGAAACCAAGGCGATTAAAAAAGCTTTAGGAGAATCGGCCTACAAAATCCCTGTCAGTTCCACCAAATCGATGACAGGCCACCTTTTAGGCGGTTCTGGCGGCATTGAAGCCGTGGCCACGGTGATGGCGATCGCTAATGACCAGATTCCCCCGACTCTCAACCTGGACAATCCTGACCCCGATTGCGATCTCGATTACGTCCCCTACGAAAGTCGTCAGCAGATAGTTAACGCTGCCCTTTCCAACTCCTTTGGATTTGGTGGCCATAACGTCACCTTAGCTTTTAGAAAATATGCTTGAGTCGATGCCCCTGAAAGAGTAATCTGTGAGTGGCTCCCTCTTTAACCTGGTCTTATTTTTGTAGTTCATTCTAAAAAACATTATGGTTGTCGCCTCCCAATCCCTCGAAGAACTTTGTATTAATGCCGTGCGTTTTTTAGCGGTGGATGCCGTGGAAAAAGCTAAATCCGGACACCCCGGACTGCCCATGGGAGCCGCTCCCATGGCCTTTGTTCTCTGGGATCAATTCCTGCGTTTTAACCCGAAAAACCCCCAATGGGTCAATCGAGATCGTTTTGTTCTCTCCGCCGGTCACGGTTGTATGCTGCAGTACGCTTTGATGTACCTGACCGGATACGATAGCGTTCCCCTAGAGGAAATTAAACAATTCCGGCAGTGGAAATCGAAAACCCCCGGCCACCCCGAAAATTTCGTCACGGAAGGGGTGGAAGTGACCACCGGTCCTCTGGGTCAAGGGATTGCCAATGGTGTGGGTTTGGCCCTAGCAGAAGCCCATTTAGCGGCCCGTTTCAACAAACCGGATGCCAAAATTATCGACCATTACACCTATGTGATTTTGGGTGATGGTTGCAATATGGAGGGAATTTCCGGGGAAGCTTGTTCTTTAGCCGGTCACTGGGGTTTAGGCAAGTTAATCGCTCTCTACGATGATAACCATATCTCGATCGATGGTTCCACCGATATCGCTTTTACCGAGGACGTGAGCAAGCGTTTTGAAGCCTACGGTTGGCACGTTCAGCACGTCGAGAATGGTAACACCGATTTAGATGCCATTGCCAATGCGATCGCAGCTGCCAAAGCTGTCACCGATAAACCCTCGATGATTAAAATCACCACCACCATCGGTTATGGTTCCCCCAATAAGTCTAATACCGCCGATGTTCACGGGGCAGCTTTAGGAGCAACGGAAATCGAGTTAACCCGGAAAGCCTTAGGTTGGCAGTACGAGCCGTTTGTGGTTCCCGATGAGGTGTTAAATCGTTTCCGACAAGCAGTGGACAAGGGAGCGACGGCAGAAACGGACTGGAATAAGTTATTTAACGAATATCAGGCTAAATATCCCGCAGAAGCCGCTTTATTTGAACAGTTAACCACCGGTCAACTGCCGGAAGGTTGGGAGCAAGCTTTACCGGTTTATAAACCCGAAGATAAGGCTCTCGCTAGTCGTAAACACTCGGAAATCTGCTTAAATGCCCTTGCGGGGGTTTTACCCGGTTTAATCGGTGGTTCGGCGGATTTAACCCACTCTAACTACACGGAATTAGAGCATTTTGGTAATTTCCAAAAAGGCAGTTATCAGGAGCGTAACGTCCATTTTGGCGTGCGGGAACACGCGATGGGGGCGATTTGTAACGGGATTGCTCTCCATAACACGGGATTGATTCCCTACGGGGCAACTTTCCTGATTTTCACCGACTATATGCGGAATTCTATCCGTTTATCGGCATTGTCAGAAACCCGCGTCATCTGGGTAATGACTCACGATTCCATTGCCCTCGGGGAAGATGGACCGACTCACCAACCCGTGGAACACGTTGCTTCTCTGCGCGCTATTCCTAACCTGTTAGTCATGCGTCCGGGAGATGGTACGGAAACTTCCGGTGCTTATAAAGTAGCGGTGAGCGAAACTAAGCGCCCGACGTTACTAGCATTATCCCGTCAAAATCTGCCCAATTTAGCGGGAACTTCCCTTGCGGGTGTGGCTAAAGGTGCTTATATTATCACCGATTGTGAAGGTACTCCCGATGTCATTCTCATCGGTACGGGTGGCGAGTTGTATCTCTGCGATAAAGCGGCTGCGGTGTTAAAAGAGGCAGGAATTAAAGCTCGCGTCGTTTCTATGCCCTGTTGGGAGCTATTCGAGGAACAATCGGCAGAATACAAAGAATCGGTACTGCCGAAAGCAGTGAAAAAACGTCTCGCGGTGGAAGCGGGTTCAACTATGGGTTGGCATCGCTACATCACCGATGAGGGGGATGTGTTGGGGGTTGATACCTTCGGCGCTTCTGCTCCGGGGGGTGTGATTCTAGAGAAGTTCGGTTTTACCGTGGATAACGTGGTAGCGAAGGCAAAAGCGTTGTTAGGTTAATTACCTGAAATCTTAGCTGTAATGAGTCAGAAAAATCTGGCTCATTTTTTTGTTTTTCTATTGTGACTGTCAGTCAGTGGACTAGGGGTCACGTCAGGCAGTTTAATCGAAGCATGGCAAAGGACAATTTAGCTCAATTTGGCAGATGTTTACATAATGCTCGTATTCAAAAGGGTTTATCCCAAGAAAGGTTGGCCGAAGCGGCCAATTTGGATAGAACTTACATCAGTCTTCTTGAACGTGGTAAAAGGAATCCTTCTTTACTATGCTTGATTTCTTTATGTAGAGCATTAAACATAAGTCTTTCGGAGCTTTTTAACACTATGTCTATAAATTCCGATGTAAATACTGATGATGTCAGAAGATTTGATTAAATTGCTTGAGCAGTTTTTGCATGATAACGAGCTTGAATGGGAATGGTTTGAAAAAATAGAAAGTTTTTGTAAGAGTTATAGTTTGAATATCAAATATATTACAGAAGTTCTCAATGATCCAAAAGTTATTCCTATGATTCGTGGCAAGTTTTTTGAGTTCACTGTACAAGATAAACTGTCAAAAATACTCGCGAATAATTATTTAGTTACTAATCCTCGCTTAAATCCTCAAGCTGGTTCTCACGATATAGATGTAGCTATTATCAATCAAAAAAACGCCAAAAAATACTCTGCTGAATGTAAGTTAGCCAAAAAAGGTAGTTTCCGTCTTCAGGGAGGTATCAGACCTTTTATTGAAGTCAAATGTATGAGATCAAGAACCTTAGGAGACAAAGCGGCAGAACAAAGGTCTAAATTGATAGGAATACCTTCAACAAGCCTCAATATTCACAAAGATCAATATATTGAAACAGATTTTGATTTAGTGATTACATCTCTTGCCAATGCTTTTTTTCAGACCAATTTAGAAACAGGACTATTTGTTTGGAATCCCACACCAAAAGAGCAAATATTTTTAAGCAAAATTAATATTAATAATCAAGAAGAAGCCCTTTTAAAAATGTACGTTGCCAGAAGTAAAGATTTAACAGCAAATCAAACCAATAATATCAATTGTTCTCGCCAGAAATGCCAGGATCAAAACTGTAATTTCATCCCTAATTATCCCAAAATTTTCTTTGATGTTAATACGGCTGAACCTCTACAACCATGGCTACCTATCGAAAAAATAGAGGATTTACTTGATTAAAATTAGGAATCAAGATACATCGAATAAACTTAATTGTAGAGGTGTAAATCTTGCAGGTTTCTCAAGATCATAATTAGCAATAAATACCTCCTTGCCCTTGCGTCTTTCACTCTGATAACCATGTTCTAATTTTAAACCATTTTTTTGATCATCAGTTCGATTAATAGTGTAATTCCATTCATTATCTTGTAAAGAAATACACCAATCATACATTTCTCTAATTTCGGAGCAATTATCATAAGTCAAAAGAAATTTAAATCGATGTTGATGTTTTTTCAACGTCTTACATAACCTTTCATGATCTTCTAGACTGAAGAAGCAGGAATAGAATTTATTTTGATCTGCTTGAAAGTAAGGAGGATCGACAAATAAAAAGTAATCATCGGGTAATTGATTGATTAAATCTTCAAAATCTAAACAAGATAAATTGACATTTTGCAGTTTTTCCGAAGTGGTTTTTAGGTGAGAAGGCCAGTTTTCAGGACGCATAGAATACTTATCACCATAGCCCCAATAACAATTTTCAAGTTTCATAATTCCTGAGTAGGAAGTTCTATTTAGATAATACCAACGCATGGCTCTTTCTAGGTCATTGGCTGGTTGAAATTCATTTTTATAATAATTGTGTAATTCTTTGGTAGCGTTTAGATCTTTTAATAATTCAATTAGACTATCAAGATGATCTTTGATATGTCGATAACAGTTCATTAATTCCTCATCTTTGTCATTGAGAATATTCTCTGCTACACTTTCCTTAGCAAAGAATATAGATGCTCCCCCCGCAAAAGGTTCACAATACTTATGGTGACTAGGAAGACAAGCTAAGATTAGCTTACGGGCATAAAATTTACCGCCAGGATAACGAAAAGGAGAATTACTAAGTTTTTTAGCGATTTTGGACATTACCTTTGATTTTAGAGGCTTTTCTTTGAGATTATTTTAACAAAATTACGATATTTTATCTAGGAATGTCAGAGAAGTTCGGTTTTACCGTGGATAACGTGGTAGCGAAGGCAAAAGCGTTGTTAGGTTAATTAAAACTTTGCTTTTGTGAAAAAAGCCCGCGCCAGCGGGTTTTTTTGTGGTTATAGGTCAACCTAGTTTAGGCTTTAGGGTTAGTTCATGTAAAAATGTAAAGTAGGAAGCTTTAGTAGTTAGCCAAAACCTTTACACTTGAGATAATTATCACGATTCCTAGAGCCATGACTAAAGGGGAAAGCCCTATATCGAAGGAAACAATCAAGAGCCTAACACTAGATATAGAAGGCTCACTGTTGTCTTTTGATAAATTTATCAAGGCTCAAGAACAATTAGCAATACTACTCCATGAAGTAGATAAAACCCTTGCTAACAAAAATCGCCTCCTGATAAATTGGAGAATCTCTCAAATTCATAGTGGCAGCATTCATCTTACTTTAGAAGGAATGCCTCAAGATCAGATCACACCTAGTCAAATTTCTGAAGTTATTAAGACTGTAGAAAGGGGAATAGTAACAATTTTAGAACATCCGATTCGCCCTAAGTATTTTTCTGATCGAGCTTTAGAAAGTGCGCGATCATTAGCAATATTGAAAAAAAGAGATGAGTTTATGGTGCAATTGGGCTTTGATTCGAGGTGTATCGACTTGAATCAAGCTTTGATTGCTAATGTTGATGAAATTATCGGGGGAAAATATCAAAGTTTTGGTACTGTAGAAGGTGTGCTTAAGTACCTAAGCAAAATTAATTACACATATCTAACCACCTCTTGCCTCTTGCCCCTTGCCTCTTGCCTATCTTCACTAGGAAATTAATTTTGCACGACTACTTAAAGCTATTGATGTAAGTCGTCAACCTATTTTTAGAGTTTACAATTTATTGACTAATAAAAGTGTTAAATGTTACTTTGAACCAAATTTACTTGATAATATCAAAGAATATCTAGAAAAAAGAGTCTCTGTATCGGGGATAGTTACCTCTAGAGAAGATGGGGAAAAAATCGGGATTAAAGTTGAGTCAATTGATCTTTTTCCTCAGGAAAAAGATTTACCTACCATTGAGGAAATGATCGGAATTTTGGGAGAAAGTAAGTGATTCGTCCAACAAAAAAGCTACACTACTGGGATTCTTGTGTTTTTTTAGCTTTCCTGAAAAATGAAAAGGATAAAATTAATGATTGTATTTCTGTTCTCAAAGCAGCCGAAAATGGTCAGGTAATCTGTCACCGCCGACTACTCTAGTGCAGTCAAAGCTGATCGCCTGAAGCCATCAAAACTATCCAGGGTGCAGGAGTTGAACCTGCCTAGCACGAATTAGTTACCTAAACTAACCAATTACTTGATTAGCTCGGCTGCAAAACCGTGCGTGCGACTTTCACCGCACACGGCTTCAAGCTACATCCAATATCTCTTGGAGAGATACCGCCATTCTATGGTGTGACTTGTGACAGTAGTTATGCACTATTGCCTTGTTCGTTTTTTTGTTGTTTTCCCTGTTTCCGTCTATATGATGTATCTCTAGGGAATCTTCTACAGTTAGGTTTTGTCCACAGATGTAGCATTTACCTTGCTGCTGTTTTATCCCGTAAGTTATATCTTTTGGGGCTTGCGGATGGTCTGCCATTCTTTTTGTCCAATATACCCAATCTCCGTCGTAAGGGCTTTTATTTCCTTTTACCTTGATATGTTGGGTGTATGGGAAATCGTATAGGGTAGGTACTGTATATTTTTTGTCTCCAATCTTCCATCCGAAAGTGTATTTGGATTTGGATGTTTGGTGGAATATTTTTTTACTAATGTACCCTATTCCTTCTTTGGCGAATCTTTTCCTTCCCCAGTTTAGGTATAGCTTGTTTAGCCTGTGAAATTCTAGTCGCCCAAAGGTTTCCCATGAATGGCTTCCTATTTTGAAGTAGTTTGCCCATCCTCTGATTAACCAGCTTAATTGGTTAATCATTATTATCGGGGCTTTATCGTGTCCACTATTGAGGATTTCTTTGATGTTGTTGATAAATTGTTCCACCGATTTCTCCGATGGTTTAACTTTAGTTAACATCATTAGTGGTTCCCCATTTCCTTTCTTATTGGATTTATATTTCCCTATATCATGGGTTCTGATATTAAATCCCAAAAAGTCAAGTCCAGGTTTTTCACCGTTGTATTCCTCTTTAGTATGACCTATTCTGGTTTTTTCAGGATTTAGGCTTAATCCCAAATCCTTTAGCCAGTTCTCTACCTCAATCTTGACTGCTTTGATTGTTTCTTCTCTGGCATGAAGTACAACAAAGTCATCAGCGTATCTGATTAATCTAGCTTCCCCTATTTCCTCCATTTTTCCGTTAGTCTGACCTATTCTGGTCTTTCTACAAGGGAATTTGGTTGAAATGTGAGTTTCTAAACCGTGTAAAGCTATGTTTGCCAGTAACGGAGATATTACTCCCCCCTGTGGTGTGCCTTTTTCGGTTTGATGAAATACATCCCCCACCATTACTCCGCTTTTTAGCCAAGCTCTGATTTGGGTTTCCATGACTGGAAAAGTATTGCATTTCTCGATTATCGCTGAGTGTTTGATGTTATCAAAACAGCCACTGATATCCGCATCCAAGACGTACTTGGTTTTTCGACGGACTTGGAGTTCGATGGCATCTATAGCATCATGACAGCCTCTACCTGGTCTGAATCCGTAGCTGTTAGGCTCGAATTTAGCTTCCCATTCGGGTTCTAGTGCCATTTTCGCTAATGCTTGCTTGGCTCTATCCTCTATGGTGGGGATTCCTAGATTTCTGGTTTTTCCGTTTGATTTGGGTATTTCTACTCTCCTCAGTGGCGTTGCCTTACCATCTAGTTTCAGGTTTTCAGCTAGTTTGATTCTTTCCTCGTAATTGAGGATTTTCTTGCCGTCTATTCCTGCCGTTCTCTTACCTTTGTTATCCTGTGTCACTCTTCTTACGGCTAGTAATTTAGCTTTGAAAGAGTTAATTAGGATTTTCTGGTATTTAACAACCGAACTTTTGTCACCCTTTAGGGATGCTTCGTAAATTTTGGATTGTAACTTTGATACGGTGTATTGGATGTTTGTCCAATCCACTTGTATCCATTCTGCTTCTTGAGCCTTAGACATAAGTTCAACCTGTTGATTTACTCTGATGTAGCCACTTATCTTTCGGCATATCTCTACTATTACGGTAGAGCTTTGGCTTGAGATAAGTTCCTTCCCCCCATTCTCAGATTTTGACTTAATCTCCTACGGTAGTAGGTTGAGAGTCTGGAGGTTCCCGTACCTTATTCCCCTGTCATTGTTTGTCCACTTAGGTTCTCACTTTCTACGGTACGGTCTGGGTAATCGGATTCCTATTACTCAACATAGGTTATACCACTGGCCGTATTGACCTTTTGGTCGCAGTGTATCAGTCCTTTTCACTGCTGCACTTTTCCGTAGTTCGGGCGTGAGTTCGCTTTCGCTAACCATATAGACTCCCACTTTCTAGTTCCGACTGGACTTGTCTTTCCTAGCTTTTTTTGCCCTTGCTTCCCCCCCTATCTTTGTCAGAGATAGGAAGTGGGCTGTGGAGTCACCTTCCGATAAGGTGGGGGGATTTACACCCTCATGACTGGGGTTGTGTACGTCGCACTGAGTTCGTTGCCTCAACCGCTCGGCCAACCCTGGGTTATACTATTAACTCATTATAGATCAGTAATCACTCTGAACGTGAAAATTCGGACCTACCAAGATGAAAAAATTTTCAATCAGCACCTCCTTGCAGCTAGGACTCCTTTTGATGGTAGCCATGTTAGCCGCCGGCTTCGGTAGCGGTTGGGTAGCCTATCAATTAGGAATCGCCTCCCTCAAGGGGGTCAGTCAACCGGATATCAACCCCGCTAAAAAGTTTACCAACGATCGCACCAGTTATGGTCGCAATCAAACTTTTATCCCCGTGAAGGAAGAAGAGGTGCTGAAAAGAGTGAGAGTTTATATGCAACAACAGAAAAACCAACCGCAATCAAAGGACGAAACCAAAGGATAGGCTTTAAAAAAGGCGAATTTTGCCTTTTCGCTATGGATAATCAGGATTTATTGACTCGTTTAATTTTAGTCTTTTTACTAATCGTCCTCAATGCTTTTTTCGTAGCGGCCGAATTTTCGCTTGTGTCTGTCCGTCGTACCCGCATCAGTCAGCTAGTGGCTGCGGGAGATGTGCCAGCGCAGACGGTCCAATCTCTACAAAGAAGTCTCGATCGCTTACTTTCCACTACCCAATTAGGTATCACCCTTTCTAGTTTAGCTTTAGGTTGGATCGGGGAGAGTACCATGACCGTTTTTGTGAGGAAATTACTAAGTTTTTTACCCTTTTCTTTAAACTGGCAAAATCTTCTCTCCCATGGCTTCTCTCTTTGTCTAGCTTTTTTAATCGTGGCCTATCTCCAGATAGTTTTTGGGGAACTTTATCCCAAATCCCTAGCTTTAATTTATGCCGAACCGATGGCGCGATTATTAGCCGCACCTATTGGGGTTATTTCCAGGATTTTTAAGCCTTTTATCGGTATTCTAAATCAATCAACTCGTTTTTTATTGGTTTTAACCCGTATCCCCGAAGTGGATCTACAGCGTTCTAGTCGGGTAACTTCCGAGGAATTACAATTAATTATCAGCATGGAAGGGGAATTAACGGGATTAGAAGCAGCGGAAAGGAAAATTTTAAATAATGTTTTCCAGTTTAGCGAAATCACTGCCGCAGAAATCATGGTTCCCCATAACCGTTTAATAGCTATTCCCTCGACCGCAACTTTTGAGGAATTACTGCTCCAAGTAGTTAACAGCGGCTATTCTTGTTATCCTGTGGAAGGAGATTCCGGTGATGATATCCGTGGTCTGATCGATTTTAAAGATTTAGCTTTACCCCTTGCCGAAGGTCAGTTAAATTTAACAACCCCGATTAAACCTTGGTTAAAACCTGCGCGTTTTTTCCCCGAAACCACTGCTTTAAATGAATTACTAACAGTGATGCGGGAATCATCCTTAAAGATGGTTATCATTGTGGATGAATTTGGCAGAACAGCCGGTTTATTAACCCTAAAAGATTTAATCGGCGAGATTCTGGGAACTTTTTCCCCTAGTGATGAATCAGGAACAGTAAAATATCAACTCCTCGATGAATCGACTTTTCTCGTACAAGCACAAATGAATTTAGAGGACGTGAACAAAGCATTAAATTTAAGTTTACCCTTGGCCGATGAATACCAAACCCTAGCTGGTTTTGTCCTCCATCATTGGCAAAAAATACCGAAGGTGGGAGAACAATTATATTACCAAAATTTAGAATTTACCATCATTTCTAAGGTCGGCCCTCGCTTGGAACAAATTAAGATTTATCGGCAACAACTATCCTAAGGATATAAACAAGAAACAACTTTTCTCATTTATTTATTCTTTTTGATTGTTAAGTAGTTGGTTATAATTAAATTAAAAATGGATTTTAGGTTCGATCCCCCCTGCCTCCCTTGATAAGGTAGGGTTGATTCATGAATCAACCCTACCCTTGATAAGGGGGGTGTCTGATAATTTTTAACGCCTACCTACTTAATCGCGTCAATAGCTGCCCACTCCTGTCACCATGAAACACCTTTTGACACTCCTCCCCCTCAGCTTGGGATTAATTGCCCTCACCCCCGCAAATTTGCCCCTAGAACGTTTTGAAATCTCACAATTAGGAACATCTACGGGATACGATGAACGACTGCTAACCGACAAAAAAACCCTCCTACAAGCGATCGATCATAGTTTACGTTATCTGAATAGCTCGGCAGCAATCCGCGCCTATCAAAATTATCCTATTCCTGAAATAACTCGTCAGCGAGTGCAGCGTTCCTTAGTACGTTTTCGTCAATTAGTGCAGAATTCTCCCACTCCCGCAGCTCTACAAAAGGCAGTTAAAAAAGAATTTATTTGGTATCGTTCTTTGGGTAATGATAGCCAAGGAAATGTTAAATTTACTGGTTATTTTGAGCCAATTTATCAAGCAAGTCGGCAAAAAAACGCCGATTATAAATATCCTCTCTATCGCCGACCTTCTAACTTTTCTCGCTGGTCAAAACCCCATCCAGCTAGGGTAGAATTAGAGGGAAAAGATGGTTTACTGGGGAAAAATAGCCGTCTAGCGGGATACGAATTAGTCTGGTTAAAAGATCGCTTAGAAGCTTATTTAGTTCATGTGCAAGGTTCGGCGAAATTACGTTTACCTGATGGTCAAATTATGAGCATTGGTTTTGATGGCAATACCGAGCATCCCTACACAAGTCTGGGAAAAGAAATGATTGCCGATGGTATTTTTCCCGCCGAGGGGTTAACCTTACCAATGGTTTTGGATTTTCTCAGAAGTAATCCTGAGCAATTAAAGAATTATATTCCCCGCAATAATAGGTTTATTTTCTTTCGAGAAACCCACGGCGCACCCGCCACTGGTAGTATTGGAGTTCCAGTTTTACCCGAAAGATCGATCGCCACAGATAAAAGTATTTTTCCCCCCGGTGCTTTAGCAGTAATTGAGACAGAAATTCCCCAGGGAAATCTTAATAAAAAATTAGTTAGTCGCTATGTTCTCGATCAAGATACTGGCAGCGCGATTAAAGGTGCTGGTAGGGTAGATATTTTTATGGGAACAGGAAAAAATGCGGGTGAGCGAGCCGGTTTAATTAATACTCCGGGTCAATTATATTATTTATTATTGAGGGAATAGGAAATAGTATAGGTAAAATTAAGATAGACTCCCCAGAATCAGTTATCATACTTAAGTGAGAATTTAAACAATAGAATCATGAAAAAAACCATAAATATAGATTGGTCGGATTGTGGTCCAATTACTTTAGTAGTCGTGCAGCCGACTTCTTTTTGTAATCTCAATTGTGATTACTGTTATTTACCCGATCGCCATTTAAAAAATACCCTATCCTTAGATTTAATCGAGCCGATTTTTCAGAGGGTTTTTAGTAGTCGTTTTCTCCAAGATGATTTTACCATTTGCTGGCACGCCGGCGAACCCTTAGCAGTTCCCATCAGTTTTTATGAAAGTGCCTTTGCTAAAATTGCGGAAGTTAGCGAGAAATATAATCAGCAGGGTTACTGTTTTCGTCATTCAGTACAAACTAACGCCACTTATATTAACGATGCTTGGTGTCAATTATTTAAAAAGCATGATGTTTATGTGGGAGTCAGTCTTGATGGACCGGCTTTTATTCACGATATCCACCGGCAAAACCGCAAGGGAACTGGCAGTCATGCTGCTACAATGCGGGGGATTTCTTTCTTGCAAAAACATGAAATTGATGTGAGTGTTATCGCTGTTTTAACAGAAGATTCCCTCGACTATCCCGACGAAATTTTTAACTTTTTTTGGGATCATGGTCTTACCGATGTGGCTTTTAATATGGAAGAAACTGAGGGTATTCATTCACAATCTTCCTTAGATAAATTAGGTATTGAACAACGTTATCGCCAGTTTATTGCCAGATTTTGGGAGTTAGTCACGGCCAAACAAGGAGAATTTAAGCTGCGGGAATTTGAATCTATCTGTAGTTTGATTTATGCCGATGAACGCTTAGAAAATACCGATATGAATCGACCTTTTATGATTGTCAATTTTGATAATCAAGGTAATTTTTCCACCTTTGATCCGGAATTACTATCGATTAAAACCCAACCCTACGGCGATTTTATCTTTGGTAATGTTTTGACCGATTCTCTGGAATCTATCTGTGAAACCGAGAAATTTAAACAAATTTACGCTGATATGCGCGGTGGAGTCGATTTATGTCGGCAAAACTGTGATTATTTTGGGGTTTGTGGGGGTGGTGCCGGTAGTAACAAATATTGGGAAAATGGCACTTTCAACTCCACAGATACTAAAGCCTGTTTATACCGAATTAAGTGTATCACCGATATCGTTCTTGATCGCCTAGAAAATTTATTAGAAGTTTAAAGATTTTTTTAGCTATCAGTAAACAGTTATCAGTTATCAGTTCACTGATTATTGTTTACTAATAACTTATGAAAAAAACTTGATCTAAATACCATTTTTCCAAAGTAATGGCATGGTATTATTCTTCTTCTAAACTTAATCCTAACGCCTGTAAGCGTTCCGCTAGTCGGTCTGCACGTTGTTTTTCTTTATCAGCACGTTTTTTTTCTTTATCAGCGCGTTTCTGTTCTTTATCAGCGCGTTTCTGTTCTTTATCGGCACGTTTCTTTTCTTGACGCATTTGAGACTCTAACTCAACAGTTGTTAAAAATTTCTCTCCATCGGGACGATACAATTCTAAACTAGATTTATCCCAGATAAAACGCATACCTAAGCGGGGACTTATCCAGTCATTGATGGGGATAATTTCTCTTAAATTTTCTCCCTGTCTTTGCCAACCTTGTAAACGACAGCGCATGGGATTATATAAATAGTATTCTTCTACATTATATGTGTCATAAAACTCTAATTTTCGACTCATTTCTGCTTTTGTATTCTTCGGTGATAGAATTTCAAAAACCACTTGAGGAGCGATATTTTCCTCCTGCCATTGACGATAGGAACCCCTTCGTCCTTTGGGACGGCCAAAAGCTACCATCACATCGGGAGCAACCGGTGAAACCAAAGTAGAACGCAGAGGATACCAGAGTAAATCTCCAGCAATAAACACCCTAGGGTCATCAGCAAAGATAATTTCTAAATTCTCCTTAATTTTAACAATCCACTCATATTGTTCGGTATTATCTGCCATCGGTTGACCATCACTATCGGGGAAAAGAAGATCGTCGTCAATATCAAGATAACTAACCATTGTCTTTTAATTTTAATAGATGGTTGTTTTTTGATTGTAGCAAGATAATTAAGTAGGTAGGCATTAAAAATTATCAGACACCCCCCTTATCAAGGGGGGATTAAGGGTAGGGTTGATTCATGAATCAACCCTACCTTGAATCAACCCTAGGGAGAAGGGAGAAGAGGAGAAGGGAGCAGGGAAGTGGGGGAGAGGGGAGGAAGGAGAAAAAAGCTGACAGCTACAAAAGGTCTTAAGCTGCGGTTATATCTAGTAGAGTCTATATTTATCAAAAAGTTAATTGACTAGAATCTATAAAGGCGTTAGGATTGATGGTGACAAATAGTTGTTATTGAGAAGAGGATAAGAACTTGATACAGGCAACCCTGCACCAGTTAAGGGTTTTCGAGGCTACCGCTCGACACAGTAGCTTTACCAAGGCGGCCGAGGAGTTATTTATCACTCAACCTACCGTCTCAACCCAAGTCAAACAACTCACAAAAGCCGTGGGTTTACCGCTATTCGAGCAAATTGGCAAACGTTTATTTTTAACCGAAGCGGGTCAGGAATTACTGTTCACCTGTCAAGAGATTTTTAAGAAATTGGACAACTTTCAAATGAAAGTGGCCGATATTAAGGGAACTAGACAGGGAAAGCTAACTTTAGGCGTAATTACTACCGCTAAATACTTTGTACCGCGATTACTAGGGGCATTCTGTCAACAGTATCCCGGTATTGACATTGCCCTGCAAGTGACTAATCATCAGAAACTGCAAGAGCGAATGTTAAATAACGAGGATGACCTGTATATTCTCAGTCAACCGCCGGAAGAAGTGGAACTGTGTTCTCAGTCTTTCCTAGAAAATCCCCTAGTGGTGGTGGCGCGACGAGATCATCCATTGGTGGGACAGAAAAATCTTCCCCTTGAGTGCCTCAACCATCAACCTTTTATTATGCGCGAATCGGGATCTGGAACCAGGCAAGCGGTACAAAAATTATTTAATCTCCACGATATTAAAGTTAGGGTGCGCTTGGAATTAGGCAGTAACGAGGCGATTAAACAGGCTATTTCTGGGGGTTTGGGAATATCGGTACTATCTAAGCATACTCTCATCTCGGAAGGGGAAAACGGCGAATTAACCATCCTCGACGTGGAACAGTTTCCAATTCAGCGCAATTGGTACGTTTGTTATCTGGCCGGAAAACAACTTTCCGTGATTGCCGATGCCTTTTTAAAATACCTGCTGGAAGCTAGTCAAACCATCCCCATTCATGCCCCGTTAAAAAATGGTGACAGCTTATTAGTGAGCCATTAAACCTTAAACTTTAATTCAGGATCATTTTTCTTCTTGAGGTGGTTATATGTTCGAGTCCTTCAGCCAGACTATCTGGTTGGTACCTCTTTATGCCTTCGCCGGCGCACTTCTCGCTCTACCCTGGTCTCCCGGTATTATCCGGCAAACCGGCCCGCGACCGGCCGGTTATCTGAACTTGATCATGACCTGCTGGGCTTTTTTGCATAGCCTTTTTGCTTTGCTCGCCGTTTGGGGTCGTCCGCCGCAATCTATAGCATTTAATTGGCTAAATGCCGCAGATTTAAGCATATCTTTAGATGTGCAGATTTCGGCCGTTAATATCGGGGCTTTACTGCTAATTACCGGCTTAAACCTCGCCGCCCAGGTATATGCGATCGCCTATCTAGAAATGGATTGGGGTTGGGCAAGGTTTTATTCTCTCGTCGCCCTCTTTGAAGGGGGTATGTGCGCCCTAGTTATCTGTAATTCGCTATTTTTCAGCTATTGTGTGCTAGAAGTTCTCACCCTCGGCACTTATCTACTGATTGGTTTCTGGTTCAATCAATCTCTGGTGGTAACGGGGGCGCGGGATGCTTTCCTAACCAAACGGATTGGCGATTTAATCCTCTTGATGGGAGTGGTGGCCCTTTTACCCCTGGCGGGAACCTGGAACTTTGACCAATTGGCAGAATGGGCGGCTACAGCCGATTTAAACCCCAATGTGGCTAATTTACTCTGTTTAGCCCTGATTGCAGGTCCAATGGGCAAATGCGCTCAATTTCCCCTGCATTTATGGCTAGATGAGGCCATGGAAGGACCGATGCCAGCGACAATTCTGCGGAATACCGTCGTCGTTTCCACTGGCGCTTGGTTATTGGTCAAATTAGAGCCAGTGCTACAATTATCGTCCTTAACCTTACAGGTGATGATCATTGTTGGCTCTGTCACCGCTATCGGTGCGGGGTTAATTGCGATCGCCCAGATCGATGTCAAGCGCTCCCTTTCCTATTCCGTCAGTGCCTACATGGGACTGATTTTTATCGCTGTGGCCACCGGACAAACGGAAACCGCTTTAGTGTTACTCTTTACTTATGCGATCGCTATGTCCCTGTTAGTCATGGTGGTGGGTAACATCGTTTGGAATAATATCAGCCAAGATTTAAGCCAATACGGCGGTTTATGGTCCCGTCGTCCCGTTTCCGGCATTTGTTATCTCGTCGGTGCCGCTAGTTTAGTCGCACTGCCTCCCTTTGGTGGTTTTTGGTCATTAGCCCGCATGGGCGATCGCCTCGCAGAAGTCAGTGGTTTACTGTTATTAGTGCTATTGTTGGTCAATGCTTTAACTGCTTTTAGTGTCACTAGAGAATTTTGCGTTTTCTTTGGCGGTAAAATCAAACCGATGACCCTGCGCTCTCCGGAAGCTCTTTGGCCCTTAGTTATCCCCATGACTGTGACCATGGGTTTCGCCCTTCATCTGCCGATTTTATTAGCGCAATGGCATTTATTACCAAGTAACTTAAATCTGGGAGTGGCTTTTCTCTTGGTACTTTCCACTGCTGGGGGCGTAATTCCGGCAGCCTATATTTATCTGAATGAAAATATCTCCAAACCGATCGTTTTTCAACCGAAAGCCCTTCAAGATTTCTTTGCCAACGACCTTTATACAGCCCAATTGTATAAAGTCACCATCGTTTTTGTCGTCGGATTAATTTCGCAAATTATTAACTGGATCGATACCTTTCTGGTGGATGGGATCGTTAATCTGGTGGGATTAGCCACGGTTTTTGGTGGTCAGAGTTTGAAATATAACGTCTCAGGACAGACCCAATTTTACTTTCTGTCGATTATTTTGGGGGTGGCTTTGATTGGTATTATCATCTGCTGGCCCCTACTAGCACAAATTTCTCTAGTTTTCAGTTAAAGATTTGATAACTTAGGCTTTTCTTTAGCATCCCCGGCCCTGACAATAGGATTTGTCCTGATTAATGGAAACAATTACCTATGTTCAATACCTCTCGTCGCCAATTAATTCGTTATGGGGGTGGTTTTTTGGGAACCAGTCTAACCGCCTCTGTTTTGGGTTCTCAGTTGTCCAAAACTAACGCCCAAACTGCTGTTAATTCCCAGCCATGGCTAACCGCTCAAAATCAAGGATTGAACCCAGACCAGGCCTTAACTATGCTCATGGAAGGCAATCAACGTTTCTGGGAACGAAGAAAAAAAAGTCCTAACCGCGATCAAGCTCGACTCACAGAAGTGGCCGAAAGTCAAGCCCCTTTTGCGGCAATTTTGGGCTGTGCCGATTCTCGCGTGCCGGCAGAAATTGTTTTTGATCAAGGATTAGGAGATCTATTTGTTTGTCGGGTAGCGGGAAATTTAGCCACTTCCGAAGAAATTGGTAGCCTCGAATTCGGCACGTTGGTGTTAGGAGCTAAGGTAATTGTTGTCCTCGGCCATTCTCGTTGTGGAGCGGTAAAAGCCACCATTGAAGGGGGTCGTTTTCCCGGACAAATCGGTCGTTTAATCGATGGCCTACAGGTGGGAGTTGATCGGTCTGAAAAACAACCCGGTTCCGACAAACTTGAGCGAGCCATTAAATCCAATGTTGTCTATCAAGTAGAGAAATTAGGCAAGTCCCCGGTCATGGGTGATTTAGTAGATAAAAAACAATTAAAAATTGTTGGAGCCTACTACGATCTCGATACCGGCAAAGTGAATTTAATTTAGTCAATTCCAGATTAGTCATCGTGTCGTTTGGCTAATCCTTTTCTCATCCCAGTCATTATAAATTCGATCGATACCAATATGCTCAGTACCCTGCTTTGGTTGCCAATACTTGGAGCAATTATCGTCGGTCTTTTCCCCGATAAATTTGCCCCAGCAAAATTACGTCAAATTACCCTCTTTTTTGTTGCCGCCGTCTTCTTGTGGTCTTTATATCTGCTGACCCAATATAACTTAACCAGTAATGGCTTTCAATTTTCTGAATACCGCGAATGGGCAAAACCAATCGGTTTAAGTTATAACCTCGGAGTCGATGGTTTGTCCTTACCGTTAATTATTTTAAACTGTTTCTTGACAGGAATAGCTATCTATAGTACCGAAGAAAAAGTAGAGCGTCCCCGACTTTATTACATCCTAATCCTCCTGATTAACGCCGGGGTTTCTGGGGCATTAATGGCTAAAAACCTGCTGCTGTTCATCGTTTTCTATGAACTAGAATTAATCCCCTTTTATCTGATGATTGCTATCTGGGGAGGCGAAAAACGTGGCTATGCTTCGATTAAATTTCTTCTCTACACTGCTGTCTCCGGGTTATTAGTCCTAGCGGCATTTTTAGGCATAGGTTTTCTCAACGGTGGTACTTTTGACTATTCCTCCCTCTCCACCGCCGATTTCTCCCAAAAAACCCAATTACTGCTCTTAACTCTGCTGTTAGTGGGATTTGGCATCAAAATCCCCCTCGTACCTCTCCATACTTGGCTACCGGATGCCTACACGGAAGCTTCCCCCGCTACAGCCATTTTACTAGGTGGTATCCTCGCTAAACTCGGTACTTATGGCTTAGTTCGCTTTGGTCTGCAATTATTCCCAGAAACTTGGTCTTTAATCGCCCCCGGACTGGCAATTATCGGCGTTATTAGCGTTATTTACGGGGCCTTGAGCGCTATTGCCCAAAAAGACATTAAACGCATGGTGGCCTACAGTTCGATCGGTCACATGGGCTATATACTGGTAGCAGCCGCCGCCGGCACGGGTTTAAGCGTCCTTGGTGCCGTCGCGCAAATGATTAGCCACGGTCTTATTCTCGCCCTCTTATTCTATCTGGTGGGCATCGTCGAACGCAAAGCCGGAACTAGAGATTTAGACGTTTTAAACGGTTTAATGAACCCAATTCGCGGTTTACCCCTGGTTAGCGCCCTATTAATTCTCGCCGGTATGGCCAGCGCCGGGATTCCCGGATTAGTGGGATTTGTGGCGGAATTTATCGTTTTTCAGGGTAGTTTCTCCCGTTTTCCCGTGCAGACGGTTCTCTGTATCATCGCTTCCGGTTTAACGGCGGTTTACTTTGTTATCCTGCTTAATCGCACCTGTTTTGGTAAATTGGATAATAAACTTGCCTACTATCCCAAAGTCCTGAAATCGGAAACTATCCCCGCTTTTGTCCTAATGGTATTAATCGTCTTTTTAGGTATTCAACCCAATTATTTAGTCCGTTGGATTGAACCCACCACTAACTCGATGGTTGCCAGCTTATCGGGAGAAGCAAAACCTAGTTTTGTCTTCAAAAAATCTCCGCAAAAGTCCTCAAAAACCAACTGGTTGAATCGGGGTAAATATTTGAGTAATAGTTAGTTATCCCTTGCTGTTTCCGAATTATTGTAACCGCTGCTAATTACTTTACCTAAAACTATGACTGGGACATTAATCAAAGCCAAAATTCCCCCTTCTAATCACGAATTCGCCGACATTATCTATCGTTTAGAAGCGGGTGGATCCATGTTGCCGGATACTCCCGAAAACCTGATGCAAATTATCGGCATTTATAAAGCTTATGCCGTGCCGATGGATTTTTATTGGCGAGATCTGCTCTATATTGCCGAACGAGTTTTCCTCGATCCTTTGCCCTTTTTTAAATATTTTCTGCCCCAAGAATACCTAGACCTACAAAATCATTACGCTGGCGATAATGCCGATTTACGCATCTGGCGCGGTACGGGTTCCGCTCACCCTGAATTGTTAGAATTCATGGATAAAGATAAAACCCGAAAAATGCCCAGATTAATCCATCACCTCTGGCATGACCGCGTTAATATGGAATTTGCCGAAGCTTGTATGCAAGCCATGTTATGGCATGGCCGCGATATGGGTTGGGGTTTATTTGATGCCTATCTTGATTCAGAAGAATATCGCCAAAATGCCGACCGCGCTATTAAGGCCTATTTCAAGAAAAATCCCGTCATGATGAAACTTTATGACCTGTTCCCCGATATGTTTTTGGAACAGGTGCGGATGATGTCCTACTACTCTAATTTAGGACTATTCTGGGAAGTGATGGCCCCGGTATTTTTCGAGATGTCCGATATCTACGATGAAGGAGGGTTTAAAGGTGTTCCTGATGCCATGAATTTCCTCGTTAATGGTATTTTTGCCATCGCTGGCCGGCCGATTTATCATCACGTTTATATTGATGGTCAATGCTACGAAATTATCCCCAAATCAAAGGCTTTTACTTGGCTTTATGAAGCGGCTTTACCCTATGTGGAAGCGGTCTTTTATCGTACTGCTCCCTTCCGGGGTACAAAGTCCTATAATGCCCAAGCAAAACAGGTTCCTGACGAACAAAAAGACTTTCACTATGGCATTCTTTATGCGGATGTTTTCCCCGTGGGTACTGCGGGAATTCCGCCGACGTTGTTAATGGATGATATGTATCATTTTTTACCCCAATATCTGATTGATTACTATCAGCAAAACTGCCGGGGGGAAGATGATATTTTGATTCAATTGGGGATTAGTTTCCAGCGCTCGATGTATAATGTCACTTCAGCAGTTATTCAAGCTCTACGCACTGCTTTACTCTATCCCCTCGACGATCCTAATCCCAAACATTTACTTAAAAATCGTCAATTCTTTGAGGCACAAATGGACAGATTTAAACGTCCCGAAGCGCGTCTTAGAGATATCCAAAGTCCTAATTATCGTTAAGGTTTTTGGGTTATTTTTCTGGTGGGTTTATCGCCCACCTTTTTTTGATTATGAGATAACCGAACCCCAAGTCATACTAATACTAAATCCGTTGAGTAACCCACAGAAAACGGGTTTTTCCGAGAAACTCGTTTTCTACTCGAGGGAATAAATAATCAGTATTTAATAGCCAGATTTAGTATTAAGTACCTAAGCAAAATTAATTACACATTTCGATAAAGCTTTTGCCTCTTGCCTTCGTTAAAACCACCCACTTAATAGGATAGTTACAGAACGTAAAAATTGGCTAATTCAGGAGTTATTATTATGCTAGACCAAATGATGAAGATGTTAGAAGGGCAACAAATAGGCTCCTATCGTCTTAATAAATTTCTCGGTGCGGGTGGTTTTGGTGGTGTATTTCATGCTAGTGAAATGGTCAGAAATACATCGGTCAAAGAAGTTGCCATTAAAGTTATCCCCGAAAGTAGCGATGATAAATTAATTGAGTTAACAAATTCCAGAAAGTTAGAACATCCTAATTTAATTAAGAGTTATGCGGTGGGGGAATTTACTTTTCTCAATACTGAAATGCTTTATTTAGTGATGGAATTGGCACAGGGTAGCCTAGAAAATCACATTGCCAAAGCCAGTTTGTCAGCGGATGAGATTAAAAATATTACTGCTCAAGTCGCCCAGGGCTTAAATTATCTTCATCGACAAAATAAAGTCCATCGAGATTTAAAACCGGGTAATATCCTCAAGGTTAATCAACAATACAAGTTAGCAGATTTTGGCTTAATTAGAACCTTAAATAACAAAAGCCACACTCAAACAGTCCACAATACCGGTACAATTATTTATATGCCTCCCGAAGCCTTTAGGGGTGATATTTCCTCAGCTTGGGATCTGTGGTCATTAGGTATTATGTTAATCCAAATGACCACTAATCAATTTCCCTATAAGTTCAATAATGACAATAATCAATTAATGGTAAAGGTGATAAATTGTGAGCTACAAATCCCCAGTTTACCGAAAGAGTTTAAACCGATTATTGAAGGGTGTTTGCAAAAAGATAGAAGACAAAGATGGACAGCACAACAGGTTTTAAATGCCTTACAAGCACTCAAAAAGCCTGTTTCACCAATACCCCTAATTGCTTCACCTACTCCATTTACCGAAAAACTACCCAATCGAGTAACACTAGAGATGGTGAACTTACCAGCAGGTGAATTTCTCATGGGATCTCCTGACAGTGATTCTGATGCTTTCAATTATGAAAAGCCTTCACACCAAGTTAAAGTCAACAGTTTTGCGATTGGGAAATATCCTGTGACTCAGGCACAATATCAAGCAGTAATGGGAACCAATCCCTCTCGGTTTAAAAATAATCCGCAAAATCCGGTAGAAAATGTTAGTTGGAACGATGCTCAAGCTTTTTGTCAGAAATTGAGTCAAATAACAGGGAAAACCTATCGCCTACCGACGGAAGCGGAATGGGAATATGCTTGTCGTGCGGGGACCACTACTCGTTATTATTTCGGTGATGATGCTAATCAATTAGGAAATTACGCTTGGTATGACGGAAATTCGGGGTTCTTTCGGGGTAAAACTCATCCTGTGGGCCAGAAAAACCCCAATGCTTGGGGACTGTATGACATGAGTGGCAATGTTTGGGAATGGTGCGAAGACGATTGGCACGATAACTATATCGGAGCGCCAAAGGATGGATCGGCGTGGCTTATCAATAATGATAATCGTTCTCAGCACTTTAAGTGTCTGCGGGGCGGTTCTTGGTGCTTCAATCCCGCTTACTGCCGTTCTGCTTACCGCTACTACTACTACCGCCGCGACGACGACACCGGCAACTTCGGTTTTCGGGTGGTGTGCGGTGCTGGGAGGACTCTGTAACCCTTTGTTCTTTTGCTCTTTTGCCCTTTGTCTCCCGCCCTTAGACGGGTCGATTTTTTTTTTAGAAAATTGAGAGCCGTAGTGGACTGTTTCAGCTAAAATAGGGCAATAGATTTCGGCTTAAAGTCTTAGATTATAGAATTTCTAGCATTTTTCTAATACACCAAATTAGCTGAAACAATCCACTACCTACTCATTCGCCCGTACTTTTTGCCGCAAACCCTGTACCTTTTGGGCGAACGCAGTTCGCCCCTACATTGTGGACAAAATCCGTTACTGTAGGGGCGCAAAGCTTGCGCCCTCCGATCGATTGGGATATTATTCCCATGCAAGTCCCTTATTAAAGACTGATTATTTATTCCCCCTTTTGCCTCTTGTCTGACTGGGAGTCGCCAGTCTAAGCTAAGAATAGCTGGCCACCCCGTCCCGACCACCGGATAACTGATAGAATGAACGATTCTAACGCTAATGCTCCCGCTCAATCCTCACAAGAGACAATAGATGAAACCAATTGGGTAGATCTGGGGGAAGAGGAGAAACCCCTAGATAAACCCACAACCAAACCTATCCAACCATCTCCTCTCAAGTCTATCGCTACCCTGATCACGGTGGAGACGGCTTTTTTGGCCAGTGCTACCAGTTTAATCTGGTTAATTGATTATTATTTTCCCCTGGGACCGTTATTAAGGGTTTTCTTCCCGATTCCTATCGCTTTAGCCTATTTACGTTGGGGCGCTCGTTGTGCTTGGATGACAGCATTAGTTTCTAGTTTACTTTTGTCGGTGTTAATGGGACCGACTCGCAGTATCGTCTTTTTGATTCCCCACGGCCTGATGGGGTTACAATTGGGGCTATGCTGGCGCCGGGGTGCGCGCTGGGAATTTTCTATCTTGACCGGGGGACTGTTGGGGGCTTTTGGTTTATTCTTTCGTTTTTGGCTGTTTTCAATTCTTTTAGGCGAAAATCTCTGGTTATATGTGATTACCCAAGCGACTAATTTTATCGATTGGATTTTCACCTGGTTAGGGATTCTCGCTAAACCGACGCTGCTGCAAGTGCAATCGGTAGCAGTTGTGGGCATATTTGTCAATAGTTTATTATACTTATTTGCCGTGCATTTAGTGGCGTTATTAGTTCTTGATCGCCTCGGTAATCCGATTTCTCGTCCGCCCAAATGGGTGCAGGCCATACTAGATTATGAGTGATTATTTAGCGCTTGATTCTCTACGAAAATATTGCCGGTAATCAAGGCAGTAATTTGGCCGCGGCCCGATGGTTAAAGGGGAAAGGTTATCGACTATACCGTTATCGTCCCTACCGGCAAGAATTGCTAGAAATCGAGTCAGAAGCCGATTTACAGGGAATTTTGAACGTTATCGCCTTACCAGAACAGGAATTAAGGGATTAAGGAAACCGTCAATCTGGTCATCTCGTCGATAATACTAGCGGTACTAGCGGGTTAATTAATTCTTAAGAAAGCCAAAAGGGGATAAAAAGGGAATTTTAGCCTAAAAAGTCGGCTATATAGCTTTTTAGGTCTATTTTATTGCCTATCATTGCTCCTGACTCCTTTCTTGCCCCGAAAAATTTATCTTGGTCAGGGGATCATCGTCTTGTCAGAGAGTGACCCAGTGAGTTATAGTCGTCTATAAGACTCGATTAAAGCATTTCTTAAAAGAATCGTGGTTTTTGGAAAATTGAAAAGTGCGCTATTTTTCCCGTCCACAGAAACCCGTTGCCGAGGGGAGTAACTCAAAAACTCCTTTTTTCCTAGATTCTGATAGACAGAACCAGCGGAAACGGATAAAAAATGCTGTTATCGAGCAAGACTCAGGGATTAATTGAAAATCTCGTCTCCTGGCTGTGCTTGTCCAATTGTGGGTCAAGCCGGCAGTTGCCAAACAGACTTAACAACTGAAACCAAGACTCAGTTCCCAGGTCTGAGAGGCAGATGAACATCAAGATGAGGCTTTAACGATGCGGACTCATCTTCTTAGAACTTTCTTAACAAGACCAGATTTCCAGAAGTAGCCTCAAAGCATAGACAAATAGCCCATGGTCCGTCGCTTTTGAAACCGAAAGATTGAGGAAATTGAATGCCAAAACAAATAATCATAGCCGAACAACACCATATAGCGGCTGTTTTTTGGGAAGATCAAATTCAGGAATTAGTTGTAGCCACAGGTAATCAGCAGGTGGCCGACATCTATCTAGGATTAGTAGAAAATGTCATCCCTGGGATAGATGCGGCCTTTGTCAATATTGGCGATGCGGAACGCAATGGCTTTATCCATGTCACCGACCTGGGCCCCTTAAGACTGAAAAAAACTGCCGGTGCTATCACCGAATTACTGGCCCCCCAGCAAAAAGTGCTGGTACAGGTAATGAAAGAACCCACCGGCAACAAGGGACCGCGGCTAACGGGAAATGTCACTCTCCCGGGCCGTTATCTGGTATTGATGCCCAATGGTCGCGGGGTGAATCTTTCCCGTCGCATTCGCAGTGAAGATGAGCGCTCCCGTTTACGAGCTTTAGGGATTTTGGTCAAACCGGCGGGGATGGGTTTGCTGGTACGCACCGAGGCCGAAGGCAAAGCGGAAGAAGCGATTATCGAGGATTTGGAATTTCTGCAAAAACAGTGGGAGAATATCCAACAGATGGCCGTCAGCAGCCGCGCCCCGGCCCTGCT
Organism: Microcystis aeruginosa NIES-2549; assembly: GCF_000981785.2. Taxonomy (NCBI): domain Bacteria; kingdom Bacillati; phylum Cyanobacteriota; class Cyanophyceae; order Chroococcales; family Microcystaceae; genus Microcystis; species Microcystis aeruginosa. The sequence goes on along the minus strand of NZ_CP011304.1, from coordinate 2,996,858 downwards.
GAACCGCGATGATGACTTTATTCAAAGGGTTTTGCGGGATATGTACAGTGCCGATGTCAATCGCATTGTTGTGGATAACCCGGTGGCGGTAAAACGAGTTAAACAACAATTGACGAACTGGGGCGGCGGCAAAGCTCTCGAAGGGGTTTATATCGACTCCCATCGGGAAACCCAGCCAATTCTCGACTATTTCCGGGTTAACGCCGCCATTCGCGAGGCCCTGAAACCCCGGGTTGATTTACCCTCCGGCGGCTACATTATCATCGAACCGACGGAAGCTTTAACGGTAATTGATGTTAACTCCGGTTCCTTTACCCGTTCGGCCACGGCCCGAGAAACCGTACTCTGGACTAATAGCGAGGCCGCCACAGAAATCGCCCGACAACTGCGCTTGAGAAATATCGGCGGTGTGGTGGTGGTGGACTTCATCGATATGGATTCCCGTCGCGACCAGTTGAAACTACTGGAATTGTTTAATAAGGCCCTGAAAAGTGACAAGGCCCGGCCCCAGATTGCCCAATTATCGGAATTGGGGTTAGTGGAATTAACTCGTAAGCGTCAAGGGAAAAACATTTATGAATTATTCGGCAAAACCTGTGACCATTGCGGCGGACTAGGCCATTTAGCCCATCTACCCGGAGAAGGCAACGCCATCGCCCTGGAAACCGCCACCGTTAGCCGTGCGGAAAAAGAAACCTTTGTCGTTGCGCCGACTAATACAAAAGTTCTGCCCGATAAGAGCGCTCCTAGCGTTGCCGCTGCCGAACCCTATCTAGAAGTTTTCCCCGAATTTGAGGCCGAAGAAAACGCCCAAGGAATGGATCTTTCCTTCCATCCCAACTATCAAGAACAGGTTAATAATTCTCGCCGTCGCCGTCGTCGTCGTCCCTCGGAACTGTTACTCAAAGAGGAACGGAGCGAAAAAGCCTCTACTAACGGTGTTAACAACGAAATCGAGCCGGAATCAGAACCCCAACGCCTTGAGGAAAAACGAGAACGCCCCGCCCGTCTATCGAAACGGGGAGAAGATGCCAGTGCGGGCAAAAATATCCCCGTCGCCGAACGGGAAAGGGTTTCCGTGGAAATGACCCCCGTAGAACAGGAAGTTTATTCTTTAATGGGCATTTCACCCCTGATTCTGGTGGATAAGGAGTTTAAAGACCCGAAATCGGTGATTGTTTCCGTGAAACTGGCAGGGGAAAGAAAAGCGGAAAACCCAGAAACGCCTGCCACTCCTGAAATATCCTTGACTCCCACCCCAGAAGCCGAGGACACAGCCGCCACTGCCCCAATAGAGGCGACGGAAACCGGCGAGGAAGCCGAAAATCGTCCCTTGGTGCGCCGTCGTCGTCGTTCCACCACTAGCGAAGTTAGTCAGGAAATCGACCAAGAAGCTAGTCCGCCAGTGACTTTTAGCCCCGAACCGATTGCGCCCGAAACTCCAGTTTTTCTGGGTGAAGTCATTCCTTTAGAGACCCCGGTGAGCGACGAGGTGACAGAAGACCGACAAATAGAGGCTGAAACCATGGTGCTGCGTCGTCGTCGTCGTCGTTCTTCCGCCACTGCCGATGAGTCATGAGTGCAGAACCCTTAATTGCCGGTGTCGATGAAGTGGGGCGCGGGGCTTTATTTGGCCCCGTGGTGGCGGCGGTAGTGGTCACTGTCCCCTCTGGTTTTCCGCAGCTGTGGGAGTTGGGGGTGAAGGATAGTAAGCAACTTAGCCCCCAAAAACGGCAAAAATTGAGCCAGCAAATACAACGGGATTTTGTTTGTCGCATCGGTTATGCTACGGTTAAAGAGATCGATCGCTTGAATATTTTTCATGCTTCCCTACTGGCAATGAGCAGAGCTATCGGGAAATTACCCCTTTCCCCCAATCTCTGCTTGCTCGATGGTAGGCACATTATTAAAGATTTGTCAATCCCCCAAAAGGCGGTAATTCGGGGAGATCAACAATCGCCAGTAATTGCGGCAGCTAGTATCGTGGCGAAAGTCTGGCGCGATGACTTAATTACTCGTTGGCACGGACGCTATCCCAATTATGGACTCTCTCGTCACAAGGGTTATGGCACTGCTCAACACCTAGAAGCGATTGGCAACTATGGACTTACTTCTCAGCACCGGCGCTCTTTTAGTCCCTGTCAACATTAAAGAGTAACTCCACCGTCCACGGGTAAAACTACACCTGTCATATAGGGGTTGATAATCAAACTCAATACTGCTAGGGCGACTTCTTCGGGTTGCCCTAAATGTTCGACAGGTAGAGCAGAAACCGCCCATTTGCTCAGGTCGGAGCGTTCCGAATCACCTTGACTGCTCCAGATACTTGTATCTTCTATTAATCCGGGGGCAACAACGTTAACGCGAATAGGAGCGAGTTCTAGGGCGAGGGCGCGTCCAAATACGGCTACGGCACTATTAGCGGCGGCTAGGACAGAAATTCCGCCCATTTTGGAATATTTGAACATAGTGACGCTGGATGTCAGGGTAATAGAACCGTCCTTGGCCAAAGTTTTCAGGGAGCCACGCACTGCTAAAAAGGTTGCCCAGAATTTCTCCATACCTCCCCGGGCCGTTTCTGCGGTCATTTCGGTTAATAAGGCTCGCGGCATATTTCTGTCTCCCAGAGAGGTGACTACTAAATGGTCAAAGTTGCCAATTTCTGCAAAAAAGGCATTAACAGAATCTTCTTCTAAAAAATTAACAGTTTTGGCTTCAATCTCCCCGGAAATTAGGGCAACAGCGGCAGCTAATTTCTCTTGAGAAGCATGGGAAAGCACCACTTTTGCCCCCAGGGAGAGCAATTTTTCGGCAATCGCTAGGTCAATCCCCGAGTTTGCACCAATAATAACGACTTTTTTACCCGATAAGGAATCAAACATTTTTTTGTCTCCAAAAATTCAAGAAAAACTGACAACTATTACAGTATATTTACTGGCTTTTGGGCAGCAACTAACCAATAAGTTATGGCCGAGGAACTTAGCAAATTATCCAGAGGCTTAATGTTTAAATTATAGGTTTCTTCGTCTAATTTTCCCGATTGCAATTCCTCTGTTAACCAAGACTTAAGATGGCGAAAATGTCTGAACCAGCACTCCTCCGTCACCTCGACAAATTGAACATCTTTAAACCCTGCCTGTTGATAAAGATTTTGATACTCTGCCATATCTTTGACCGTGTTTGCTTGGGGAACTGTCCAATCACCTAAAAGTTCCGTTGTGGCAAAACTCAGATCTGAGAGAATTAAGGTTCCCCCCGGCTTTAATACTCGCCAAGCTTCTTGTAGGAATTGCCGCCTGGTATTAAAATAAAAAGCCGCTTCTACACAAATAATTTGCTCAAAAGAATGATCGGCAAAATCCATCTCTACTGCGTCCATTAACAGAAATTTACCCTCGGGAAAATTCAAGAGACTTCTGGAAATTTGTGTCGGAGAAATGTTAATCCCCACAATTGCTATCAATGGGTAATATTTGAGAAGATAATGGGTAGTTGCTCCTAAACCACAGCCAACATCAAGAATTGTTCCCTGTTTGTTGGGAATAAATTCTAAAAGTTTCTCCATCAGAGTAGAGGATGCTTCCTGTTGATCTTGGGTATGGGAGAGCCAATAACCGACATTAAAAAACTCTCTTTCACCATAAAACTCTCGAATCGAAGGACTACAAATTAAATCATCGAATCTAGCAATCCATTCATTTTTATCCATTTTTCAACTCACTTAACTCTCTCGGCAAAAACTACATTAGTTTAACACGATTGGGCTTAGTAGAGCGGGAAGTGAGAAGTGAGAAGTGGGTTATAGCAATGCTTGCCAAACTCCTGTTAAGGCACTAGATATTGACCGCGTGGCTGAGGCGATATAAAAAAAAGGAGCCACACCTTTTCCCTTAGATACTGATAAATTTCCCTTAGAGGTTCAACTAACAGCCCAATTTAATGGTAAAAAAAGTTTTTATCAATTAACCTATAACCATCAATCTATATTATCATATCTGGTGAGGGACAGAAGTTATCGCTTTTGAATTAGGAATGGGGAGCGGAGAACAGGGAAGAAAATTGGCGTACCTGATGACCCTGAATAAAGCTATAAGTGTCACCGATGGGAGTGCGGGTAAGGTGAGTATTTGACTTGAGTAAGACGGCAATATATGTTACTATCACAAGGTAATCGCAGCTATCTTGAAAAAGCTGCTACTCAAAACTAGGAATGACCATGAATTATCCCAATACCGAACAAAGTAAAGCAATACCCTTCTTTGCTCGTTTTTTATCTGTGGACCAAGACGAGGCTCCGACTCCCGATTCCCCCCCCGATTCTGAACCGGCTCCCGTTTGGACTTGGAAATGGCCTTCTGACTGGGAAGATAGTTAATTAATTTCAAGATTGCTTTCAGTAATTCACACAGAAAACAACCACCGCCATAAGTCAAGCAGGAGTAAGATTTATGGCGGTTTTTTGTTGTATTTAGGGTTTGCTGAAAAAGTCAATTTGCCGGTGAGGGCAGCAGGAGAGAGGAGGGAGAAAGTGCTTAGTCAAGTTAAAACTACTCTTCAGCAATTTCGACTTCTTTGGGAGCAATGGGTTCTTCGGCAGCAATTTCTACTTCAATAGCCTTTTTCAGGTTAAGTTTTAGAACTTGAGAAATTGGTAAACCTTCCAACTCATTGATGAGATATTCTTGAGTTTCTGTTTCACGACGTTTGAGATAGACCGTTTTAAGCAGTGCCTCAATGCCATAACGCGTAACAATGTCACCAATAATGGTAGAGATGCCTAAGACCCCAAGTCCACCAATTAGTCCCAGCGGACCGCCTAACCCAAAAAGTGCGTAAATCGCAGGATAGGCAGTACCACCGGATGCGGCAACAGCAATAATGAAAATAATGCCGGGGAGTCCAAGAGATGCAAGTTTTTGAACAACTTCATCCAGAGAAATTCCCCAGGAGACAAGTTTTTTGTTGATGTCTGTGGGATTAATTTCGAGAAAATCATGGGGAATGGCCGTTTCAGTAGTTTCCGTCATTGATGAGACTCCTAAAATCACTAAGTTGGATTGGTTGGTCGGGATTTCAGTCATATAAAATCCATGGTAAGGCAAAAGAATACAAATCGGCTGTCTAGCAATCAGATGCCTTGCAGCATTCTACATTAGTCTTACTGTTCACACAACTTGTAGAAAATCGTCAGTTCTTAGATTAAATCCTGTTTAAAAGATAGAGGAGATTGGGGAGAAACAATTGATAAGTAGTCTTGCAAAATAAATTTCCTACTGAAGATAGGCACTCATGCAAGAGGCAAAAGGCAAAAGCTTTATCGAAATGTGTCACTAATTTTGCTTAGGTACATAACTGGGTTTTTCAAGTTGGATTGGGAGTTAACCATAGTCTTAAAAACGGGTTTGGTATCAAATCTCAAGGCAAACTTTTAACTCTTCGGCTAAAATCTGGACATGGGGTTCCACCATAATCGAGACATGATTTCCTAGGACGAAATGAATCTCAACTGGCTCTGTAGAAAATTCACTCCAGCCTAAAGAGGAATCCTCGCAATCTCCAGCTATTAAATCTTTATTTGGATCATCAGATAATTCCTCACTGGCCCGTATAATCGTAATTTTACCCGGATAAGTCTGTTTAGGGAGATAATCAATCAGACATAAACAGCTAGTTTTATAGGCTTGGACAATTTTTTCAAGCTGTCTAGTTTCCGCATTGGGAGGAAGCATATTAGCCAGTTTAAAAAAGTTTAAGGCGTATTTTAATTGTTCCTCCACTGTTAAGAGTTGAAGAGTTTCATAGGAAATATCGATGGTTTTATCTAAATAAACTTCGATACCTTTGCTGACTTCAGCTAACCATCGCGCATGATCCCAATTAATATAATCAAGCAAAATTTGTTTGTCTTTATAAGTGGGTGCTGAAGAATCAATGATTGCTAGTAATGCCACTTGTTCACCCTGATTAACCAACTGTTGAGCCATTTCAAAAGCCACATTACCACCGTAGGAATGTCCTCCCAAAAAGTAGGGTCCTTGGGGTTGTAAATCCTGCATGGCTTTAAGATAAATACTGGCTATATCCTCAATGCGAGTGATTTCTCCAAACTGTTGATAGAGATCATTTTCAAAACTGTAGAAAGGTTGATCTTTTCCTAAATAACGTCCTAAATGGTAAAAATAAAATGGTCGTCCTCCGGCGCCTGGAACACAGAAGAAAGGAGGCTTTGAACCCTGGGGTTGAATGGGAACCAAACAAGACTGGTTAGAGGAATCTGCATCGGTTTGGATAATGGTCGCTAACTGTTCAATAGTTGGGTTTTGAAACAGTGTTGTTACGGCAATTTCCTTGCCTAACTGTTCTTTAATTTGGGTGATTAAATAAGGAGCTAAAAGGGAATGGCCACCGAGGTCAAAAAAGTTATCATGCACGCTAACTTTGTCAATTTTTAGCACTTTTGACCAGATTTGTACTAGGTTTAATTCTAACTGATTACGCGCTTCAATAAATCTGTCTGAATCACTGGGGTTACTAGGAGCTTTTAACGCACGGCGATCAATTTTTCCGTTAGCTGTTAAAGGGAAAAACTCCAGCATCACAAAAGCACCCGGAACCATATAACCGGGCAATTTATGGCTAAGAAATTGACGCAAATCGCCACTTGTTAGCTTTACTCCTAGCTTAGGTACAATATAGGCAACTAACTGTTTTTCCCCCGGATTGTCTTCACGAACAATCACACAAGAAGACTGTACCGCCTGATTTTGACTAAGTACAGCCTCAATTTCTCCCAATTCAATACGGAAGCCGCGAATTTTTACTTGATTGTCAATCCGTCCTACATATTCAATATTACCATCGGGTAAATAACGCGCTAAGTCTCCCGTTTTATAGAGACGGGAATCTGGGTAATTACTAAAAGGATTAGGAATAAATTTTTCTTGGGTTAATTGGGGACGATTGAGATAACCTTTGGCTAATCCTGCGCCACCAATATGTAATTCTCCTACTACACCAATCGGGACAGGTTGGAGATTTTTATCCAGCAAATAGATTTGGGTATTGGCAATCGCTTTGCCAATGGGAATAGTTGTGGCTGTAGAAGCTACGTTTTCCACTAAATACCAAGAAGAAAACGTTGTATTTTCCGTTGGACCATAGACATGAAGCAACCGTTGTGGCGCACCTTTTTCTAGTACCTCTTGTACCCATTTTGGTTCAACTGCTTCACCCCCAAATAGTAAGCAGCGTAAGCTACTAAAAGCTTGCGGAACTAAATTGGCTAACTGATTAAAAAGTGCTGTGGTTAAAAATAAGACACTAATCCGATTTTCCTTTAAGCTTAGTGCCAATTCTTGGGGTGAGAGCAAAACTGATTTAGCGATAATAATAATCTTAGCACCGTTAAGTAAAGCCCCCCAAATTTCAAAAGTAGCGGCATCAAAAGCAATATTAGACGCTTGAACAACGCGGTCATCAGGAGTAAACTGGATGTAATTAGTATTTAATACCAGTCGATTAACTGCTTGATGAGTGACGATAACACCCTTGGGTATTCCTGTAGAACCAGAAGTATAAATAACGTAGGCTAAATTATCCGCAGAAACTGTGCTGTTCAGATTCTCCTGACTTGCCTGATTAATTTGTTCCCAATCTTTGTCTAAACAGATAACAATAGTCTGATGATTTGGCAAGGAATTCTGTAAAGATTCGCAGGTTAATATTATTTTAACTTGGGTATCTTGGAGCATGAAGCTAATGCGTTCTTGGGGATAATCTGGGTCAATAGGAACATAAGCTCCACCGACTTTAAGAATAGCCAATAATCCCACAATCATGTCTAAGGAACGCTCTAGACAAATCCCCACTAATTCATCTGGTTTTACTACTAATTTTTGCAGGTAATGAGCTAATTGATTAGCACGATAATTTAATTCATTGTAGGTTAATTTTTGCTCTGAACATACCACTGCTACCGCATCGGGTGTGCGTTTTACCTGTTCTTCAAATAATTGATGAATACATTTATCAGAGGGATAATCTGTGTGAGTTTCGTTCCACAATGATAACAATTGATAACGTTCTTCATCACTTAACATTGATAACTCAAAAATTCCCATATTGGGATTAGCTGCAATCGCAGTTAAGAGATTTTGAAAATGTTGCCCCATTTGGTTAATGGTGGGGGCAGCAAACAAATCCGTACTATAACACCAAACCGCTTCTAAACGATCAGAAACTTCCCAAAAATTTACCTCTAAATCAAATCGCGCTTTAAGCTCAACAGATAAAGGCAAACTCTCCATCTTTAAGCCAGATAAACTGGCCTCAGATTGGGGAGTATTTTGCAGTGAGAACATTACCTGTATCAAAGGATTGTGACTTAAATCGCGGTTTAATTGTAATTTTTCTACTAACATTTCAAAAGGCAAATCTTGATGAGCATAAGCTGATAAAGTTGTTTGCTTTACTCGTTCTAATAACTCCAGAAAACTCGGATTTCCCGACATATCACCCCTTAAAGCCAAAGTATTGGCAAAAAAGCCCATTAATTTCTCAATTGCCGAACTATTACGATTAGCGATGGGAGAACCCACCAACACATCTAATTGACCACTATAACGAGAAATTAGGACAAAAAAAGCCGCCAGTAAAGTCATAAATAGCGTTGCTCCTGACTCTTGACTTAACCTTTTGAGGCGTTGCGTTAAGTCTTGATTCAGGCGAAAAACCTGCCCATCACCCCGGAAACTAGGAATTGGAGGACGGGGATAATCCGTCGGCAATTCTAAAATAGTAGGTGCATCTTGTAACTGTTTTTGCCAGTAATTAAGTTGACGTTCCAAGACTTCACCGGTGAGCCATTGACGTTGCCATACGGCAAAATCGGCGTATTGAATCGATAATTTAGCGAGAGGGGAAGGCAACCCCCGGACAAAGGCCGCATAAAGTTGCGATAATTCATCAAAGAAGATGCTCAAAGACCAACCATCGTAAATAATATGGTGCATCTTCAACAGCAATACATACTCTTGGGAACTGAGTTTAAGTAACTTAAATTGGACTAAGGATTCCTTGGCTAGATTAAAGGGTTTTAAGGAGAAAGCAATCGCTATTTCTTGCAAATGTTCTGTCTGTTCATTCTTTGATAAATTTTGTAAATCTTCTAGGGGTAAACTGACGGGGGAAGGGGGAGCAATGCGCTGAATTGGTTGCCCTTCAATCATGGGAAAAGTGGTTCTTAAAATTTCATGACGGCGAATTAGTTCGCTGAGACTTTGTTCTAAAGCCAACAGATTGAGGGAGCCTTCTAACCGTAAAGCGTCCAACAGATTATAGGAATGACTATCGGGGGAAAGTTGGTGTAAAAACCAGAGTCGCTGTTGAGCAAAAGAGAGGGGTAAATCCTGATCCCGTGACACGGGAATAATCTCTAAATCAACAGTATTAGTTGGGATTTTTGCCGCTCTTAAAAAGTCCAAAATTTCAGGTTTTTTGGCGGCGATTTCTTCTTTAATTTCTGGGGTCATAACCCCTTTGGGAGCCTGAAAACGAAGTTTTTCGCCTTCCAGCCATAGTTTAATCTCTAAACCCTTCAAATACGCTAAAAAATCTCCTACTTTCACTTACCAATTGCCTCCAAAGTTGTTGTTAAATTAGCTCTAAATCACGAAGTTTGCCCTGAGGATGAAAAAGTCCATCAGATTGCCATTGACTAGGATCAATATTTGTCCTTTGCCGTTTTAACTGTCTTGCTAAACTATTGAAATCAGCTAAAACTTTAACTGTTTTTATAATTCACCATCCTCATAATCTTCCAAGCTTTCAGTCATAGCTGTTTCTCCCGGTGCAACGGTAAGAACTTCGATGATTTGGGCTAAATTAGCGATAGTTGGGTATTCCAGCAAATTTTGTAAAGACAATTCCACCGAGAAAAGATCGCGGGAACGGGAGATAACCTGAGTTGCTAACAAAGAATGTCCTCCCAATTCAAAGAAATTATCCTTAATTCCAATACGTTCGACTCCCAAAACTTCACTCCAAATTTGAGACATTTGAGTTTCAATCGGGGTGCGAGGTGCGAGAAATCCCGTAGCTAAATTGCGTGTAGCTGTATCGGGGGTAGGCAAAGCCTGCCGATCTACTTTACCATTAGGAGTCAAGGGTAGGGTATTAAGCAAAACAAAAGCCTGGGGAACCATATAACTAGGTAGCTTTTGTTGGACAAATTCCCGCACCTGTGGCACTAACTTCTGGACTAATTTTCCATATAGAGGATTATTCGTATAATCAGTCCAGGATTTGGGAATAATCGTCTCATCATTCCAAAAATTGGGGTATGGTTGTTGATCAACTTTACTTATTATCGGTTCTAGGATGGCATTCTGGCGACAGAAAACCACATCGAAAGAACCATCTTGACTACCTTCCCACCAACTGAGATGAACAGTGTAACCTAACTGTTCTCCCAGTTGCCACATTTGCTCAGGATTAATCCCTATTCCGGTATTTTTTGCTAACAATTGCCGCAATTCTCCCACCGTTTTTACCCCTGGAGGATTTTCTAAACAGTCTAAAATTTGTAGTGCCTTTTGTACTCGTTGATTGGGGACATCTCTGATACCTAAATATTCTGGTTGTTCCAGTTTTAGTTTATCTTGTAGTTGCCCTAAAGAAAACCGCTCCCGCTGCCAATTTAGCCAAGGAATTGTCGTTTTTTGCCCATCAGTATCCAGATGTAAAGTAACATCATAGCGGAATTGGGTTAACTCATTGTCAGCCTGACCCCGTTTCGGTGCAATTTCTACCCAAGAAATTCGCGGAAAGCGTTGTTTAAGCGCGATAAAGAACTGAGGTTCAATTAACAATTCTTCTTCGGTAGCTACACTTTGATTCACCTGTTTTTGCCATTCTTCAAGGGTTTTATTAGCTTCAGTGCGAGCTAACTGTACCGCGGCATGGTAAGGCTCTAGTAAGGACAAACTACGGATATCGCCTAAGAAAATCTTACCCCGATCTGCAATCGTCTTGACTGCTCCTGCGATAACTTGTAATAGATAGTCGACACTAGGGAAATACTGAACCACAGAGTTAATTACTACTCGATCAAAAGTAGCTTGGGGAATGCCGGTAAAATCATCGGCTGTTCGGTGTAATAATCTTACTTTGCCCTCTAAACCCTCAATTGTGCTACATAAATGTTCGAGGTTATTAATAGTAGCAGCGGAATAATCGGCTCCCCAATATTCCTGACAATGTTTCGCCACACGGAATAGCAATAATCCACTTCCGCAACCAATTTCTAACACTCGTTGTGGTGGTTGATTTCCTAAAATTCGGCTCACCGTCTGATCAACCCATTCCTGCATTTCTGCTGCGGGAATAGCTTGTCGCGTATAACTACTATTCCAACCACTAATATTAAAAGTGGGGTCATCGGTTTGAGGTTGGGGTTTACTGTAGGATTCTTCGTAAATCTTTTGCCAATCACTAACATATTCACTCTGCCATTGAGCAAGCTGTTCGGGCAATACTTGACCCTTGAGAGCCGGAACTAAGTAGGCTACCAAATTAGTATTAAGCTGATCATAATCATGATCACTTGCCTGATCAGCGCGAGCCATCACAACCGCTTCTTGTACTAGGGGATGTTGGCTCAAAACTGCTTCAATTTCCCCTAATTCAAGGCGGAAACCCCTTACTTTAACCTGATTGTCAATTCGTCCCAGATATTCAATTTTTCCATCAGGTAAATAACGAGCTAAATCTCCTGTTTTATACAAACGTTTACCTTTTAACTGTTCCTTGTTTTCTAAATAGATAAATTTCTCTGCTGTCAATTCTGGGCGATTCAAATAACCTCTGGCTACCCCTGCTCCTCCGATATGTAATTCCCCCGGTACACCGATAGGAACCGGTTGTAAATGCGAGTCTAAAATATAAACCTGCACATGAGGAATTGGCCGACCAATAGTTATTTTTGCATCAACAGGCGTACATTTAGCTACCGTTGCACAAACACTTCCTTCTGTGGGTCCATAACCATTAAAGAAACTTCGTCCCTGTGACCATTTTTTCACCAATTCAGGAGAACAAGCTTCCCCGGCGACAATAATAGTTTGCAGAGAGGAAAGATTTTCCCAAGACAGAACCGCTAAAGCTGATGGCGGTAGAGTAATATGAGTAATCTTATTCTCCCGTAATTGCTTGATTAAGGGTAAACCGGGCATTAAATTGTCTTTACTTGCTAAATAAAGTGCCGCTCCTGCTCCCAAAGCCATCAAAACTTCCCAAATACAGGCATCAAAACTAAAAGAAGCAAACTGAAGCACTCGACTCTGAGAAGACACAGCAAAAGTCTGAATTTGCGCCAGAGCTAAGTTACATAACCCTTGATGTTCAACCATCACCCCTTTAGGTTTACCCGTAGAACCAGAAGTATAAATCACATTAGCTAAATTAGAAGCTGTTACCTTCCCCGTCAAATTATCCCAGTTCATTGGTTTAATTTCTGTCCAAATTTCAGCTAAAAATACAGCTTTAGCTTGATGATTTGGGAGTTTATCAATCAGTGAACTTTGGGTTAGTAATAAGGGTACTTGACTATCCTCTAACATAAATTGTAAGCGTTCTTGAGGATATTCTGGGTCAAGGGGTAGATAGGCAGCACCGGCTTTAAGGATGCCTATTAATGCCACAATCATGTCTAAAGAGCGCTCTACACATAAACCGACTATTACCTCGGTTTCTACACCTAAAGAGCGTAAATAGTGAGCTAGTTGATTGGCCCGACTATTTAATTCTGCATAGGTCAACTGTTGATTTTCAAAGACTACTGCTACTGCATCAGGGGTACGCGCTGCTTGTTCCTCAATTAATTGATGAATACACTTGTTATAGGAGTAATCTGCTTTTGTCTCATTCCACTCCTCTAATAGTTGATACTCTTCCTCTGGGTTTAATAAGGGTAGTGAAGCTAATGATTGACGGGGATTTTCCACAATTGCCGCTAACAAAGTCGTAAAATGATTCATCATACGGACAATAGTTTCAGCATCAAATAAATCCCTGTTATAAGAGCAAAAACCGCCTAATCCTTCGGGTGCATCCCAGAGGTAAACTTCTAAGTCAACCCTAACTGAATCAAGTCCTGATGGTATCTCCTCAATGTTTACTCCGGGTAAATCCCAGGGAGAACTAGGAGCATTCTGAAGGGCAAAAACTATCTGTGTTAAAGGATTACGATCTAAATGACGCTCAATTTGTAATTTTTCGACTAACATCTCGAAGGGTAAATCTTGATGGTCGTAAGCGTTTTGAGTAGTTTGTCTGACTTGCGCGAGAAAATCTTCAAAGGTCGGGTCTTGAGATAAATTAAATCTTAACACTAAAGTATTGACAAAAAAGCCAATTAACCCTTCAATTTCGGTGCGGTTACGGTTAGCAATTGGTGAACCAATTACCACATCTGTTTGTTGACTATAACGAGATAGTAACACAGCAAAACCCGCTAGTAATGTCATAAAGAGAGTGCTACCGGACTCTTGACTGAGTTTTTTCAGTTGTTGCGTTAGTTGACTATCTAGTTGCAGTCGCTCCGTCCCACCGCGAAAACTTTGGATTGCTGGCCGGGGACGGTCTGTGGGAAGTTGGTGTAGTAGGGGAACCCCGGTTAATTGTTGCTTCCAGTAGCTTAATTGACGGTCTAATACTTCATTAGTTAACCATTGACGCTGCCACACGGCAAAGTCAGCATACTGTATTGATAAATCAGGTAAATCTGCTTTTGTACCGGTGCAGAAACTTCGATAATAGACCGATAATTCGTCAACTAAAACACCTAATGACCAACCATCCGCCGCAATATGATGAATAGCTAATAATAGTACATATTCCTCTGTCTTGACTTGCCATAATTTGACTCGTAATACTGACCCTGATTCGAGATCAAAGGGTTCGGATGCTGCTGCTAATAACAGGTTTTTTACCTGTTGCTCAGAATGACTGAGGTTTTGCAGATTAACAACTGGTAAGGTGAAGGTTACATTAGGATCGATCGCTTGTATTGGTTTGTTATCTTTGAGTTTAAATTGAGTCCGTAGGGGTTCATGGCGTTGAATAATTGCCTGGAAAGCTTTTTCTAAGGCTTTAACATTGAGATTTCCGCGCAAACGCATCGTTAAATCAATAGTATAAGCCCCACTTTCTCCTTCTAATTGATTCACAAACCAGAGACGTTCCTGGGCCCAGGATAGGGGAATGTCCTCCTCTCGATTAACGGGGACAATTGATGGTAGCTTTGACCCTAAACCTGTTTGCAGTTCTTTTAAAATTACCCCACTTAACTGAGCAATGGTTGGGGATTCAAACAGATAACGCAAGGGAACAACAATCTCAAAGGTTTCCTGTAATCGAGAAATAACTTGAGTCGCCAACAGAGAATGTCCCCCTAATTCAAAGAAATTATCCTCAATACTGACTCGTTCTAATTTCAGTACCTCAGCCCAAATCTGCGCCATTTTTTCTTCAATGGGATTACGGGGGGCTATATATTCACCTTGGCTCTGTAAATCGGGAACAGGTAAAGCACGGCGGTCGATTTTGCCATTGGGAGTTAAGGGGAAAGTATCAAGAAGGACAAACGCAGTAGGAACCATATAATCGGGTAATTTTGCTCGCAAAAATTGCCGTATTTCGTTAATTGTCAGGTGGATTTCGGGTTGCGGTACAACGTAAGCAACTAAGCGTTTATCCCCTAGATTATCTTCACGAACAATCACACAAGAAGACTGTACCGCCTCATTTTGGTTGAGTAAGGCCTCAATTTCTCCTAATTCAATACGGAAGCCGCGAAGTTTTACTTGATTGTCAATGCGTCCTAAATATTCGATTTTACCATCGGGTAAATAACGGGCTAAGTCTCCCGTTTTATATAATTTTGACGGCTCATTGCCCCCCTTATTAAGGGGGGTTGGGGGGATCACTTCATCCTTCTCAAAAGGATTAGGAATAAATTTTTCTTGGGTTAATTGGGGACGATTGAGATAACCTTTGGCTAATCCTGCGCCACCAATATGTAATTCTCCTACTACACCAATCGGGACAGGTTGGAGATTTTTATCCAGCAAATAGATTTGGGTATTGGCAATCGCTTTACCAATGGGAATAGTTGTGGCTGTAGAAGCTACGTTTTCCACTAAATACCAGGAAGAAAACGTTGTATTTTCCGTTGGACCATAGACATGAAGCAACCGTTGTGGCGCACCTTTTTCTAGTACCTCTTGTACCCATTTTGGTTCAACTGCTTCACCCCCAAATAGTAAGCAGCGTAAGCTACTAAAAGCTTGCGGAACTAAATTGGCTAACTGATTAAAAAGTGCTGTGGTTAAAAATAAGACACTAATCCGATTTTCCTTTAAGCTTAGTGCCAATTCTTGGGGTGAGAGCAAAACTGATTTAGCGATAATAACAATCTTAGCACCGTTAAGTAAAGCCCCCCAAATTTCAAAAGTAGCGGCATCAAAAGCAATATTAGACGCTTGAACAACGCGGTCATCAGGAGTAAACTGGATGTAATTAGTATTTAATACCAGTCGATTAACTGCTTGATGAGTGACGATAACACCCTTGGGTATTCCTGTAGAACCAGAAGTATAAATAACGTAGGCTAAATTATCCGCAGAAACTGTGCTGTTCAGATTCTCCGGACTTGCCTGATTAATTTGTTCCCAATCTTTGTCTAAACAGATAACAATAGTCTGATGATTTGGCAAGGAATTCTGTAAAGATTCGCAGGTTAATATTATTTTAACTTGGGTATCTTGGAGCATGAAGCTAATGCGTTCTTGGGGATAATCTGGGTCAATAGGAACATAAGCTCCACCGACTTTAAGAATAGCCAATAATCCCACAATCATGTCTAAGGAACGCTCTAGACAAATCCCCACTAATTCATCTGGTTTTACTACTAATTTTTGCAGGTAATGAGCTAATTGATTAGCACGACAATTTAATTCATTGTAGGTTAATTGTTGATCTGAACAGACCACCGCTACCGCGTCGGGTGTGCGTTTTACCTGTTCCTCAAATAATTGATGAATACACTTATACTCAGGATAGTCAACTTGAGTATTGTTCCACTCAATTAATAACTGATTAGTCTCACTTTCTGTCAGTAAGGGTAATTGGGAAATCCGCGCTTGAGGATTGGCCGCAATTCCCCCTAATAAGTTGAGAAAATGCCCAGATAATCGCTCAATAGTGCTACTCTCAAACAAATCAGTATTATATTCCCAGACACCTTTTAAGCCATCATCGGTGTTAACCATAGCTAAGGTTAAATCAAATTTAGCTGTAGTATTTTCCGGTGGCAAATCTGTCACCGTTAATCCCGTCATTCCAATCTCAGACTTAGGTGTATTTTGCAGGACAAAAGCGACTTGAAATAGGGGAGTATGGCTCAAATCCCGTTCTGGTTGCAACGCTTCGACTAACATTTCAAAGGGTAAGTCTTGGTGTGCATAAGCATCCATTGTCACTTCCCGAACCCGGGTTAATAACTGACTAAAACTCGGATTATCTGATAAATCCGTCCGCATCACTAAAGTATTAACAAAGAAGCCGATTAAACCCTCAATTTCACCGCGATTCCGGTTAGCGATGGGAGTTCCTACTAAAATATCACTTGACCCTGTATAACGATACAATAAAGCATCAAAAGCAGCCAACAGCGTCATAAATAATGTCACCCCTTGTTGGCGACTCAATTCGGTCAAAGCTTGGCTAAGTTTGGGGGAAAGGGAAAATTCTTGCTGAGTACCGACAAAGCTTTGCACCGCAGGCCGAGGGTGGTCTGTGGGAAGCGATAATAAAGGGGGTGCAGCTGTTAGTTGATTTTGCCAGTAATTTAATTGACTTTGTAGGACATCCCCTTGTAACCATTGTTTTTGCCAAACTGCAAAATCTGCATACTGAATCGGTAAAGGAGCTAAATTTGCGGGATGATTCTGCACATAAGCATTGTATAAGGTGGTCAATTCGTGAATAAATACTTCTATTGACCAACCATCACTAATAATGTGGTGCATACACACTAATAAGAGATGTTCCGTCTCCGATAGCACCACTAAAGTGATTCTGATTAAGGATTCTTTGGCTAAATCAAAGGGTTGAGTGGCTTGTTTTTGCTTTAATTGCTCTGTTTTTTCTTCTTGTTCATGGATGGGTAAATCTTGTAAATCAACGACCGATATTGTCTCCCTTGTTGTTTGAATAATCTGAGTCGGTTGTCCATCAATCGTGACAAAATTAGTCCGTAATACTTCATGGCGATCACAGATTTCTCGTAAACTTTGTTCTAAGGCCTTTTGATTGAGGTTGCCTCGGAAATGCAACACCATCGGTATATTGTATAAAGCGCTATTTGGTTGCAATTGATCTAAAAACCATAAACGCTGTTGAGCAAAAGATAGAGGTAGTTCTGTATCCTTAGTTCTCGGTAAAATCGGGGGTACTGTTAGAGTGAGATTTTGCTGCTGTAATTGTCCAATAAGATGCGCTAATTCGGCTACCGTAGCTGCTGCAAATAAACTCCGCAAAGGTAGTTCTATTTTAAATAAACTCCGAATCCGAGAAACTAATTGAGTTGCGAGGAGAGAATGGCCGCCAATTTCAAAGAAATTATCATAAATTCCCACTTGCTCTATTTTGAGTATTTCTGTCCAAATTTGCACCAACATCTCCTCAATTCCATTGCGTGGTGCTACATATTGATCCCGGCGATTTCCTATTTTATCTGGTGCGGGTAAAGCGCGACGATCTACCTTACGATTAGTAGTAAGGGGTAAAGATTCCAGAAAAACAAAAGCTTGAGGAACCATATACAGAGGCAATTTACTGGACAGAAACTGACGCAGTTCACTAATCATCGGTATGCGTTCGTAATGAGCTACTATGTAGGCGACTAAATATTTATCCCCCGGAGTATCTTCCCGAATAATCACACAAGATGTTTGTACATCAATATTTTGGTTAAGTACCGCTTCAATTTCTCCTAACTCAATACGGAATCCGCGAATTTTAACCTGATTGTCAATCCGGCCAAAACATTCAATATTACCATCGGGTAAATAACGCGCTAAATCTCCCGTTTTATACAACCGATTGAAAGCTGCATTAGCAAAGGGATTGTCAATAAATTTTTCAGCAGTCAATTCGGGACGATTCAGATAACCCCGCGCTAAACGAACACCGCATAGATGCAATTCTCCCTTAACTCCAATGGGTACAGGTTGCAGATTTTGATCTAGTATGTATGCTTTTGTGTTAGCAATAGGACGACCAATCAGCACTGAATTGATTTTCTCTGACTGATAATCTAGCAAGTCATGAACTATGGCGGTTACAGACGCTTCTGTGGGGCCATAGACATTAATACATTCAACCCGTTTCCCGACCATTTGTCGCCAAATATTGACGGTTTCTGGTAACACTGCATCCCCTCCCACGGCCACAACTCGCAGACTGGATGGTACAGTAGCTAATGATTGGGAAACGGCGATTGCCCATTCATGCCAATAGGCGGGGGTAATATTTAAAACGGTGAGGCTTTCTTGTTCGATAAAATCGGCAAAATCAGTCAAAGTTGGGAACATTTGCCCTGGTCTTAAGACCACTGTGCCACCTTTTAACCAGGTGGGGAAAATTTCTTCGGCGGCGACATCAAAACCAAAGGAAGCAAACTGTAAAACGCGATCAGATTCTGTTAAACCGAATACTTCACTAATGCCCCAACTATGATTAACTAAGGCTGCGTGAGTTAACATCACTCCTTTAGGTTTACCGGTTGAACCAGATGTATATAATAGGCATAGTAGATTTTCTGGAACCACTTCACTGAGGGGATTTTCTGGACTTTGAACCGTCAATTTTTCGGCTAATTTATCTAAGACAATTACCCCTAGATCTTCTACTGGCAAAGAATCGAGTAAACTTTCTTGAGTTAGCAGTAGAGAAATTTGGGCATCTTCTGCCATATAAGTCAACCGTTGCTGGGGATAATCTGGATCTAAAGGTATATAGGCTCCTCCAGCTTTGAGAACTGCCAATAATCCGACAATAACTAACAGCGACCGCTCTAGATAAATACCAACTAAAACTTCTGAATTTACCCCCAAAGATTGTAAATAATGGGCTAATTGATTCGCCTGGATATTTAATTCTTGATAGGTTAATTCTTGACCTTCAAAGACCACTGCTACTGCAGCTGGTGTTCGTGCTGCTTGTTCTTCAAATAAATGATGAATACACTGATGTAAAGGATATTCTTTTTCGGTGGCATTCCAGTCTTTTAATAATTCTTTTGCCTCTACTTCGGTTAATAATGGTAGTTGAAAGATTGGCTGCTGCGGGTTAACAACTAATGCTTCTAGTAGGGTGATGAAATTTCCTGTTAATCGCTCAATGGTGCTGCGATCAAATAAATCGGTATTATATTCCCATACCCCTTTTAATTCTGCACCAGTATTCTCCATCGCCAGGGTTAGATCAAATTTGGCGGTCTCATTTTCCGTGGTGAGGGGAGTGGCAGTTAAGCCTGTTAGTTCCAAGGGAGACGGAGGACTATTTTGCAGCAGAAAATCCACTTGAAATAAAGGCGCGTGACTTAAATCTCGTTCAGGTTGTAGGACTTCTACTAACATTTCAAAGGGCAAATCCTGATGAGCATAGGCATCCATTGCCATTTCCCGTACTCGACCCAATAACTGATTAAAATTGGGCTTACCTGACAAGTCAATTCGCAGAACCAAAGTATTGACAAAAAAGCCGATTAAACCTTCAAGTTCACTGCGATTACGGTTAGCAATGGGAGTACCAATTAAGATGTCTTCCTGTTCTGTATAACGGTAAAGTAAGACAGCATAAGCTGTTAACAGGGTCATAAATAAGGTGACACCCTGTTCCTGGGTTAATTGGGTCAGTTTTTCGGTTAATTCTAGGGAAAGGCTAAAGGGTAAATGTCCCCCAGCAAAACTTTGTTGATTGGGTCGAGGTCTATCTGTTGGTAAAGATAGGAGGGCCGGTGCGCCGGCTAACTGTTTTTGCCAGTAGTCTAGTTGCTGTTGCAATACCTCTCCCTGCAGCCATTGTCTTTGCCAAAGGGTAAAATCTCCATACTGGATAGATAGGGGATTTAGAGGCGAAGATAAACCCTGAATATAGGCATTATAGAGGGCGGTTAGTTCCTGAAGAAATACCCCCATTGACCAGCCATCACTGACAATGTGGTGCATACAGACTAATAAGAGATGTTCCGTTTCAGATAACACCACTAAAGTGATTCTGATTAAGGGTTCACGAGCTAAGTCAAAGGGTTGAATCGCTTGATTTTGTGCTAACTCTTGGGAGGCAATTACTTTTTCACTACCAGATAAATGCTGTAAATCAACAACCGTAACTGTCCAGTTTCGTGCTTGTACAACCTGGGTAGGGATACCATCAACGGTAATAAAGTTGGTGCGTAAAGCTTCGTGGCGATCACAAATTTCTTCTAAACTCTGGATTAAGATTTCTGAGTTTAAAGTTCCCTCTAAACGCAAGGCTAGGGGGATATTATAAAAAGAACTATTCGACTCAAATTCAGCCAAAAACCAGAGACGAGTCTGAGCAAAAGATAAGGGTAATTCTGCTGCTTTGTCCCTGGGTAAAATCGGCAGTTCAGTTAGTTGTTCTCCTTCGGAAAGCCGTTTTATTTCTTGGGACAATTCGGCGATTGTCGGTGCAACAAATAACTCGCGTAAGGGCATTTCTACCTGAAAAGCCTCACGGATGCGCGAAATTAGTTGCGTTGCTAATAATGAATGTCCACCTAACTCAAAGAAGTTGTCGTGAATTCCCACCTGTGCAACTTTTAGCACTTTTGCCCAAATCGAGGATAATATCTCCTCAATGGGGTTACGCGGCGCGATATACTGCTCTTGGCTTTGGAATTCGGGAGCCGGTAAAGCACGATGATCGATCTTACCATTGGGCGTTAAGGGTAGGGATTCCAAAATGACAAAGGCACTAGGAATCATATACTCTGGTAACTTGGCTTTCAGGAATTGCCGCAGTTCAGTAACATTAAGCGAATTTTCCTCTTTTGGGGCGGAAATAATCTCTATTTTGGGAATAATATAGGCGACTAAACGTTTCTGATTTGTCTCATCTTCTTGGGCAATAACAACAGCCGTTTTTACTGCATTGTGCTGACTAAGAACGGTTTCAATTTCTCCCAATTCAATGCGAAAACCCCGAATTTTTACTTGATTGTCAATCCGTCCTAAATACTCAATATTACCGTCGGGTAAATACCGACATAAATCTCCCGTTTTATATAATTTTGACGGCTCATTGCCCCCCTTATTAAGGGGGGTTGGGGGGATCACTTCATCCTTCTCAAAAGAATTAGGGATAAATTTCTCTTGAGTTAATTCTGGACGATTAAAATAACCCCGCGCTAATCCCATACCACCAATATGTAATTCTCCAGCTACCCCCACAGGAACAGGTTGTAAGCAAGCATCAAGAATATAAACCTGAGTATTACTGATGGGTCGCCCAATGGGAATATTGGTTATAGTTGGTGAAGTAAATTCGGAGAAAGTCGCCGCAATGGTTGCTTCTGTTGGTCCGTAAGCATTGAATAGTCGAGGAAGAGGGGAATATTGGCCTGTGATTGTTTGCCATTGCTGTACTTTTGCCGGTTGAATAGCTTCCCCACCAATGACAATTAGTTTAATCTTTGAGAGAATTGGCAGGGTATCAGGGGTTAATTCAGAGGCTAATTGATGCCAATAGGCAGTAGGAATACCCAAAACTGTTAATTGCCATTTTTGACAACATTGCCAAAAATCCTCACTAGAGCGCAACATCTCTTCTGTTCGCAATACCAAGGTCGCACCCGATAACAAACTAACAAAGATTTCTTCAACGGAAGCATCAAAGCAGATAGAGGAACATTGCAGAATTTGATCCTCTGAGGTAATACCATACTCTCGAATAGTAGTCAGTATATAGTTGACTACTGAGCGATGTTCAATCATTACCCCTTTGGGTTGACCTGTGGAGCCAGAGGTGTAGATAAGATAGGCTAAATTGTGCTGCTCAACTGCTACCAAAGGGTTAACTGTACTCTGTTTGGCAATTGTTGACCAGTCTTGGTCTAAACAGATGGTTGTTCCTTGAAATGCTGGTAATTGTTCCAGAAGTTGTGATTGAGTCAGGAGAATACTAAGTTGAGTATCTTCAAGAATATAGGTAATTCGCTCTTTTGGATAATTAATATCTAAAGGAACGTAAGCTCCCCCTGCTTTAAGTATTCCCAGGATTCCGATAATCATGTCTAGGGAACGTTCAACAAAAATCCCGACTAAACTCTCGGATTTTACCCCTAAAGATTGTAGGTAATGGGCTAACTGATTAGCCTTACAGTTTAACTCATCGTAGGTTAAAAATTCATCTTCTAGTCTAACAGCGATCGCCTGTGGATTCTGTTTTACTTGTTGTTCAAACAACTGATGCAGACATAAATCATTTTTGTAGTCAATTTTAGTCTGATTCCAATCAAATAATAACTGATTACTCTCGCTTTTTGTTAGTAAAGGTAATTGACCAATTACTTGTTCTGGATTAGCAATGATCCCAGTTAATAGGTTAACAAAATGCTCTGATAGTCGCTCAATTGTGCTTTTGTCAAACAGATCTGTATTATATTCCCAAATCGCAGTTAATCCAGCTTCTTTTACCTGTATAGATAAACTTAAGTCAAACTTAGATGTCTTAAATTCTAAAGGCTGACGAGTGGCTTTTATTCCTTCTAAATCTATGCTATCTACAATTTCATTATCTAACCCAAACATCACCTGAAACAAAGGAGTATAACTCATGTTTCTTTCAGGTTGTAGGGCCTCTACTAACATCTCAAAAGGTAAATCTTGATGGTCGTAAGCATCCGTTGCTGTTTCTCGTACCTGTTTTAATAACTCGCTAAAACTGGGATTTCTGGCTAAATCTGTTCTTAAGACTAAGGTATTGACAAAAAAGCCGATTAACCCAGCTAATTCACTACGAGTACGGTTAGCGATGGGAGTACCGACTAAAATGTCTGTTTGTCCTGTGTAACGATAGAGTAGGACCTTAAATGCGGTCAGGAGGGTCATAAATAAGGTGACACCTTTTTCCCGACTCAGCTTATTTAAGCCTTGACTAAGTTCTGGAGAAAGGATACATTTTATCCGATCTCCCTGAAAACTTTGTTGTAGAG
This sequence comes from Microcystis aeruginosa NIES-2549, assembly GCF_000981785.2. Taxonomy (NCBI): domain Bacteria; kingdom Bacillati; phylum Cyanobacteriota; class Cyanophyceae; order Chroococcales; family Microcystaceae; genus Microcystis; species Microcystis aeruginosa. The sequence goes on along the minus strand of NZ_CP011304.1, from coordinate 2,973,556 downwards.
GACGGGGATAATCCGTAGGTAGATGTAATAAAGCGGGTGCTGCTGCTAACTGTTTTTGCCAGTAATTTAACTGATTTTGTCGGATTTCTCCCTGTAAATATTCCCTTTGCCAAATTGCAAAATCTGCGTACTGGATTGGTAACTCTTGTAAAAGAGGTTCTAAACCTTTAGTATAGGCATTATAAAGGGTTGTCAATTCCTCAATAAATACCCCCATTGACCAACCATCAGAGACAATATGGTGCAGACAAATCAGCAAAAAATGTTCTGTGTCTGATAACTTAAGTAGGGTGACTCTAATTAGGGAGTCATTGGCCAAATCAAAGGGTTGATGGCTGTGAATTTCTAGCCATTTTTTTATTTCCTGCTCTTCTCGATATTTTGGGCTGTCTTTCCCATTGACAAGCGTTAATTGCCAATTACTTTCTGGTTTGATTATTTGTACAGGATTTCCCTCAATAGTGGCGAAATTTGTGCGGAGGGACTCATGGCGCTGAATAATTTCTTGTAGGCTTTTTTCGAGGACATCTACCTGGAGATTTCCTGCTAAATGCAAGGCCAGGGAAATATTATAAAAGGGACTGTTTGGTTCTAATTGATCTAAGAACCATAAACGCTGTTGGGCATAAGATAAAGGTAATTCTTCAAAATTCATTTTCTTTTTCTTGGTAAAATGGCTGGAACGATGGGAGCGGATTTTTCCTGTTTTAACTGTTCAATCCCTTGGGCTAATTCTGCTAGTGTGGCCGAGTTGAATAACTGACGTAAGGGAAGTTCAACTTTCAAGCGATTGCGTATCTGTGCTACTAATTTAGTGGCTAGTAGGGAATGTCCTCCCAACTCAAAGAAGTTATCATTTATACCCACTTTCTCGACTTTTAGCACTTCTGACCAAACAGTTACTAATATATCCTCGATCGGGTTACGCGGAGCAACATATTTTTCTGATGGTTCACTACTAGATTCTGGTGGTGGTAAAGCTCGACGATCTATTTTTCCATTAGCAGTAAGGGGTAAGGCATCTAAAATAACGAAAGCATTAGGTATCATGTAACTGGGTAATTTAGCTTTCAGAAATTGCCGTATTTCGTTAATGGTAATTATTTTTTCCGATTGTGGCACAATGTAGGCCACAAGACGCTTATCTCCTGTTGTATCATCCCTCACTATTACTACTGTTTCCCAAATCTGGGGATGAGATGCTAATAATGCTTCGATTTCCCCCAACTCAATCCGAAAACCCCGAATCTTAACTTGATTATCAATGCGTCCTAAATATTCTAATTCTCCCTTAGGTAAATAACGGGCTAAATCTCCCGTTTTATATAATTTTGACGGCTCATTGCCCCCCTTATTAAGGGGGGTTGGGGGGATCACTTCATCCTTCTCAAAAGGACTAGAAATAAACCTTTCTGTTGTTAATTCAGGACGATTGAGATAACCTTTTGTTACTCCTGCACCCCCCACATACATCTCCCCAGGTACACCAACCGGTACAAGTTGTAAATGTTGGTCTAGTAAATATACTTGTAAGTCGGGAATGGGACGACCAATCACACTAGCTGTACTATCCAAGTCGGTCATACTTAATGGTCGATAGGTGACATGAACGGTAGTTTCTGTAATTCCGTACATATTAACTAATTGGGGGCATTGGTCGCCATGGCGCTGAAACCAAGGTTGTAAGCTGTTAATTTCTAAAGCTTCTCCTCCAAAAATAACTAAACGTAAGCTTAAATCGTTATCTGTTGTCGATGAACGATCCCCCCTAACCCCCCTTGATAAGGGGGGAAAACTTCCTTTTAAGGATTCTTCAGCTTGAATTAACTGACGGAAAGCGGTAGGAGTTTGATTAAGAATTGTTACTTTTTCTTGACATAATAGCTGATAAAATGCTTCGGGGGAACGAGTTATTAAGTAGGGGACAACTACCAAGCGTCCACCATATAACAAAGCTCCCCACATTTCCCACACCGAAAAGTCAAAAGCGTAGGAATGAAATAGAGTCCAGACATCTTGACTACTAAAATTATACCAAGCATCTGTAGCGGCAAATAATCGCACGACATTGGAGTGATTGACTAACACCCCTTTCGGTTTACCTGTGGAACCGGAAGTGTAAATAACATAAGCTAAGTTATCTGGAGTGACCCTGTTTTCTAGATTGGAATGGCTGTTTTCGGCAATTTTTTCCCAGTCGGTATCTAAATAAATAATCTGCGCTTGATGTTGAGGTAGAGTTTCTCCTAGCTTTTGTTGCGTTAACAGCACTGATAATTGAGCATCTTCTAACATGAAGCTTAACCGTTCAATCGGATATTCTGGGTCAAGAGGAACATAAGCAGCACCCGCTTTTAATATCCCCAATAACCCCACAATCATCTCTAAAGAACGCTCAAGACAAATCCCCACTAATTGATCAGGTTTTACTCCCAAAGATTGCAAATAATGCGCTAACTGATTAGCTCGATGATTTAACTCATTATAGGTTAATTTTTCACCTTTAAATACTACAGCTACAGCATCAGGAGTCCGTTTTACCTGCTCTTCAAATAACTGATGAATACACTGAGTATAACTGTATGGTGTATCAGTATTATTCCATTCTAATAACAGTTGATAACGCTCTTTTTTTGTTAGTAATGGCAAGGTTCCTACCGACTCTTGCGGATTAGTAACAATTGTCTCTAATAATGTCTGAAAATGACCAGTCATGCGAGCAATTGTGTTTTGATCAAATAAATCTGTATTATATTGCCAAAATCCTTGGAGAGAGTTGCCTTCTTCTGTATTTGTTTCCCACATTTGTAAGGTGATATCAAACTTGGCGTTAACATTATCTAGAGGTAGATGCGATATTTTTAACTCAGGATTTTCTAATTCCTCCATTGCCACATTTTGTAAAACAAACATCACCTGAAACAAAGGACTGTGACTAAGACTGCGCTCTATTTGCAAAGTTTCGATAATCTGCTCAAAAGGAACGTCTTGGTTAGCATAAGCATTCGTACAAACAGAACGCACTTGTCTTAATAATTCTTCAAAACTGGGATTACCTTCTAAGCGAGTTCGCATCACTAGGGTATTGACAAAAAAGCCAATTAATCCTTCTAATTCTTGATAGTTGCGATTAGCAATCGGTGTTCCTACCAGAATATCATCTTGACCACTATAGCGGAATAATAGAGTAACATAAGCCGCCATCAACGTCATAAATAGGGTAGTTGCTGATTTGTGGCTGAGTTCTTTTAGAGATGCTGTCAGTTTGGCATCTAACTGGAAGGAAAAACATCCACCTCGGAAAGTTTGCACAGAGGGACGGGGTCTGTCCGTAGGTAATTCTAGCAAAGGAGGGGCTGCGGCTAACTGTTGTTTCCAGTAATTAATTTGGTTTTGGATGGTGATAAAACCTTGAGTTTCTCCTTGTAACCATTGCCGTTGCCAAATTGTAAAATCGGCATATTGAATCGGCAATTCTGAGAGAACAGAACCATCATCAAGCAAAAATCCTTGATATAAACTTGACAATTCTTTGAGCAATACTCCCATTGACCAACCATCACTAATAATGTGGTGCATGGTCAATAACAAAGCTGATGATTCTGATTTAAGTTGCACTAAGGTGACTCTTAGCAATATTCCCGTAGTCAGGTCAAAAGGTTGTAATTGATCCTCAGTTGCTAAAAGTTGTAATTGTTGTGACTGTTCTTGTCCTGATAATCCTTGTAGGTCCACAACCGAAATTTTCAGAGTTGCGCGGGGAGCAATTACCTGTACTGGAGTTTCTGTTACTTCCTTAAAATTAGTGCGTAGAATTTCGTGACGATGGACAATTTCGTTGAGGCTGCGTTCTAAAATTTCTATATTTATACGTCCCTGAAGATGAACCGCTTTAAACATATTGTAAAAAGGGCTGTCTGGTTCTAATTGCGCTAAAATCCATAGTCTCTGTTGAGCAAAAGAAACTGGAAAAGTCTGAGGTTCGGCGGGATTTTCTCGACTAATTTGGGGGATATTATTGTTATTTTTCGGATAGCCAAAAGACTCTGCTAGTTGCCAAGTTACATTACCTAAAAAGTCAGTGTTGTAGTAATCTTTCCATTGCTCAATGGTGTTAGGATTAATGCTTTGATGTTGATGAAATTTTACATCTCCTAGCATTCTAGATTCGGCATAAATACCGTCAGTCATGCGCTGCTTTTTCTCTTGGTAGGGTTGCAGCATATCAGGATTAAATTCTACTCCTAAAAACTGACATAAACTCTCTAGGGTTTTTTGTGGCTGCTTAACGATGTCTTCAAATTTAACTTGATACTGACGTTGGGGAGAAACTTGTTGTAAAAATTCGCAGATATTTTGATGGCTAATCAGCCAAACGAGTTCGGCAAGTTCTCGATTATTGAAAGGATTTTGATAGGGAAATATTTGCTCAATTTTAGCTTCTTCATAAGAGTTAATCATTCCTAAAGGATGACGCACCAGATGAATATATAGAGGGTTATCAAAATTTATTTCTGCTCGTTTTAGAGTTTCTAAATCTAGAGAATAGGATGGAGTTTTATCCACTAAGATTTTATCTCCCAACCATCCCTGTAGAAGACGGTAAAACTGTTTGCTAGTCAGATTTTTCTCTTCTAATTCTTCCATAATTGCGATCGCTTTTTCAGCATTACACCCCTTAATTTCCATGATGGTGCGAATTGTTCCTTCCATCCAGAAGTTGTAACGGCCAGAAAATTTCGCCTTTCTTTCCCCAAGGGTATTAAACCCTAGTAGTTCCAATTCTGGAGGTGCAAAAAGCTGTGGATTTCCTCCTAAGATAACGCGGAGTAAGGTGGAACCGCTACGATAAGGAGAAAGGATAAATATAGCTGGTGGATTTTTGCTATTGTCATCATCTATTGGGCTGCTAAGAGCAGGAATTAGGGAGCGCATTTGTAACACTTTAGCTTCAGCAATGCGCTCTTGTGGTAGGTTGTTAATTTCGGTTCTTTCTTTACCTAGTATTTTGGTAACTGCTTTTGGATAATGTTCCTCTATATATCTGGCTAATTCCTTAACAGTCTTTCTGTCAAATAAAACAATAAAGTGAATAATTTCGTTTAGTTGTGCTTGCAGTTTATTAATTAGAATTGCTCCCCGAATTGAATCACCACCAAGCTCAAAAAAATCGTCATCTCTCCCCACTCTGTCAAGTTTAAGGACTTCTGCGAATAGAGAAGCAATCACTTTTTCTAGAGGAGTACGAGAAGCAATAAATTCTGTGTCTAACTGAGTCCGTTGACGCTGGTTTTGAGAATTAATTTTTCGCAGAATTAGTTGAGCATCATATAAGTTATTTCCAATCTCTTCAAAAAACTCTGATCGGATAATTCTCTTAACTGTTTTAGATGAATTTTTAGTAGCTATTTTATGTTCATCACCGAGAGGAGTGAAATTAACTTTAGACGCAATATAACTAGGAAAATTAAATAAATATCTCTCCTCTTTTTCCTGCTGAAATTCTTGACCAACAGTCCTTAAAAAATCCCAAATTGGTTGATTTTTGGGGGTAGGTTTATAAATAAGTTTGAGTTGTTCTAACCCTTTTTGTTGAGCAATTGTACCCAAATAAGCTAACATTTTATGTTCTACACCGCGACCCAATACTCGACAACTGAGCAAAAATGTATCGACAATCAGGGATTTTTCTTGAGCAGTAAATAATAGCAAACCAACTAAACCATAATCCCCAAAACGATCTTTTACTTTAACCACTCGACAGTCTAATTCCCCTAGACCACAAAGTTTTTGAATTTGGGATTCTGAGCGTCGGATAGTTGTTAAGTTAAATTGGTTAGTACGTTGAGTAAGTTGGGCAACTCGCGTCAATTCCTCCGTTTGCATCGGGGAAATCTCTATTTCTAAGTTGAGTTGGCCGAGAAAATCCTCAAAAGAAAGGGAATATTTTTGTAAATTCTGACGCTGAATATTCTGTTGATAAAGATTAGTTCTTTGTCGGTCTTCTTGAGTGGTTTTGAGTTGATCAAAAGCCCAAATATGTTCTAAAAATTTTGGAATATGATCGCAATTTTCAGGAAGTTGTAATGTCAAAACTTCTGGACAGTTTGCTCTAACTTCCGCACACTCAACCGGATTATCATCAATAAAAATAAAGCTATCTAATCCTAGTTGTAATTCCTCCGCTAAGGACTGCAAATTCTGAGATTTTTCTTGCCAGTTAATGCGCCAATTTACTAAATGATTTTCCTTAAGCAACATATCGGGATGTCCTTCAAAAACGGCAAAGACATCCTCTGGTTGATTCTTACTACATAAACAGATTAACTTTCCTGCTGCTTGCTGTGCGATGATAAATTCTTGTAAAGCTCGAAATGGAGCATCAATTTTCACTCCCTTAACTCCATCTTCTCCACAAACCCCATGCCATAATGTATTGTCGCAGTCAAGGACAATCACTTTGTAAGGAGAGTTTATCAAGGCTAAGATTTTTCGCGCTAATATTGTCCCCAAAGCCGCAAAAAAAGCCAAGGTATAGGGAATATTTCCTAGTTCTTCTCCATAAGGATCATAATACTCTTGTACAGGATAAGTCTTGAGTAATGCTTGACTTTTAATTAGATATATGCTAGGGATATTCTGGAGATCACGGTCTAATTGTTCTTGTAATTTCTCATGTAAACTATTGAACGTTGTATCATGGGTTGGAGAGGGGGGACAGACACAGACTAAATAGGGAATTGGTGAGCGCATTGTCGCCGTTTTCAAGGCATTACCAAAGTCTCTAAGGGTTTGCTCTAAGGTCAATTCGGCCTTGTTTTTACTTCCTTCCCAGTCTTCAAACCTAACCAGAATCACATTAACCCCATTTTGATTAGTCGCTAAAAGACTAGCAGGATTGAGTAATTCTTGAAAGACTTGATTGTACTGAGCAAATTCTATTGAATAAGGAAATCCTATTTTTTTGAGCCAATATGACAGGGAATCCTCCACTGGTTCACTGGTAAATGTAGCTGTAATAACGATTTTATGATTAGCAAGGGCTTTCATTATTGGCATGGGTTACTCTGTTGGCAGCGACAATACGAAGTCTATCTGATTTTATCTTCAAACGGTTTTCCTAGTTAATCCAATATATCAAAATTTATAGCCAAATTTCTCTATATCTCTGCTAAAGGATTTTGCGATAATCTCAATAGTATCATCATCGTAATATTCACGGTAGTTGCCATGTTTTGAGGAATTAATATGAGGTAAAGTCGCATTTTTACCAAGTTTTTCACATAGGACACTGAAGTCGTTATTAAGATTTTCAAAACGGCAAATAAAATCTACTAAAATTTTACCTTCATGATCTGTAATCCAATCCAACTGAGGCATAAACATTTTAGGGCTGTCATAATAGAAAGGATCTTTATTCCCGTAGGTCAACTTAACCCACTCTTTAAATTTTATTGGTTTTGTCCTTAAATTTGTCTGATTGGTTTCAACACGATAATGAAAGTGAGAAATAACTTTGTCCCAAGGATTTCTAACACTTGTAAATTTATATACTCGCTCCCACCTTTGTTTGCCCATTTCGTCAATTTTTTCTAAAGCAGTTTTATGCTCAAAAGGTAAATTTAGAGATTTCTCAATACTTCTGCCACCTGTCTTATTAATATGAATAAAGACAACATTGCCAAAATAGCGTTGACGCAAAAGTTTAACTTGTTCACCGACATAATAGTGAATATATAGTATATCTGTAAACTCTATTTTCTGATTAGCAAAGGCTGGCATTACTGGCATGAGTTAGTCTGTTAAAGGCGACAGAAAGACAAAGTTGAGAAAAGCAAAACAAGAAGCTAAGGGTAGCAAGCAGCACAGGAGGAGCATAGCCGACCCTCGTCCCCTGAAATCATATCACAGATCACAGAGAAAAAAAACTTGTCACAGAAAACAATTTGTCATGGTCAACGAAATTCGGTAATATGTGGTAGTCTGAGAAGCGCTCACTAGCTCTAGCTATCCAAACAACGGTTACTTGTAGTAAGATAACGAGGGTTAAAAAAGCAGTAAGCTAAGATGTATTTAAATCGCTTATTCTTAGATTAGCCGAATCTCCCCCAATCCCTTTACTGTTGCCTGTTGCCTCTTGCCTCTTGCCTCATCTGAACAGGCAATTTAAATTACAAATAGCTTAGCAGGGCGATGAGAAAGCCATTTCTTTATACTGACAGATAAAGCGACTGGGGTATGTTAACACAACTCAAACACAATAACCTTAAAATTGTCGGGGAGCATTATATTTTCGCCAATTGCCTTCTACACAGGGGAGGGTTTCTCCTGAAACTAGCCCACACAGACAACCTCAGGATCAACTCCGCCAATCCAGCCAAAATCTAAAATCATTCCGGCAAAATGTCCACAACTCAAATATAAATGCTATATGTCCGCCAAAGTCCCTCAAGATCGATCGACGACTAATATTATCTCCGATGTCAGCAAATTTTGGCACAGTGTCAAGCTGATCGCTGCTCCCTATTGGTATCCTACCGAGTCGGGGGGAAGGACTTTTGCCGATGTGATTCAAGCTTGGGCAATGCTCATCCTACTAATCGGGGTAATACTAGGAGTTGTAGGATTAAATGCCTTCAATAGCTTTGTTAGTAATTACTTAGTTGATGTCATTCTTGAAAAAAGTGATTTTGATAAATTTGTCAAAACTTTGGTAGTTTTTGCGGTTGGACTGCTCTTTGTCACCCTTTTGGTTGGCTTGCTTAAATTTCTCAGGAAAAGAATCGCCCTGGATTGGTATGCTTGGCTCAACGACTGGATTCTCAACAAATATTTGCATAATCGCGCCTATTACAGAATTAATTTTAAATCCGATATCGACAACCCAGATCAGCGTTTATCCCAGGAAATTGAGCCGATTACCAGTAAAGCTCTCTCCTTTTTTGCAGTTGCCCTAGAAAATGTCCTAGATATGATCACTTTTTTAGTGATTCTCTGGTCAATTTCTTCCTCTGTCGCCATTATTTTAGTCGTTTGGACAATTCTCGGTAACGTCATTGCTATCTATTTTAACCAAGCTTTAAATAAAATTACTCAAGAAGAATTAGAACTTAAGGCTAACTATAATTATGCTCTAACTCATATTCGTAATCATGCGGAGTCGATCGCTTTCTTTGAGGGAGAAAATCAGGAATTAAATATTATTCAGCGGCGATTTAATAAACTCTTAGACAGCGCTAAACGTAAAATTGATTGGGAGAGAGGCACAGAAATTTTTAGTCGAGGCTATCAGGCGGCAATTCAAGTATTTACTTTTGTCATTTTGGGTCCCTTGTATATCAATAGTGAGGGCATTAGTTTCGGACAGGTCGGGCAAGCCTGTTTAGCGGCTAATTTGTTTGCTACGGCGCTGGCGGAATTAATTAGTGAATTTGGCACTTCGGCACAATTTAGCAGTTATGTTGAACGTCTATCGCAATTTTCCCAAGCCTTAGAAGAAGTCATTAAACAACCGGAAAATTTAAGCACGATTACAACTATCGAAGAAACCCAATTTTCCTTTGAAGATGTCACCTTGCAAACTCCCGATTATGAACAGGTAATTGTCGAAAACCTCTCCCTTTCTGTTCAGCCTGGACAAGGTTTATTAATTGTCGGTCCGAGTGGTCGGGGTAAAAGTTCTTTGCTACGCGCTATCGCCGGTTTATGGAATGCAGGAACCGGCCGATTAGTGCGTCCCCCCCTAGAAGAAGTATTGTTTCTGCCCCAACGTCCCTACATAATATTAGGAACCTTGCGAGAACAGTTACTTTATCCCAATCGCAATCAAGAAACCAATGAGATAAAATTAAGGGAAGTTTTGCAAGAAGTCAATCTCCAAAATTTACTAAATCGAGTCGATAGCTTTGATACAGAAGAGCCTTGGGAAAACATTTTGTCCCTGGGAGAACAACAACGTTTGGCTTTTGCCAGGGTCTTAATTACCCGTCCCAGTTTTACTATCCTCGATGAAGCCACAAGTGCTTTGGACTTAAACAATGAGGAAAATTTATATCGGCAATTGCAGAAAACTCACACAACTTTTATTAGTGTCGGACATCGTGAAAGTCTCTTTAACTATCATCAATGGGTTTTAGAACTCTCTAGTAATTCCCATTGGCAACTGCTTACAGTGGAGGAATATCGCCGACAAAAAGTGAAAGAAATTATTAATATTTCTGTCGATAATTCTCAAGATAGGCTCGAAGATTTAGCGAATCAGGAAACCGAGGTCAATCCTAAAATCAATTCTGCCGGGGAACCCCCCCCGAATCGCCAACGACAACAATCTTAACAGAAGTCGAAGAGGGACTTTCCCATGCACAAATGAAGGAATTAAGCGACTATTCCCTCAGTAGCATTAGAAACAAAGCCAGTCAGGGAAAATCAATTACGGCGAAAGATGGACTGACCTATCGCTATGACAAAGACCCTAAAATCTTAAAATGGCTAAGAGTTTAGCCGATGAGAGACGGGTCAAAAAACAACGTTAAACCATTACACCAACTTAGCTACCAAAAAAATGAATCAAACTCTGGTCAATCAACAACAGTTCTTCCAAGAAATCGTCCAAGATATCGAACAAAATAAAATTGCGATTGCGGCGAAAAAACTGCGTCAACAGGAAGCAGATAGCTGTGAAATTCCGGCTCAGTGGCTGTGGAAAACAGCAGAGGCTTTAGAAACCAACGACTGGAGCATTTTATCAGAAGATTTCATTAATCTGAATTTTATCGGCAAAAATGGTTATTTTCTGATGATTGCTCCCTATCGCATCAATCGTCAGGGAGAACGACAACTCACTTTGAGTGCGATTTACGGAAAAATTCACCAAAATAGTCAACCTTCTATCGAACAACTAGAAAGCTTAACTCGTGAAAAATTTGGCAGTCTAAGACAACCGATTCCCAGAAATTTATCCTTTACTGAAATTGCCAGTTGTGGCACGATTAAAGGTGAAAAGGGGGAGGCTTTTATCGTTCCCCATAGGTGGACTTTTCCCAATAGTGTTCAAGGGCCAGCTTTAAATAATGCCAGTGAGCAAAAAAGACGCTTTTCTGGCTCTAGCTACGAATGTATCCGAAAAATTTTTGAGCCAGAAACGGCCGATTTACTATTAGGACCCCTAGAGGATCAAATTAATGGTGAACGCTATCGTCATCTCGATACCCAATTCCATGAAGCGGGTCATGCTAGTGGGTTGGGATTTGACTTGAAACTCAAAAATAAACTGTTTCAAAACTATACCTATGCCGGAGTCGAGGAGTGGCGCTCAGATAGTTTAGGCTTTGAATTTGCCGATTGTGCTTTACCTGCCGAAGAAGCGGGAAAATTAGTCGCTGTTAATTTCTGCATTCGCTTTGGTTTAGATGCTCACCGTTTAGGGGGTTTAGAAAAAGATGTGGATGTCCACGCTAGTTTGATCAGCTTGGAATATCTCTTGCAGAATGATGCTATTTATCTCACAAAAAATGGTCAATTGTCCCTGCGTAATATTAGTTATCCAGGCTTACTAAAAGCGGTGGAAATACACCGAACAAAAGCTTTATCTCTAACGCGAAGGGAGTTGAATCTAAATAGTCCAACAGGTCTTTTTGCTCTGTATAAAGTAGAGATTCATCCCGCAACCCAATTAATTTTTCAGGGACTAATTGTAGAGCGATGCCGCGGAATTTGGTCAGAGTTACAATAAGTACCTAGGGTTTGCTGTTAACAGGCCCCGGGAGGGATGTTAATCAGCCATGAGCATCCCACCAAAGCCTATTGATGGCGATAGGGATTGGGGTCAACTACTCTGAGTTTCTGGCCCCAGCAAGTGCCGGCTCTGGAATATTAGTCGTTGACTCCTAAGTAGCTGTTTGCAATTAAATAGAAGATAGGTTTTGCACTCGATCCCCCCTGCCCCCCTTAATAAGGGGAGTGCCGACAGGCGGGGGTATCTTAGAGTTTTTTACGCCCATCTACTTACACATTTATTTATATATATCGCTAGATAACTAAAATGTGTTAAGCTAGGCGGTAGCATTCCCTCTTTTTCCCCAGTCGATGACAAAACCAATGGCTGAACAACGCTCTGTACTAAAATTTAATGGCATTGATGATCATATTGATTTATCCCACGGATTTCTTGACATCGATCAGAGTATTACCATTACATTTTGGGCAAAAGGGGAAAATAATTTAGCTACAGAAACCACTCTTTTAGAAGCTGTTAATCAGGAAAATAACCGCGTTCTACATATTACCTTGCCCTGGGGCGATTCCGTTAAACCTGCGATTTTTTGGGATGCGGGTAATGAAGAAGGTTTCGATCGAATTGAAAAAAAAGTCAAGCTTAAAGATTATAATAATTGGACTCATTGGGCTTTTGTCAAAAATGCGACCACGGGCCGAATGCTGATCTATCGCAATGGTATCATTTGGCATCGTGGCAACGGTCATAACCGTGCCTTAACGGGGGTTGAAAAAATCATCTTGGGAGCCTCTGTTAATCTCTCCCATTATTGGCAAGGTTGTCTTGCAGAACTTTCTCTTTGGAATCAAGCGCGTAGCCAAGAAGAAATCCAAAAAGCGATGTATCAATCTCCCCGGGTTGATGACCTTGGCTTAGTTACTTATTTATCACTCAATGGCAGTGCCGAGGATCAAACAAGTTATAGCAATCATGGTATTCTTTATGGGACAACCTGGCAACTAGATAGTCTTCCCTCTAAACCGACCTCGATCCCTAAATCAAAAATTCAGACTAGCAGTAAAGCTAGAAAGAATGCCAGAAGGATAACAATGGTCAACGCAATTTTTAATTCCCTGGAAGAAACCGAAGTGGTTGAACAGGCTGTTCAAGCTGAAAATCAAGAACCTTCCCAGGAAGAGAATCCAGAATCAATTATAATCCCTGAAGAAGCTGCTCTTCCCAAAAATGAAATTGAGGAGATTACTGAAACTGCAATTTCTGAACCGGATATCCTCACTTATTCAAACCAGAAAAAACGGTTAATTATTTGCTGTGATGGTTCTTGGGAAGACTCTACCAGTGCTTACCCCACCAATGTGGTTAAATTCGCCGAATCTATTAAGTATATTGCCGAGGATCAAACCCCACAAATCGTCTTTTTGTCAGGTTCTGGCACCCCCGAAGATAACGAATTTATTAAAAGTTTAGGGAATGAAACTTTTGGCTGGGGCCTTGATCGAATGATTCAAGATGCCTATCGTTTTCTTGTCCTTAACTACAATCCCACAACCGAGGATGAAATTTATTTGTTAGGTTTTAGTCGAGGCGCATATATCGTTCGTTGTTTGGCTAGTTTTATCGATAAATGTGGAATCCTAAAACGCTCTAAGATTAAAGAAATTCCCCTAGCTTATCAACTATATCGAGACCACACCGTTAGTTCCGATAGTGCCAAAGCTCAACAATTCCGTGCCGCTAATGCTAAAAAAATTGAGACAGAAAAGGAAGATTTTCAAGATCGTATTCCAGTTAAGATGTTAGGTTGTTGGGATACAGTTGGCAATTTTGGTATTCCTGATTTAACTCCTTGGTTTCCCCTGGCTAAGTTTTATCATAAAAAATATGAATTTAGTAACACAAAATTAAGTCCGATTATCCAGAATGCTTTTCATGCTGTTGCCATTGATGAAAAACGGAAAAACTTCCCTTCCACTCCGATAAAAGCCAATCCAGAAAATCCCGAACAAGTTGTCAAAGAAGTTTTATTTGTGGGTGAACATACCTGTCTAGGTGGTGGCAAAAAAGAATATCAAGGACTTTCCGATTACCCGTTACAATGGATGATTAATCAAGCCAAAAAATTGGGATTAGAGTTTGACTCAACCACCTCTGAATTTGAGGAATTCCCAATTAAACTAGACCCGACCATCAAGTTCGATAATACTGTTAAAGGATTGTCGGCCTTGGGAGGTGAGCAATGGCGATATTTCAATGCCAAAGTTGTCACTGTTCATCACAGTGTGGTAAAACGATTAAAGGCTTTTTCCGATTATCGTCCTAAAAGTCTTGAACCTTTTCTTCAAGCTTTACTTGACGGCGATCAACAGACAGATTAACCTTGCTTTAGAATTAAACTAATCCTTCGCTAGAAATTTGAGGTGATTTTTATGGAACTCGATAACATTATCAAAAAAGTGGCAGGTACTTATTTAGCTTCGGCTATTATTGCTGTCATCGTGCTAATTCTGACCCTCGGACAACCCTTTGTAGTTTTTCTGGGTATTGGAGCGATGGGGTTGGTTACTGTCCTAGGAGATGCGATTGCTCAGTACGGAATTGAAGCGGTTCTGAATGCTTTTTACGCCGAGCGAAGTAAACAAGAATCCCTGGAAACACTTTTGTCTGAAATTGATGCTTTACCTCTGACTGATGACCTGAAATTAAAAACTAAAAAATACTTGACTGACCATCAAGAACAGACAGTAAAGCAGCAAGAAACGGTAACTGAGCCAACTCCTGAAAGTCCTCAAACAGTTGTTATTGAAAATGAACCAGTTATTGAAAATGAACCAGTTATTGAAAATGAACCAGTTATTGAAAATGAACCAGTTATTGAAAATGAACCAGTTATTGAAAATGAACCAGTTATTGTTGAAGTTGAAAATGTTTAATTAGGTATTGCTCCCTCTTGCAAGAGATGGGAGCAGCGAATGATTATTGCTAAGTAATGAGGAATTTTTTGGTCTAAGATAGCTATGCTAAATAGGAACTCTCAACATCTGATGACCTATAAAAAAATTGCCATTTATGAGCAAAGCTATCAACTTCCTGTTTTTAAAAATAGATACTTAAAAAATTTTCAGAAAATCATCAAGGAACGTCGGAAATTAATTCAAGAAGGAGTTCGCTACCATTACTATTTTGGTAAGATTATTAAACGAAAAGAAAAAATTACTCAACAAGAAATCTTGATCGAGACTCAGTTATTAATTAAAGACTATAATTTATTAATTAATGGACTAGAAATCTATCAAGACGGATATTATCGTTTTTTACTCCAACTCAGTGACAATCTCAAAATTTTATTTTCCCAAAAATATCAAGAATTAAAAATCTTAGACTACGAGAGAATAAAGTTAGAAATTAAAAATAATAATAATCAAAATATTCTCGATCAACTCAAGTTGGAAAAACAGGAAAATTTTCGGGCAATTTTGCTACTGGGAAAAACATCTTTTTTGATGTTGAGAAAAACTAAATTACTAGGGGAAGGAGTTCAGAAATTAGCCGAGGATACTCAAAAGCAGAAAAAAATTGTGCAAGCAATTATTCAAGAACTCAAAATTTATGAGGAATTAAATCATTATCAACTCAAATCTCAACGAGTTCGCCAAGAAATTGCTGATCTTGCCCAAAATGCGATTAATTTTGAAAACTACTTACAGGACTATTTTGCTCCTTTTCAATTATTAATAGAAGAAGTCATTAAGGTGGATGAAGAATTTTATGCAACAGTTGGAGAAATTAAGTATTTGGTAGATAATATTTTTATACCTCAGCCTGATCTGTTAGAAACCTCAGATTCAGCAATAAATTCTGAGTTTTTGCTGAATTTTCTGGCGACTGGTTACGAGAAAGAAGCAAGGTTAAAAGATGCTTTTTCTTCTGATCAATTTAATGATTACTTATTCACTGAAAGTGAATGGTCAGCACAATTTATTTCCCTAGAAAAAACCATCAATAAATTATCTGATCATTTAGCAGAACAAGAGGCTTGTCAAAAAGACACTAGGTCAAAAAATCCCCCGGCAATAGTTGTTTCTCAATTCACTCAAAACAATATTGACAAATCTTCTACTTCCAAAAATCCCCAGACTTCCCCAAATATCTTAACTCAAGAATCGGCGGATCTTGATTATAATCAATTACAAGATTTGCTAAGACAGCAACAGTGGCAAGCGGCCGATCGCCAAACGACTAAACTACTATTGAAAATTTTGGGTAGGACCTACTGGAATGAGGTTTATCCTCAAGATATTGCTCAATTACCTTGTTCGGAACTGAAAAAAATTGATCAACTTTGGCTGCATTATAGTAATGGTCATTTCGGGTTTAGTATTCAGCAGGCTATTTTCTCTAGTCTCGGTGGTTTAGTGGATTATGAAACCCAAAAGAAACTAGGCGATCGCCTAGGTTGGCGGAAGGAAGGTCAATGGCTCAATTATGAGCAACTAAACTTTCAATTAGAGCCGAATTCTCCCCTCGGTCATTTACCGGTTCATTGGTTGATTTTTGAGGAAAATCTTTGTTATCCATCTGCCGAGGTGGCTGACCATCAAAACTCCGTGGCTTTCTGGAGAGTTGGCAATTGGTTATTGTGGCAACTTCACCTCGTTTTCAGCAAAATTCAAGCCTGTGGAATTATTCCTCTGTCTGACTTTTAAAGCCATGATCCCATTAAAAACTGATTTGCTATCAGACTAAATCTGGTTATTAAAAACTGATTATTTATTCCCCCTTTTGCCTCTTGCCTTCTGCCTCTTGCCTCTCCTGATATGTAGCATATACTTAACGGATTTAGTATTACTCAACGGATTTAGTATAACTCTTAATCAGAAAAATATCGCCAAAAAATCCCCCCTTTGATCACGAAGAAAAGGAGGGAAAAAGCTCTTAAGTCCCTTGCCGTTTAGGCCATCCATTCCGTATGGAAAAACTCACCTCTGGGTTTATCGGTACGTTCATAGGTATGAGCGCCAAAATAATCTCGTTGTGCTTGGGTGAGATTTTGCGGTAAATTGGCCCGACGATAACTATCAAAATAGTCCAAAGAAGAACTAAAAGCCGGGACGGGAATTCCCAACTTATTAGCCAAGACTAACACCTCACGCCATGCTTCTTGGCGATCGAGGATACTTTGCTTAAATTCCGGTGCTAACAACAAATTCGGCAGGCCCGGATTTTCCGCAAAAGCCTTGCGAATTTTATCCAAGAAACCGGCCCGAATAATACAGCCGCCCTTCCAGATGCGGGCCGATTCCGGCAGACTGATATTATAGTTAAACTCCTGAGAAGCTTTAGCGATTAAAGCCATACCCTGGGCATAGGAACACATTTTCGAGCAGTAAAGAGCATCACGCACCTTATCCACAAATAGTGCCGCATCCCCCGGATAGGTTTCTCCCGGTCCGGGTAACTCTTTTGCGGCGGCCACCCGTTCATCCTTATAAGCGGACATAACGCGAGCATTAACCGCAGCATAAATGGTCGGAATTGGCACCCCCAACTCCAAGGAACTTAACACTGTCCAGCGTCCTGTTCCCTTTTGTCCCGCCGAATCCAAGATTAAATCTACCAGATGATGGCCGGTTTCTGGGTCAACACACTTAAAGATATCGGCGGTAATTTCAATTAAATAAGAATTAAGCTCATCGGTGCGGTTCCACTCGGCGAAAGTTTCCTGTAACTGCTGATTGCTTAGTCCTAGACCATTTTTCAGCACATCGTAGGCTTCCGCAATTAACTGCATATCGCCGTACTCGATGCCATTGTGAACCATTTTCACATAATGGCCTGCACCCCCGGACCCCACATAAGTGACACAGGGACCATCATCGACTTGGGCGGCAATTTTGGTTAAAATCGGCTCTAATTCCCGATAGGCGAACTCTGTACCCCCCGGCATCAGGGAAGGACCGTGCAGAGCGCCTTCTTCGCCACCACTGACCCCCATCCCGACAAAACCCAGTTTAGTGGTCGATTCTAGGTCGCGGGTGCGTCTTTCCGTGTCCTCGTAGAGGGAGTTACCGCCATCGATAATCATATCTCCTTCTTCGAGAAGGGGTTTTAATTGTTCAATCACGGCATCCACCGGCGGGCCAGCTTTTACCATGACCAGAATTTTGCGGGGACGCTCTAAAATTTGGACGAATTCTTCTAAACTATAGGCCGCCTTGACATCTTTGCCGACGGCGCGAGTTTCCATAAATTCTTGAGTTTTGCTGGCGGTGCGATTGTAAACAGCGATGGGAAAACCCCGACTCTCCACATTGAGAGCGAGATTTTCTCCCATGACAGCTAGTCCGATAACACCGAAGGTACGTTTAGTCATAGAAATTCAGTCTCGGCTGATGCGTTCTTCCTCCCCTTTTAGCGCCTACTTTCCCTAAGATAGCTAAACTTTCCCTATTTCTTAAGCCTTGACTAATCAGTGATCAGTGATCAGTAATCAGTAATCAGTGATCAGATTTGGGTTTTCAGTGACCGGCATTGAGTGAGGAGTGTGACAGCGTTTCTCCTCAAGATGAAGTGTAACCTAATTTGGTATCACCCCCTGACGACTGGCTACTGTTGCCCGTTCCCTAAAACCAGAGACTTCCTACCTCACCATTAAGATAACTGCTATAAATGGCATTAACAGTGCTGTGTTTTCACTGATGACTGAAAAACCCCCAAGCGCAGAAAAGTTAATGCTAATGTTAAATTAAATTAAGAAAATCTCCATTATTCCTCGGCTTATATGCAGTTAACTTGGCTTGATAGTAATTCTTGGTTAATCGAAATCGGGGGAAAACGCCTGCTTCTCGACCCTTGGTTGGTAGGTTCCCTGACTTTTGGTAATTTAACTTGGCTATTTGAGGGCAAAAAAACCGCTAATCATGCCATTCCCCAAAATATCGATCTGATTCTTCTCTCCCAAGGTTTGGAAGATCACGCCCATCCTCCTACTTTACAGGTACTTGATCGCCAAATTCCCGTGGTAGCTTCTCCAAATGCCGAGAAAGTAGTTCGAGCGCTTAATTATACCCATCGCATTTCTTTAACCCACGGCTCTAGTTATATCTTTGACAATGCGATCGAAATTACTGCCGTCCCCGGTTCTCCAGTCGGGCCGACTCTGGTGGAAAATGGTTATGTTATCAAGGAATTAGCGACAAATCAGAGTATCTACTACGAACCCCACGGTTATCATTCTCCTAGCCTCGATTCTCTCGGTAAAATCTCCGTGATTATCACTCCTTTGATTGACTTAAAAATACCTTTCCTCGGACCGGTAATCAAAGGACAAGAAAGCGCCTTGGCAGTCTGTCAACGCTTGCGGCCCGAATATATTATTTCTACGGCTGCCGGTGGTGATATCGAGTTTAAAGGTTTATTGATGGCGGTGTTAAGTGCCGAGGGTAGTCCCGAATCTTTTCAAGAATTATTAACATCCCATGCCTTACCGACAAAAGTAATTGATCCTCGTCCTTGGCAACCTTTTACAGTGGAATTAGGCGAGTGCGTTTCTGGTTTGAGCTAATCTGAGTTAAGGGAAGAATAGAAAAAAGTTAAAACTTTCTTCCCGATTTTTATCTAAAAAAGTAGAATTCTTGTTATATCTTTGCTGGCTACAGATGACATTAATTGTTTGAAAAAACTGGCTCTCTTGAATATTGGATGTAAAATGGGTAAAACCCCACACCCCACACCGCACACCCTGCCCCCAGGAAAAACTTTTTGCCGCAAAACCTAATTAAAAGTGGCTCTTCTCTGCTAAATTTTCTATGAATCAATTGCCCTTATTTTCTCAATCAAAATCAGTGCGAGACTTTTATCAACCTGATGCCGAAATAATTCTTTATCAAGGAGATACCAATAATTTTATCAAGACTATACCAGATAATTCTGTGAGCTTGATTATTACTTCTCCTCCCTACAATTTAGGAAAAGACTACGAAAAAAAAATCTCTTTGGATACTTATCTGGAAACCCAAACCAAAATTATGCGAGAATTCCCTAGAATCTTGCAAGATAATGGCAGTATTTGCTGGCAGGTGGGAAATTTCGTTCAAGAGGGAGAAGTTTATCCTTTAGATATTTTTTATTATCAGCTATTTAAACAAATGGGTTTCTTTTTAAGAAATAGAATTGTCTGGCATTTTGGCCATGGATTACATACCTCTAAAAGATTTTCTGGCAGATATGAAACTATTTTATGGTTGACAAAAACCGATAAATATATCTTTAATCTTGATCCGGTGAGAATCCCCGCTAAATACCCTGGTAAGCGCCATTTTAAAGGTAAAAATATCGGTAAACCCTCTGGTAATCCTTTAGGGAAAAATCCCAGCGATGTTTGGGAGTTTTTAGCACAAGAATGGGATGAGTTACTATGGGATATTCCTAACGTTAAATCTAATCATCCAGAGAAAACTATCCATCCTTGTCAATATCCAATCGAATTAGTAGAAAGATGTGTTTTAGCCTTGACAAATGAGGGGGATTGGGTTTTTGATCCTTTTGCCGGGGTTGGAACTTCTCTGATTGCTAGTATTATGCACAATCGTCGAGTGATGGGGAGTGAAAAAGAAGCAGAATATGTGAAAATTGCCAGGGAAAGAA
Organism: Microcystis aeruginosa NIES-2549; assembly: GCF_000981785.2. Lineage (NCBI taxonomy): Bacteria > Bacillati > Cyanobacteriota > Cyanophyceae > Chroococcales > Microcystaceae > Microcystis > Microcystis aeruginosa. The sequence continues at coordinate 2,953,179 of NZ_CP011304.1, read as the reverse complement.
TCGCCGCTTATTTGCAAGGAAATCTCAAAATTCGTCCTTTAGGAAAACCTATTCATCAGCCTACTGGCCAAGAAAAAGTCGCTCAAATTCCCGAAGAATGGTATAGTAATATATAGGAAGTAACACTCAATCTCCCCCACCCCAGGTAGGTGGATTCATGAATCCACCTACTACGAGTTGATGCTAAATCCGGTTATTAAAAACTGATTATTTATTCCCCCTGTTGCCTTTTGCATGAGTAGAAAACGGGTTTCTCGGAGAAACCCGTTTTCTGTGCGTTACTCAACGGATTTAGTATAACTCATCCTAAAATGATTGATAAGTTTTTTTATCACCATTTTTAGAGAAAACTTTGCAGAATTGTGGCGGTTTCTTGACCAGTTTTTTCCCAACTAAAAAGCTCGGCGCGTTGACGACTGAGGGACTTTAATTTTAGGCGTAATTGTTCATCGGTAGCGATTTGCTGCATTGCCTCTCTCATCTCATCAATACTATAGGGATTAATTAAAATTGCCGCCTCTCCTGTGACTTCCGGGAGAGAGGAAAGATTAGAAGTAATTACAGGAGTTCCACAGGCGATCGCTTCTAGTACAGGTAATCCGAAACCTTCCCAAAGGGAGGGATAAATTAAAGCAGTTGCTTGGTTTAAAAGTTGCGGCAATTCTTCATAGGAAACATAGTTTAAAAATTGCACTCTTTGAGAGATTGATAATGCTTCTACCTGTTGCTGTAGAGCCGGCGTAAAACGGGGGTCAAATTGACCGACAATTAATAATTGATATTCGGGATCGATTTGGGAAAAAGCAGTAATTAAACGAGCGAGATTTTTATGAGGATCATAACGACCAAGATAGAGAAAATAGGGACGAGTCGCCAGATTTAGAGGACGAAAATTATCAGAATCATATCCAGAAAGAATCACGGTTATTTTGTCAAGAGGTATGTTAAAAAACTTATTAATATCGGCGGCCGTTGCTTGGGAAACAGCGATAATATGTGTGGCTTTTTTCAGGACTTGGGGTAAATAGTATTTATTATAAAAAGTTAGGGGAGAAAATTTCGGAAATCGCAGGGGAATTAAATCATGAACTGTGACAATATAGCGGCAATTTCCATAAATAGGTGCTTCGGGAATGGGGGTAAATAGCAGGGAAGACTTCAATTGTTGATAGGTTTGATAGAGTTGGGTTTCTGTCCAAATTAAGCGCTTAATATTGCCTTTAGTTCCCTGTTCCTGGGTGAGGTTTGCCGACACAGGATAGGTGTTAAAATCTGGGTAACTATTAGAAGTGATTAGGGTAGGATTTAAGTTAGCTAATTGGGGAATGAGATTTTTAGTATAGGTAGTCAACCCAGTATATTTAGTACCTAGAAAAGCGAGATTGATTAATAATTGATGATTCCTATTCATAGATATTGGCTAGTTATTATAAAAGAGAACGATAAGCTTTTATAGTAGCTTGTGCAGTTTTTTGCCAAGAGAATTTTGCTGCTTGTTTTTTTCCTTTAGTGATTAATTCTTGACGGAGAGAGGTATCACTAATCACCTGATAGATTGCCGCAGCAATTTCTAGGGGATTATCGGGATTAATTAATATGGCCGAATCCCCAGTGACTTCGGGTAAGGATGCAGTATTAGCAGTTACCACGGGACAACCTAAAGTCATCGCTTCTAAAACTGGTAATCCAAAACCTTCATAAAAGGAAGGATAGATAAAAACATCGGCTTTTTGATAATAATCTGCAACTAAGTCATCGGCAAGATAATCAAGATGTTGGATACTATCTCGAAAGGGAGACTGAGATATTTTCTCAAAAATTGGTTGATACTTCCATCCTTTTTTGCCAATCAGAATCAGATTATGGTCTAATTTATACCTGTCCTTGAGATAGTTAAAAGCGGTGATAAGATTAATAATATTTTTTCGTGGTTCTAGGGTACTAACAAAGAGTAAATAGGGTTTAGTGATAGTTAGAGATGAGGGAGGATTGGGGAGGGAATAATAACGACTTGCAAGGGGAGTAACAAAAATTTTCTCTGGGTTCACATCTAAATATTCAATAATATCTCGTTTGGTACTTGCGGAGTTAGCAATAACTAAATCTGTCCATTGTAGAGATTGTTTAATGCGTTGGGTGTAGGTTTTGACAATCCCCGTGACAAACTCAGGATATTTTATAAAAGTAACATCATGAATAGTCATAACTTGACGACTCTGACGACAAGGATACACCACATGATCCAATCCGTGGAGAATATCGGGAGAATCAAGAAAGTTTTCTAGATAGGGAATTAGAGGATTAGGAAATCGGGTTAAGATATTGCTAAGACTGACGGGAATTGGTAAACATTTAACCTCTGGATAGGATTGCAGTTTTTCTGGTATAGAAAGATTACCCCGCAGCCAGTTTTTTACCGATGGTTGAAAACAGAGGGACAGGGAAAAGTTTTCTTGGTTTTGTAATTTAGCTAATTCGGCAATCAGGTGATAAGCATATAATCCAATTCCACTAGGATTTTGTCTTATCGGTGTACCATCAACTAAAATTTTAAGCATTTGTGGTTAGATGAGATTGACGGGATAGATATTTTTAAAATTACAGATTCAATTGTCAATTTTGCGCGGTTAGGACAAGATTAAAATCGGCAATAAACTCCACCCTAATAGTTAATCTTACCCTATAGCGATCCTAAATGGCAGCCTTTTTTGGCTAGGTTACAGCCAATACTTAATTTATCGGGCAATTTTTTCGATTATTGTCCCCTCACCCACCCTATTACTATGATTGTCAACGGGTACTTATAAGCTAAGACCTATTTTAATCGCCTATCCTTAGATTAGCTGCATCTCCTTGACGAGAAACGCTGTAATTAGTTATAATTACGGAAGAATAGCTTCCCCGTGCTTGTGGTCAGCGGAGATTTCTCAAAGGTTATCTCAGGGATGGCTTAGTCCCCTACAGAACAACCAACATCGGGTAATGCCGAAAAATACTGATTAACTAATGTCTTCACTATGTTTAATCGTTTAGTATCTTTTAAATCTTTAGAAGGCCATGAAGGTGAGGTTAAATGTCTAACTTTTTCCCAAGATGGTCAATTTTTGGCTAGTGGAGATAACGAGTTAACTATTATTGTTTGGGATTGGCAAAAGAATCAAAAATTTAGTTTACAAGGACATGAAAAAGCTGGTTGGTGGGATCAGGGAGTTAACTCTGTTGCTTTTAGTCCCTGTCAAGGATATTTGGTTAGTGGAGGAGATGATAAAACCGTAAGAATTTGGTCACTGGAAACTAAAGAACTAATCTCTACCTTAACGGGACACCAAGATAAAGTTACAGCAGTAGCTGTTCATCCCGATGGGGAAATTATTGCTAGTGGTAGTGAAGATAAAACGGTGAAAATATGGTCAGTAAAAACTGGAGAAATTCTTTCTACTTTACAAGGTCATAGCGATAAAGTTCTAACAGTTAAATTTAGTCAAAATGGTCAACTTTTAGCCAGTGGTGGCGGCGAAAATGACAAAACGGTAATTATCTGGAATCTGGGAGAAAAAAGCAGTATTACCTTAAAAGGTCATTCCGATTGGTTTGGAGGTATTTTATCTGTAGATTTCGGCAGTAATAACAAATTTTTAGCCAGTGGCAGCAAAGACAAAACCATTAAAATCTGGGATATTCAAAGAGGTACAGAGGTAAAAACTCTCAGCGAACATAGTGATCATATCAATTCAGTTAGTGTTAGTCCTAATAATCAACTATTAGCCAGTGGTGGTGATGATAAAAGCTTAAAATTATGGGATTTAAAAGCAGGAAAAGCGATTATTTCTATTCCCCATCCTCAGAAAATCTATGCGGTTTGTTTTAGTCCCGATGGTAATTATATCGCCACGGCCTGCCAAGACAAAATCGTGAGAGTTTATGGCACTTCCGAACTACAATCTTTAGCAAGTTGAGCAATCTTTGAGCGGGTGCATCTCATTTTTGTAAATCTACTAAGTTGGGATTTTTAAAGGGAAACTATCTGCCAAAATTGATCGTTACTTCCGATTTTATTACTCAATCCAAGCTTTTGGGGGGTAGAACCCCCCAAACTCCTAGGGTTGATTCATAGTAGGGTTGATTCATAGTAGGGTTGATTCATAGTAGGGTTGATTCATAGTAGGGTTGATTCATAGTAGGGTTGATTCATAGTAGGGTTGATTCATAGTAGGGTTGATTCATGAATCAACCCTACCCAAACCCCGGAGCGCATGAGCTTTTCGGTGGGATGCTTACACGCGGCTGCTGATATATTTGTAATAATTTAAGAGTCACTAATAATTGCTGATTGTCGATATTTCTGCAAATGTGATACTAAATCCGGTTATTAAAAACTGATTATTTATTCCCCTTTGCATGAGTGCCTGTCCTGATATGTAGCCTGTACTCAACGGATTTAGTATAATTATCTACTAGAGATCGCTGCCGGTCTGTTCCTCTCGGAAGTAAAGCTGATATAATTGACAGCTAGGCTGGGCTAGGTCGCCTTTTAACTGAATTAAACCCATACTTTCCAGTTTATAGGCAGTAATCGGTTCTAATCGCGCTCCCTTATCGGGAGAATTAACCACTTCCCCCATCGCTGTCAATAATTCCGGCTGTTTTTGCAGATTATCCCAGTGATGACGCAGGTGTGCCGCATAAATTCCCCCTTGGGTAGCAGCATTAGGGAGAATATTTTTTTCCCCGCGCACCTGCGCTTCCAAGGCCAAACGGCTAAGATAGGGATGACCAGCAACTAGAGCAATTAAATCCCTAAGAAAACGCTGATTATCCTCATTTTTGGGCAATCCGTAGCTACTAGCCAAGTTTTCCAGTTGTTCGAGGCTAAAACCGGGTAATTTAATCGCACGACCGACATTAAAGGGAGATTGATTAGCGTCCAATTGAATATAGATTTCCGTGGAATTAGCAATCGCTAACCGCAAATTCTGCCAGATTTCCAAATTATTAGCTTCTTCGTGCCAACAGCGCAAAAGCGGCAGAAAATCCCTAGCGATGTCCGGATACTCGAAAATTCTGTCTAAATTATCTAGGGCCAAAAAGAGCGGCCCGTTAATCTGTTCCAAAAGATAGGACTGAAAATAGGTTTGACAACTGATTAAACTGCCAAATAGTTCCTCATCCCAATATTCATCTAATTGCGGCTTTAAACCCAATTCTCGGCTAACATTTGCCGAAAACCAGCGACAAAATCGGTCTAAACTGGCAAACATCGCCTTTTCTGCCACTTGACAATTAATATAAACTGTGCTATGTCCCCAACTATCTGCCTGAGCGAGCAGATGTTTAAGGAGAGAAGTTTTACCAGTCTTTTCGGGGGATTTAATGCGAATGAGTGACCCCGGACGATTAATTTCTTGATAACAGTCGCTTTCGACGGGAGGGCGGCTAATATAACTATCTATAACTGATTTTTCTGCTAGTATCGGGACGGGTTGATTTCTCCATTCAGGATATTTGATATCTTTGAACCATTCTCGGAGGATTTGGAACTTACCCGGCCCTTTACTACCTAATTCTAGTTCCGGACAGCCATTATCTTTATCTGCCGAGAAATAGCTATAGATTTTAGTCATTTGTTTTTTATAGGTTTCATGGCTGGCGGCCTCGGCCATTTCCCAAATTTCCTCATCTGGTTTGCGCCAATTTTCGTAGGCAAAACGAACCAAAAAAATCTCCTTTAATTTACCCTGAACACCGTATTCTCTAGCTAGATGTTTAAGAAACTCGTCCCATCCCTGTGGTTTCATCCGGTTCTACTTTGTTCTACTTATATTCCCTTTTTTTCCATGTTAACCCCTTTTTCCCTCTTGGCAATGGGACTGACATCCGAGAGAAAAAGCCCTATGGTAAAAATAGGTCAATTACCTGATGGTGTCTAAGGGAGTAAAAGCCATGAAAATCTCATTAACCTTGTTTGTTGTGGTCTCCTTGCTGTTGGGTTCTCTTCCTCACACTTTAGCGGTTAATAGTCAAGATAACCATTTTGACCGTTCCTCTTCGCCGCTAATTTTACAAAACCGTGACTGTAAGGGTGACAAGGACGATAATTGCAATTAGTCCTGATTATCTCGGTTAAGGTTGTTAGTCTATATCCCCCACCGATGAAAAAATCGTGGTCGGGATTTTTTTTATCTCATCGGCTGCAGATAGCTTTTATCAAGATAATTTCTAGATTCAAGACCAATTATCTCAAGAACTCGCCTGTAATTCCTCTAAACGTGCTAAAACTTCGGCACTGTGAATGGCAGGATTTACCCCTAAATAAATCTCTTTTAAAATCCCATCGGGATCGATAAGATAGGTATGACGCAGGGAAACATAACCCATCCAAGAACCATAAGCTTTACTAACATCTCCGGTAGTATCTGCCAGTAAGGGAAATTTTAACCCCTCCGAGTCACAAAATTCCGCATGAGAATCGACATCATCGGCACTTACCCCTAAAACTTGCGTATTTTTAGCCATATATTTTGGCAAATCCTGCTGAAAACGCCGCGCTTCTAGGGTACAGCCGGGGGTAAAATCCTTGGGATAAAAATACAAAACTACCCATTTACCCCGATAGTCCGATAGGGAAATATTTCCTTCTCCCGTGTTAGTCGGTAGGCTAAAATCGGGTGCCGGTTGATTTAAAGGGGGTTGGGAACCACCTAAAGCGTTAGCATCGGGAATAAGGGCAAAAAATGCCAGAATTACTACGCTTAAAAAACTCAACAGTTGACGACGAGACATAAATTTAAGTTGTCGGGTGGGTTAGATGAGGCGACTTGCCTCTATGGTTTTGTTTCATCTAAACTTGCGAGGGAAATTCTAACACGAGCCTTGATTCCCTGCCAGTCACGCTCTGATAAATGTCCAATCACAGCTAAATTTGCAGATGGTGGCAAAGTTACGATAAAACAACGAAATATCGAAGCGACCCGTAACCCGGCCGAGACCCAATCCTGAAGCGCATAATCAGTAATTCCTAGAACTTTTGACTGAGTTGTGATCAGTCCAACTATTACATCAGGTCGAAGAGAGTGGTAAGTCTCTGATGACAAAACCACAGCAGGACGGCGCTTAATTCCTGTCACACCGGGAAAATCAACTGTCACCACATCTCCAGAAGAAAACGTCACCAATTAAATCCCCTCCACATCAGAGCAAGTTTTGGCCGCATAGTTTAGGGAAAAATTGACAAGATCGATCTGATCCTCCTCAGTCCAGGTATCACTTTGATCTAGCGATGGTTGTTGTTGTCCGACAAGTTCATTGAGAATGATTGTGGCCAATCGCAAACGTTCCCCGGATGATAAGTGACAAACCACTTGATTATAAACTTCTTGGGCAGTAGTGGGCATAACAAAAAACTGATGACTGAATGCTTCTAGCTTAATATTCTTTACATAACTTGACAAGGAAAGGACGAGGTAAAGGGGGAAAATAGATCGAGCTTGTCTTCATCTGCCTAACGATCATGTCTATTGTCACCCTTAACCCCCTTCAATCCCATCAAGATTTAGTCATCGATCCAGCCAAAATCACGGGATTACGCGGAAAAATCACTATCCCCGGCGATAAATCCATATCCCATCGCTCCCTGATGTTAGGAGCGATCGCCGAAGGAGAAACCGTTATTCATGGGTTATTATTAGGCGAAGATCCCCGCAGTACCGCTAGTTGTTTTCGTGCCATGGGTGTGGAAATTTCCCAACTCAACAGCGAGAAAGTAATCGTCAAAGGTAGGGGTTTAGGCAATCTTGAGGAACCTTTAGAAATCCTCGACGCGGGCAATTCCGGCACGACGATCCGCTTGATGTTAGGATTATTGGCGGGTCATCAGGACCGTTTTTTTGTCGTTACCGGTGATGCTTCCCTGCGATCGCGTCCCATGTCCAGGGTGGTGAAACCCCTCAAGGAAATGGGGGCGCAAATTTGGGGCAGAAAAGCCAATTCTTTGGCTCCTTTGGCCGTTTCTGGGGAATCTCTGCAACCGATCCACTACTATTCTCCCGTTGCTTCTGCACAGGTGAAATCCTGTCTTCTCCTCGCAGGACTGTTAACGGAGGGGAAAACCACGATCACGGAACCCGCTTTATCTCGCGATCACAGTGAACGGATGCTGCGCGCTTTTGGGGCAAATATTGAGGTGGATGGGGAGACTAATAGCGTCACGGTGACGGGTTATCCCACTTTAACTGGACAAACGGTGATTGTACCCGGGGATATCAGTTCGGCGGCCTTTTGGTTGGTAGCGGGGGCAATCGTGCCTAATTCCGAGTTATTAATCGAAAATGTGGGAATAAACCCGACTAGAACCGGAGTTTTACAGGTTTTACAGGCAATGGGGGCAGATATCACCCTCGAAAATCAACGGGTGGTGACGGGGGAACCAGTGGCGGATCTGCGAGTGAAATCCAGTCAACTACAGGCAACCACGATCGCCGGTGAGATTATACCCCGTCTGATCGATGAAATTCCGATTTTGGCAGTAGCGGCGGTTTTTGCCCAAGGAACGACAATTATCAAGGATGCTGAGGAATTACGGGTGAAAGAAAGCGATCGCCTGACGGTGATGGCCACCCAACTCGATCGCCTAGGGGCAAAAGTAAGGGAATTACCCGATGGTTTAGAGATTACCGGCGGTACGGGCCTATTCGGCACGGAAGTGGACAGTTTTACCGATCATCGCATTGCCATGAGTCTAGCGATCGCTGCCCTCAATTCCCGTCAACCCACCACTATCCATCGCGCTGAAGCGGCCGGCATTTCCTACCCCGATTTTGTTAGCACCTTACAGCAAATTTGTCAAGAGTGAAAATATTAAGTTTTTCTGCGAGTGGGCGAGGAGTAACTGGTACAATTGCAGGATAAATCACAGAGTAGTGGGCCACCTGTGTGATAATCGAGTTCATCGATCGAAATAGCGGAAAATAGAAGCGTCCCTAACTCGCATTTCCCTGAAAAATATCTCCCTATCTACCCCTCTCTCGTCTTCTATTCCCCACCGATAATGGAAATCATCGCCCAATTAGAGAAAGTTTCCTATATTTATCCCGAATCCTCCAATCTAGTGCTTAAAAATATCTCTTTAGCAATTCATCGAGGAGAATTTTTAGGTATTATCGGGCCCACAGGTGCGGGAAAAACTACTCTCTGTTTAACTCTTAACGGTATTGTCCCCCAATTCTACGGAGGGCGTTTTTTTGGTTATGCAACGGTAGCCGGTTTAGATACTTTAACCCATCCCGTTAGCACCTTGGCCCGCTATGTGGGGGCAGTATTTGAAGATCCCGAAACGCAACTTTTAGCCACTTCCATAGAAAATGAAATCGCTTTTACCCTAGAAAATTTACGGCTACCGCGAGAGGAAATTAAAGCGCGTATTCCCAAAGTTTTAGCGGCAGTCCGGTTAGAGGGAATGGAAAAAAAATCGCCAGGGGAATTATCAGGAGGACAAAAACAACGATTAGCGATCGCCGCTGCTCTCGCAGTTCAGCCCGCTTTGTTAATTCTCGATGAACCCACCTCCCAACTGGATCCGGTGGGATCTCAGGAAGTTTTCGCCACCATTAAGGAATTAAATCGCCATCTCGGTGTCACGATTGTGATGGTCTCCCACGCGGCCGAGGAAATGGCCGAATATGCCGATCGCCTGGTACTATTACGGGAGGGTGCGATCGAAGCCATGGGAACCCCAGCAGAGATCTACTCCCAAGTACAACGTTTACAGGAAAATGCCCTGCGTCCCCCGCAAGTGGCCACTACTTTTGCCTTGATCAATCAAAAAATCGGGGCGGTCGAGTCCATTCCTGTCACCCTAGACCGCAGTTTTGCCCGTTTAAACGAGCTTAAATCCTTTTATCATCATCTTACCCCACACCCTCCCTTATCATCGGTTTCTGACCCCTTAAACCCCCTACTGAGGGTAAAAAATCTCTGCCATACCTATCCTGATGGTACTACCGCTTTGCGGGATGTGTCCCTCGATATTGCTGAAGGGGAATATCTGCTGATTATCGGTCAAAATGGCGCGGGAAAAAGCACTTTAGTCAAGCATTTTCTCAATCTTCTCTCGGCGACCACCGGTCAAGTTATGATTGATGGACGTTCTATCAATAGCTTTTCTGTTAGTGATTTAGCCCGATCGATCGGTTATGTAGCCCAAAATCCCGATAATCAGATTTTTAACACCACTGTCGAGAAAGAAGTATCATTTGCCCTGACTAATCTCGGTTATTCTCCAGAAATCGTCACCCAACGCACGGAAGCAAGTCTAGAAGCCATGGGATTGCTAGAATATCGCTCCTATCATCCTCTCTCCTTACCGAAAGGCGATCGAGCGCGGGTAGTGATTGCGGCAATTTTAGCCATGGAACCGCGTATAGTTGTTTTCGATGAACCCACCACCGGCCAAGATTACCAAGGGGCTAAGGCAATTTTAGAGGTGAGTCGTCAATTACACCAGATGGGCAAAACCGTGATTGTGATCACCCATCATCTCTATTTAATGCCAGAATACGCCGAAAGAGTAATTATTATGGGTCAAGGAACTATCCTTTTAGATGCCCCAATCCGGCAAGCTTATCATCAAACCGATCTCTTAGCCAAAACCTATCTAACTCCACCCCAAGCAGTTTTATTAGCACAAAAATTAGGACAACTTTCTGGTTATCCTAATTCTCTTTTAACCCCCCAAGAAATTGCCGATTGTTTTCAGAGGATTTAGCCTTGAGGTTATCTAGGGTTTGCGGCAAAAAGTTTTTCGTGGGGACAGGGTGTGGGGTGTGGGGTTTTACCCATTTTCAGGTGGTCAATTACCTAATTTTCATGGAAAAAGTCCCGGAATTTTCCCTCCAATCACTCCAATGGTCGGCACTTTTCGAGGGAAAAAAAGCCTAAAAACCTTACCCAGCAAGGTTTTTAGATTTATTCAGCAACCCTTATTTAACTTTTTCTAAGATCAACTTCGATCGCTTAACATTATCAGGTACAGGAATCGGATAATCGCCATTAAAACAGGCAGTACAGAAGGTTTTCGGATCTTCCTTCGTTGCTGTTAACATTCCATCTTGACTGAGATAAGCTAAACTCTCCACCCCGATTTGTGCCTGAATTTCCGCCACCGATTTAGTTGCCGCAATTAACTGCTCTTGATTGTCCGTATCAATGCCATAAAAACAGGGATGAGTCACCGGAGGCGAAGATATTCTCATGTGAACTTCTCTTGCTCCAGCATCGCGTAAAGCTTTAACTAATTTCCGGCTAGTGGTTCCCCGCACGATCGAATCATCAACAATAATAACTCTTTTCCCCTGTAAAACATCCTTTAAAGGATTCAATTTCATCTTAATTCCCGACTCTCTCATGTGTTGGGTTGGTTGAATAAAAGTTCGTCCCACATAACGATTTTTAATCAATCCTTCCGCGTAGGGAATATCAGAAATGCGCGAAAATCCGATCGCAGCCGGAATACCCGAATCGGGAACTCCCATCACCATATCTGCTTCTACCGGCGACTCTTTGGCTAATTGTTCCCCCAAACGTACCCGATAAGTATATAAAGATTCCTCGTGAACAATGCTATCGGGACGGGCAAAATAAATCATCTCGAAAACGCATAATTTTTTCTCCGGTTTCATGGCCCAATCCACCGAAGATAAGCCATCTTCACTAATCCAAACTAATTCCCCCGGCTGCACATCCCGCAGATAATCGGCCCCAATAATATCTAATCCGCAGGTTTCCGAAGCCAAAACATAACGGGAGGGATTGCCTTCTTCTTGCAAAACCCCAATTACTAACGGTCTGACACCATTGGGATCCCGCGCCCCGATAATTCCCGTCGGTGTGCCGATAACAAGGCTATAAGCCCCGCTACAATAGCTAAAGGCATCGATCGCCGCTTGTATCCAATCCTTGCCACTATCCACCTCCTGACCGATAGCGACGGCGATCATTTCCGAGTCGGTGGTGGTGACGAAATCACAACCGCGCTTTTCTAATACATTTCTTAACTCAAAAGTATTGACTAAATTGCCGTTATGTGCTAAGGAAAGTTTACCCAAACGGGTTTCGATCACAGCAGGTTGGGCATTGGCGCGACGGCTAGAACCGGTGGTAGAGTAACGAGTATGACCGACGGCGTGAGTACCGGGCAAGGTTTTAAGGACAGTTTCGCTAAAAACTTGGGAAACTAAGCCCATTTCTTTGTAACAATGCACCGTTTCCCCGTCGTAGGTGGCAATACCTGCCGATTCCTGTCCTCGGTGTTGCAGGGCATAGAGTCCAAAATAGGTCAGTTTTGCTACTTCTTCCTCGGGGGCATAGAGTCCAAAAACTCCACAGGCTTCTTCAGGCTTATCGATACGGTTCAGGGATAGATATGAGTCGAGATGGCTAGACATGGGAGGGTTGGGGCTGCAGAATACTTTGGTAACAAAATCTTAACCGATCTTAATCTTCTTTTAACGATTTATTGATCAGCTATCAGCCTTTATTTACCGATATAATCGGCCATCTTATCTAGCTGACGGCCTCAAGATTACAGCCTTCTTTCGATCGCTTTTGACCAAACTTGCTGTATAGTTTCTAGACTAACATCGATCGCCGGTTGTTTATCCCGGTCAAAAATCAGAAGATTATCGCTTTTTTCGCTAACTTTGCCGGTTATTTGCCAATAGTCTCCCAATTGTGTCTTTAGATATTCTTCCCAATCTTGCCGATTTTCGGGGGAAACGGAGACAATAATGCAACTAGCTAACTCTCCGAATAACACCGCGTCAAAACGGCCCTGATGCTGCCAAGAAAGGTCAATTTCCGCCCCTAACTGCCCACTAATAGAGCATTCTGCCAGAGCAGTGGCTAAACCTCCCTCGGCGCAATCGTGGGCAGATTTCACCCAACCGGCGCGAATTCCCCGACGACAGGCCGCTTGTACCTTTCTTTCTAATTCAAAATCAATTACTGGCGGTTTTCCCGTCACCAAACCGTGAATAACGGCTAAATATTCCGATGCGCCGATAGTTGGCAAGGAAAAACCCAAAATATAGATTAAATCCCCCGCTTTTTGCCAACCTTGGCCGCAAATTTGCCCGATATCCGGCACTAATCCCACCATCCCAATCACGGGAGTGGGATAAATAGACTGGGGGCTGCCAGCTGCATCAACGGTTTCGTTGTACAAAGAGACATTACCCCCAGTTACTGGTGTATTCATTTCCCGACAAGCTTCGGCAATACCCTGACAAGCAGTGGCTAATTGCCAATAACCGATTGAATTCTCTGGACTTCCGAAATTGAGATTATCCGTGACAGCAATGGGGTCGGCCCCAACACAGCTAAGGTTTCTGGCCGCTTCGGCCACGGCCAACTTAGCTCCGTTATAGGGATCAAGATAAACGTATCGCGGATTACAATCTGTAGTCGCCGCTACACCTCGCCGAGAATTGGCGGGATTAGCACCCAGAGGACGCACGCGAATCACGGCCGCATCGGCCCCCCCGGGAAGAATAACGGTGTTATTCTGGACTTGATGGTCATATTGACGATAAACCCAGCGTTTTGAGGCAATCGAGGGACTATCGAGCAGTTTTAATAAAATCTCGTTATGGGATTCGGGAATAGGAATAGTGGCATCTTCCCATAATTGAGCTTTTTGGGCGTATTCCGGCGGTTCTGCCAGTAATTCCCGATGATAAATCGGAGTATTATCCGCTAGGGCCGTGGCAGGAATTTCGGCGGCAATTTCCCCTTTAAATAATATACGGACGATCGGTTCTGCAATTACCTGGCCAGCGACCACAGCCTGAAGTCCCCAACGATGGAAAATCTCGATTAATTCGCCTTCTCGTCCCGATGCTGCCACAAATAACATTCTTTCTTGGGATTCCGACAGCAGATATTCGTAGGGGACCATCCCAGTTTCCCGGACGGGGATTTTATCGAGATCTAATTCAATTCCCACCCCTCCCTTGGCCGCCATCTCGGAGGTAGAACAGGTGATCCCGGCGGCCCCCATATCCTGGGCCGCCACCACCGCGCCGGTCTTAAATGCCTCTAAACAAGCTTCTATCAGGGATTTTTCCAGAAAAGGGTCGCCCACTTGCACTGCGGGCCGGTCATCCATAGATTTATCGGTTAATTCGGCACTGGCAAAACTCGCTCCTCCCATACCGTCGCGGCCGGTGGTAGAACCAACGTATAAAACCGGGTTTCCCAGGCCTTTTGCCCCAGATTTAACGATTTCCTCGGTTTCCATTAGCCCTAAAGCCATGGCATTAACGAGGGGATTGCCATTGTAGGCATTATCGAAGTATATCTCACCGCCCACCGTGGGAACGCCGACACTATTGCCATAATGACTTATTCCTTCCACGACTCCGGCAAAAATGCGACGATTGCGGGCATCTTGCAAGTTACCAAAACGGAGGGAGTTGAGGATAGCAATGGGCCGGGCCCCCATGGTAAAAATATCCCGCAGGATGCCTCCGACTCCAGTAGCGGCACCTTGGAACGGTTCCACCGCAGAAGGATGATTATGGGACTCGATTTTAAAGGCTAATCGCAATCCATCGCCTAAATCCACTACTCCGGCATTTTCCCCCGGTCCGACAAGAATTTTTTCGCCAGTAGTGGGGAATTGTTTGAGCAGCGGCCGGGAGTTTTTATAACAGCAGTGTTCCGACCACATCACGCCAAACATTCCTAATTCGGCTTTGTTGGGGTGTCTTCCCAGTCTTTTGACTATTTCTTCGTATTCTTCGGGTTTGATGCCTTCTGAGGCAATTTCTGCGGCAGTGAAGGGGGTAGTCATGGGACAATGCGATCGAGGGACAAGACTTATTGTATAACGTCTGATGAGATCGAGTTACAATGCTTAGTAAAAGACAAAAAAGTTAAAAAGGTTTGCGCCAGTCAAGTTAAGCTGAAGACATAGTTTTATGAGCAGTTGGAACGAAACTATGGCAGTAGAAACAGCTTTATCAATGAAAGCCTTATACGATCAGGATTTTGTTCTCTGGGCTTCAAAAACCGCCGAACTTTTAAAGCTAAAAAAGTTTGATGAGGTGGACTGGGAAAATCTGATCGAGGAAGTGGAGTGCATGGGGAAAAGTGACAGACGGGCTGTAGAAAGTTTATTAACCCGACTTATCGAACACCTGTTTAAGTTAGCTTATCACAAATCGGAACGGGAGCGAGAACGCAACGTCTGTCACTGGGTAGGAGAAATCGCCAGTTTCCGAACTCAACTAGGAGAGTGGCTAGAAACCACCACTCTCACCAACCACGCGCGGGATTATTTTCAAAAAGCCTACTCGAACGCTCGGAAAACTTTAATACAAGCGAAAGCAGTCACTCGCGACGCGATTCCTCTAGAGCCTCCTTTCTCCCTCGAACAGGTATTAGATGGGGAATGGTTCCCGATTGATATCGATCATTACTTCGACATATAAGGACAAAAAAAGTTAAAGATGAATATTAAAGTTATTGTTTGGCAAGAGGATGATTTATGGTGTGCCACCGTAAGTCAAACAACAGCAAGAACTTTTAGAATTGATAGAGACAATCTTGGTTTATAAGTTACCCCAAGTCAGTAGAAAGGAGATAGAAGCGATGTTTAGTTTAAGTGATTTAAAACAAACTAAAGTGTATCAGGAAGCTTTAGAAGAAGGTAGAGAGGAAGGTAGAGAGGAAGGTAGAGAGGAAGGCCGACAAGAAGGCGAATTAGCGGCAAAATTAGCCTCTATTCCTCGTTTATTGGCATTAGGATTGAACTTTGAACAGATAGCACAAGCTTTAGAATTAGAGATCGAACAGGTTAGACAAGCAACTCAAGGGGAATAGGAAAAGTTCAACGCGATCGCAATAAGGTTAGATAGCGTATCATGCTAAACTACTTTTGTACTATAGCAGAGAGACTAGCTGTGTCGGCGTTGCTGAATCAAGGTATGAATGCCAAATGTGCAGGTTCCCGGGCAAAAGTTAGTTTGGCTCTAGGTTTTAAAAATACCAGAAAAGAAGATTCAGATATCAAATCAGCAACGCCCCTTTTGCCTCTTGCATGAGTGCCTGTCCTGATATGTAGCCTATACTCAACGGATTTAGTATCAAAAGAGAGACGACAGAGGCACTGAAACCTCAACACCAAAAATATCCGAAATCGGTTAACTGTTCGGATATCTCCTACCAAGCTAACCGATTTCGTGGCAATGTTCGGATACTGTCGCCAGCATCGCGGGAATAGAACTGGACTTTTCCTTACTCGCTCGATACATTCTCATGCACCGACTCTGGTGAGGGAAAGTACTGGGGAGACACACGCAACCCGAAAACCGTTGTTGTTGTTGTCGTTGTCGGGGTTGTTCCTGTTGCGGTTGGCAGAACGACAGTTATTAGGGTTGTTGTTCCAAGAACCGCCGCGCAGTCGAAATTGTTCTACTCCTTCTTTAATTTCTCATCGAGATGAGAGAATCAAATAGCTTTTCTCTTAACTGTCGTGTATCACCGTGTTGAAGATGTGCGAACCAACTTTGTAAAGAACGAGACATCTCTTCGAGCGTGATCGTACCATTTGCCAGCTCTTGTTTGAGTCGCTTAATTCTTCTTCTTCCTCGATGTAGATTATCATTTTTTACCTTCACGCGGTCGGGAAATACTCGAAATCCAACAAAAGTAGCTCCGATTTTTGTCTCGAATAGTTGACTCTTAACGGAATGGATTCTTAGCTTTATTGAAGCTAAATACTTCTCGATTTCCTGTCGAGCGTAGCAGAGAAACTCTCGATCATCGGAAAATAAGCTAAAATCATCGACGTAGCGTAAATATTTGTTGACTTTGAGGTTTTCTTTAACAAAATGATCTAGTCCGTTCAGAAAAATATTGGCAAAAAACTGGCTGGTTAAATTTCCCATCGGCAAACCTTTTCTTCTAGATATAGAGGTTAGCAAATCCTCATCATCAAAACAATGGTTAACTGGAATCTGTTCGTTACTGTTGTCGATGATGCTTTCGATTAGCCAGAGGGTATCGCGACATTTGATTTTTTTTTCGATCATTATTTTAAGAATTTCGTGATCGATACTGGGAAAATATTTCTCGATGTCGCACTGCAAAACATAGCGGCTAGTTCGGGAGTATTGAATAAACTTTCTTAAAGCTTTATGAGTACCGAATCCCACTCGATTGGCATAGGAATTATTAATAAAAGTCCGCTCGAAAATTGGATTGATTATATTACATAAGGCGTGATGAACGACTCTATCTCTATAGGGTGCAGCCGAGATCATGCGGATTTTTGGCTCTCGAATATAAAAAGTCTTATAGTTTCCGTGCTGGTAGGTTTTATCTCGTAATTCTTGCTCTAAAATAATTAATTCTCGCTCTCGATTATAATTAAATTCTAAAACATTCTCTTTAAATCTTTTTCCTTTCTGCGCTTTATTGGCCGCTAGGGTGAGATTTTGGAAGTTGATAATATCCGTGTAGAGGTTGCCGTATCGCTTCATTTCGTTGGTGTCCGTTTATTTTTTTGCTGTTTGATCCAGCCACCTAGCTCTTGACCAATTTCTTCTATCAATTTACTCACATATTCGTATCTTTCTGGAGAAAGCGGAGAAAAATCCCATAGGAGTCGGGTTTGATAACGGATAACGTCCAGTCGAGCGTTGAGAGCTACCAATCTATCTAATTTTTCTCGCTCGTATTTAATCAGAATGAGTTCCTCTAGTACACTATACAAGTTATTGATCAGTCTTTCTCCTAGGGTAAATTTGTGCGTTTTGGGAATTCGTGTTAGGATTGGGACATACCATTTAATTAAATCGTACATCTTCTGGATAATTGATAGTTCGCTCAACGACTTTACCTCTCTTTATCTGTAATAAATCTTAACATTCTTTTCTCAAAAAAAAAATCGACCCGCCTAAGGGCGGGAGACAAAGGGCAAAAGAGCAAAAGAACAAAGGGTTAAAGTCCTGGGGAGACACACGCAACCCGAAAACCGTCGTCGTCGTTGACGTAGACGGGGTTGCTCCTGCCGCGGTCGGCAGAACGACAGTCATAAGGGTTGATGTTCCAAGAACCGCCGCGCAGACACTTGGGATGAGAACGATTATCATTATTGATAGTCCACGCAGATCCATCCTTTGGCGCTCCGATATAGTTATCGTGCCAATCGTCTTCGCACCACTCCCAAACATTGCCACTCATGTCATACAGTCCCCAAGCATTGGGCTTTTTCTGGCCCACAGGATGAGTTGTCTGCTGAGGATTTCCGATATACCAAGCGTAATCTCCTAACTGATTGGCATCATCACCGAAATAATAGCGAGTAGTAGTCCCCGCACGACAGGCATATTCCCATTCCGCTTCTGTGGGGAGGCGATAGGTTTTCCCGGTTATTTGACTCAATTTCTGACAAAAGGCTTGAGCATCGTTCCAAGTAACCATTTCTACCGGATTTTGCGGATTGTTTTTAAAATAAGAGGGATTGGTTCCCATTACCGCTTCATATTGTGCCTGAGTCACCAGATATTTCCCAATCGCAAAACTGTTGACTTTAACTTGGTGTTGAGGCTTTTCCCAATCCCTAGCATCGGGATCACTGTCAGGAGATCCCATGAGAAATTGACCTGCTGGTAAGTTCACCATCTCTAGTGTTATCCCATTGGGTAGGTTTTCGGTAAATGGAGTTTTATTGTCTAGGGGTGTCTCTGGTTGAGCAGATTTAGATGGAATCATCCAATCTGATGGAGAAGAAGGAGTTTTATTGTCTAGGGGTGTCTTTGGTTGGGAAGGGGGAGGAATAGGAGAATCACCGACGACGGAGGTGGTAAAATTCCCAACTCTCTCGATTACATGGTTGTTGATGCGTTGAATGGCGGTTTCCAGTTCGATTTCCTCGTCGGGGATTTCCACGTCTGTCCATTGCCATCCTTCCTGCTCGGCTCGCTCTAATGCGATCGCTAAACGGCCGCGCTTTTCTTCGCTGGTGACGAGGAAATTGAGCAAACTAGCCGATAGATTCTCGTTTTTGCGGAAAGATACGGCCGATTCGGAACTAAGAATGTTCTGGACGAGGGATTCCACTTCGCTGACACTGCGGGAAAGTTCCCCGTCAATGGTCACTACTCGATCGATTAAGCCTTGAAACTGCCCGATAATTGGTTTTAGGTATTGTTCTAGATTAATGGCTACTTTGGCCATTTCGATCGCTTCTTTTTCCAGATTATCTAACTCCAGCTGCAACTGATACACTTGTTTGTACCCGTTCAACTCGCCGATCATTTTCGAGAAAACCTGTTTTTGTGTATCCTGATCTTCGGCTAATTTCTGGATACTTTCGCTGATTAAGTCGATTTTCTTGAGCATAAGCAAGCTGGCGCGACCAACAAGAATCACGGTGCGGAAAATCTGCTGTTTCTGTAGTCTCAGGGTATCTCGCAGGTCGGCCGAGCCGATGCTATTCTCCAAAGATTGGCGTTTTCGCTCTGTTTCTGCCAATTTCTGGCATTTAACCGCCACTGCCTCCTTGATTTCCTCGGTCAGTGACTGGAAAAACCGTCGGTATTCATCCTTATGGTCGGTGAGAAATCCGATTAACTGGTTATAGTCCCCGACTAATCTTTCCAATTCTTGAAAAGTTTCCTCGAAATTGAGGGGTTCTTCTTTTTTCCTCAATCCTAACCATGTATTGCGGACCCGTTTTCCAGTTTTAATCAGTTGCTGTCTTTCTTGAATCTGATCCTGCAAAACCAATAAATCGGGGCGATTTAGTTGGGGAAGTTGATAGGTTTTCCGATAAAGCTTGATTTTCGCCGTTTCTTCTGCCATCGCCGTGATCGCTGAGGGTGAGTTTTTTCTATTTTAGCCCGATTTTTTGATCAGCTAAGACGTATCTTAACCGCCTATCCTTAAACCCCCCCGATGTTGGTAGGGTTGATTAATAGTAGGGTTGATTAATAGTAGGGTTGATTAATAGTAGGGTTGATTCATGAATCAACCCTACCCCAATGTCGGAGGGGGGTTGCCTCTTACCTCGTCTCAACAAGCAATTTAAATTAAGAACAGCATAATGTCTTTGCCGGATAGTTGTTTCAGCTTAGGCATATTCTGGCTGTAACTCAAATATAATCTGTAGAAAAGGTTGGGCAACTAGACCGAACTCCCTGGGGTCTTCTCCCTCTAAATGCAGTAAAATGGCTTCTTGGAGATTATTAACCACCTCATCTAAGGTATTTCCCTGGGTGACAATCGAAATTTCCACGCATTCACCTACATATCCTTGTTGTTCACCAGAACGAATAATTGCGGTAACTTTTGGACTTAATTTTGTCATAATTGCTCATGTTTATTTTTTGCTTATTTAGATTTATGGCAATCGAGCAAGGGACGGGTCATTGACCCATTCTAACTGACTTTTGGCTCTTCTAGGTTCTGTGTGATAAGTTTAATTGACATAGGATCGATCGATCTTTGTGTCCTTTGTGTCTTTGTGGTTCGTTCCACCCCCTCGCTCTTGAGAAATGTATCTTAGAATACATTTTACCCACCAAAGCTGGGAGAGCCGACTTTTCCCTAAGTTGTCAAATTCATCTAGTTTTCTAGAAATCTCGGCCAGAGCCGAAAAAATCAGCGACAATGATATAAATGGAGTTATCAACACAAGTAAAGCGATTATGACTGTAGCCACGACGAACGCCCGAGATATTTTCCGCTCCGCCTACGAAAACCGTTACACTTGGGATGAAGGATTCCCCGGTTACACTGCTGATATTATCCTCACCCAAGGAGAGGAAGTCCATACGGGCAAAATTCAAGTTAATGCCGATTATAGTGTGGAAGTAACGGGCATTGATGACGAGAAAGTGCAAGAAAGTATTTATAATCAAATGCGCGACATCGTTACTCACCGTAAAAGAGGCAATTTTGAGGCTTCCCACGGCAAAAACCAGTTTAATTTCGGGCAAGATGATCCCACCGGTGCGGTAGAAATTCTTGTCACCGGCGATGCGATGGGATCTAATTATAAGGTCCGCGGCCAGGAAATCTGTCAAGTCAGTCGAGTCATGGGACCGATGGCTTTTACTATTAATACCGAGGAAAGTCTCGATACGGGAGAAGGTTATATTTCTATTCGCTATAATGCCATTTTCCGCAATGCTAAAACCGATGAATTAAAGGGAAAACGTGACTTTAAGGAAACCTACGAAAAAATCGGTAATTATTATTTACCCTCCTGTCAAGTGATTAACGCAATCGATGTCGGTGGCGAAAAATCCACCACAGAATTCACTTTTATCAATCTACAGCTTTTAGAATCTTAAGGGTTATCCCCGCCCAAAAAGCGTTAGGATTGAAGTAACTACACTCTCATAAATCTCTGACCAGAGGCTGATTATGTCTTTAACACTGACTCCCGATAACGTCGAAAAAGTCTTAGATGAAATGCGCCCCTACCTGATGTCCGATGGTGGTAACGTGGAATTAGTCGAAATCGACGGGCCAGTCGTCAAAGTGCGTCTTCAAGGCGCTTGCGGTTCCTGTCCCAGTTCCACCATGACCCTAAAAATGGGCATCGAACGTCGTCTCCGGGAAGAGATTCCCGAAATTGCCGAAGTTGAACAAGCTCTCTAAATCTTGGGTTAATTAATTGGCTCTTCTAGGTTCTGTGTGATGAGTTTAACTTACAATATGATCGATCGATCTTTGTGTCCTTTGTGTCTTTGTGGTTCGTTCCACCCCCTCGCTAGGAGCAATGTATCTTAGAATACATTTTACCCACCAAACCTGGGAGAGCCATTAATTCTCACCACTGCCCGATTGCTAATTTAATTAGCGATCGGGCATAATATTAATTAGGGTTTAAGGCAAGAGGCACTCATGCAAGAGGCACTTATGCAAAAGGGAGAATAAATAATCAGTTTTCAATAACCAGACTTGGTATTATATATTTTTTTCTGCAAGATTGATAAAATTACAGAATTAATTAAGGTAAAAAGTATCTTTTTTAGCCAATTAACCAGCCAATTAAGCATTAACATATACTCGAAAATTTTTATTAAAACTCAAAAATTATGACGGAAAATATCCCCACCATTGTGGTCATGCACGGCGACCAAACTGGAGAAGAACTATTACTAGAAGCCCTGAGAGTATTACAACCCTCGATAATTCGTCAACCGCTTAACTTTGCCGATTTTGATCTTAGTTTAGCCCAGCGTCGCCAGAGTAACAATCAAGTGGTTCACGAGGCCGCCGAAGCGACTCTAAAAACCGGATTAGCTCTCAAAGCTGCCACTATTACCCCAGAAATTAAAGGAGATGTGGGCAGTCCTAACGCTATTTTAAGAGAAGCAATGAATTCTCAGGTAATTCTCCGCATCGGTCGCCGTATCCCCGGTATTCGTCCGATTGGGGGCGTTAATTCTCCCATTGCCATTGTCCGCATGGCCGTTGATGATGCCTACGGGGCCAAAGAATGGCGAGAAACCACCGCCACCGGCGATGAAATTGCCTATCGCACCTCGCGCATTTCTAGGGCTACCAGTCGCGCTGTGGCCGAGTTTACCTTTCAACAGGCCAAAAAAACCGGGGCGCGGGTATTTGGCGGCCCAAAATTCACCGTTAGTGCCACCTACGAAGGGATGTTTAAAGAGGAATTAGACGCAGCAGCCCAAAGACATCCGGAAGTGCGTTATCAACCCCTGTTAATTGATGCAACTTTTGCCCTACTTTTACAAACCGACGGCGAAGCTTTGGTGATTCCAGCACTTAATCGCGATGGCGATTTATTATCCGATTTTGTCTTGCAACTCTATGGCAGTATTGCCGGGGCCGAAAGTTTAGTTTTGGGATTTGATGAGGAGACCCTAGCGGTTAAAACTATTATGGCAGAAGCTCCCCACGGCACGGCCCCGGCTTTAGAGGGCAAAAATATCGCTAATCCCATGGCGATGATTTTAGCCTCGGCAGCTTTGTTAGGTTATATCGAAACTAGCGAGGCGCGCAAAGCTTCTCGGGCAATTTATGAAAGTGTCTTTGAAACTATTCACGAGGGCAAAAAAACCCCCGATTTAGGGGGACAAATGACCATGAGTGAGTTTACCGATGAGGTGATTCGTCGCGTGGTCAGTAAGTTAGAAGTTTGGTCTGCTTTGGGGTAAACGAACTCATCTGATTGCTCTCTTAAAGGAGTTTGAAGAAAGGGTAATCCCAAAAAATAAGAATTGTTGCAAAGGCCTTGCTTTTGTTTGTTTTGCGGAAAAATAAAAGCTACCTTTGAAGTGTACAACGGAGTCCCTTTGCAGGATTAGGATAAGAACAATGAAACTACAAACTTTGACAAAAACTCTGACCATTGCTCTGATTGGTGTAGGAGCTGCCTTGACCTTACAATCACCGAGCCAAGCTCAAACCAGATTCGAGTGTCTTGTGCCAGTGACGGGTCCCCATGTGGGAGTTCCCACAACTTTTGTCCAATCCGGCCCTAATGAATACAGAGCGGTGATTCGTTGGTCTTCTGATTATTTTAGTGGTTCCGGTTACACTCCCATGCGACGGTGTGAAGAAGTAACTGGAAGATTCAATAGCCTGAACTCTCGACCAGGCGGAATTGGTAATATTAACACGGGCTATCTGAATGGTGAACCAGTCATCTATGTCTCCAGTAGTGGGCGAGAACGGGCTAATAGTGCTAACCTATTATTTACCCTCAAGAGAGGAGATGATGCGAGGCAAAAACTTGCGCAGTTATTTGGCCTCCGGCAAGGAGCCAGCAGCAGTCCTTTGTTTGAAAGCTCATCGGATTCTGCCACTATCGATTTCAGCAAATTCCTAGAAAGCGTTCCCGTGGAAACAAATCCCGCTACGGGTTCGTCCTCTTCTCCGGCGCCGGGGACTTCCCCCGAACAGTCGCCCCAAAAACCATCAGGCGGTTCTGCTTGGTGAACTTTTCTAGTTCTATAGATAAGGTAGGTTGGGTTGACGCAAGGAAACCCAACGCCCGCTGTTTGGTAAACTTTTCTAGTTCTATAGATAGGAGCGTAGTAATCAAGTGAGTCGGGCGATAAAAAGAATTTTGGCTGGTGTGGGCGGTTTATTATTGGGACTGTCCACACCTTTGCTTGCTGTCCCAAGCTATGCTCCCGCTCTGGAACCTAACCGGGCCAATGCCTATAGCTCTCAACAACTTTCAGAACAACAGCTGCTTCAGTTAGCCAGAGCAATTACCGTTAAAGTGTTATCAGGGCAAGGCTGGGGTTCGGGCATTTTAGTTGAAAAGCAGGGTTCTTCCTACAAAGTCCTCACGAATGACCATGTTTTAGGGCGGTATCGCTCTCGGGTTTGGCAAATACAAACCCCTGACGGCAAGATACATCGGGGTGAGTTGGTCAGAACAGTTCGCTTGAATAATTATGATTTAGGCTTAGTTTCTTTTCGCAGTAGCCAAGTTTATTCTATTGCTGATTTGGCTAATGTCGATGATCTCACTATCGGAGATGAAGTTTTCGCCGCCGGCTATCCCTTTGATTTTACCTTCACCGTTGGTAAAGTGTCGCTTTTGAGTGATAAATCCTTTTCGGGGGGCTACCAAATCGGCTATACCAATAAGATTAAAAATGGCATGAGTGGCGGACCGCTGCTGAATCGGCAAGGTAAAGTTATTGGTATTAACGGGATTCATGCTTATCCTCTCTGGGGTAAATCCTACGTTTTTGCTGATGGAACAGTGACTTCACCAGCACTGTGGGAACAAATGAGTCGATTAAGTTGGGCGATTCCTATCGGGACTTTTTTAAAATCGGGGTCATCTTCTCCATCTGCTTCCAGTCGGCAACGGCCCGCAGTGTCACCCCCATCGCTTCCCACCCATAGAGAACCCACTTTCTCGGAAGATTTTCCTTCTCCATCCTCGTCAACCCCAAGAGAAAAGAATCCCGCTCCCACACCCCTCTGGTAAATTCCACTCAACTGTATTTTTAAACCAGATGAGCAACAATTTCTTGAAAATTTCCGCCGCCCTAGTTAGTATAGCGGTGTTTGTGGTTTCTCCTCAGATTGCTAAGGCATCAACAACTGAGCAGATAGAAAAAACTGCTGAAAAGATTACCGTTTTAATCCCCTCAGAAGAAGAGGGGGCGAATGGGAAAATTACTGCTAATGGCTCTGGATCAATTATTGCCAAAGAAGGAAGGGTTTATACTGTTCTTACTGCTAGTCATGTAATCTGTAAAGATGCTAGAGATGCCTGCAAGTTCTATTACGATCAACTAAAAATTATTACCTGGGATGGCAAGCAATATCCGCTCGATTACAATAGCATCAAAAAATTACCAGGAGTAGATCTAGCCCTCGTGCAGTTTCAGAGCGACCAAAATTATCAATTGGCGACCTTGGGTAACTATCAAGTAGCTGACGAACAATTTATTTTTGCTTCTGGATGGCCCGACCCGAAATTTATCGGCAAGCGGAAACGATTGTTCAATGTGGGGAAAGTGCTACCCAAGGACATTACACCCTTGCTGAAAATATTTCCCCCGGAGTTGGGGTATGAGATAGTTTATACCAGTGTCACCTATGGGGGCATGAGTGGCGGTCCAGTGTTGGATATCAATGGACGAGTCATCGCAGTTCACGGACAAAATGAAGCCGAAAAAATCGAAAAGGTTCCCGTGCCAATTGGCTTTAGTCTCGCTATTCCCATCACTACTTTTTTGAAATTAGCACCCCAGTCTGGCATTCAAGGGCAGATAAATGTCGAAAGTTCGCCTCCCAATGCCTTATCTTTGCGAGAAATTGGTGATGAATTATACAAGGCTTTTGAAGTTCCCAATAAGAACGATACTAATCCCCTAAACTGGCTTAATCAAGGCAATAAAATGTGGCGGTTAGGACAATTAGCCCTCGCCTATGCCGCCTATGAAAAAGCCTTGCAACTCGATGCTCAACTCTATCAAGCTTGGTACGGGAAAGGTCTGCTCTTGACCTACTGGAAACGCCACCAAGAGGCGCTGGCCGCCTACGAACAAGCTCTCAAAATTAATCCTGACTCCGATACCGCCAAAAAACTGCGAGACAAGCTCCAAGAATCCTTAGGGGGAGGAAATACCCCTTCTCTAACCCCCTCACAGCCAACCACCGCGCCCACCGTGGAGCCTTCACCACAGCCCTCTAATCCGAGGAGACTATGGTGAAGTCAGCAGGGAAAATGCGGGTTAGCGAGCGGCTTCCACCAATGCAGCTAAGGATGCTTGAATTGCCCGTAGTTCTGCGGGAGGACTTGCCAGAAACGCTTCGTTACTGGCTAAAATCATCTCATTATAGGTCTGCACCGCCGCCAACAAGTTAGCTGGATTAACCGCACCACCAGAGGTTAATCCGTTTAAGCCGTCCAATAAGTTTTGAATAACACTTAAAGGCGGTGCGCCTGGTACAGTGGTAAGAGCGGCAGTGACAGCAGTGATATTATTACCCGCCTGTGCATCTGCTGTTAAGATGCTCAGTATCGGTTGCTGAACGGTTGGGGAAATCGGGGTACCCGTGGGGGAGGTTAAACCATTATTAGCTAACTGAGTATTCACAGAAGCCGCCGCTTGATTAACAGAAATTTGAGCCGGTTCTCCCCCCTGAAATCCCGTCACCGTGACGGTGGTGGTGGGGATAGTTTGACCGGCAAAATCACCGGTGGAAAGAATCGGCCCGGTGACATCGGATTGGTTGCCGGTTTGCGCCATACTAGGAGAGACTAGGGCATTGGTCAGCAAAACCGCCGCCACTAGGGAAACTTGCCAATTAGTCAACCATTTCATCAACATGGTATTAATCCTCATTCAAAAAACTAAGTTACACAATGTGAAAACCGACTAACGGGGGAAAAAGTAATTGTAGCCGATACTCATCACGAAGCGAGCGCCGTCCCCGGCATTGCCTGTTAAATCAGCACCGGCAAGGTTAACCGTCAAGGGGATGTTCTGGAAGGGAATCAGGGAAATACCCGCGTTTAAATCTTGACCCGACCATTCGACAATGGCCGAGACAGGTTCAACAATTCGTAAACCCGCACTAGCAAAGACACCGAGCGAGTTTACCCCATCTTCAATGGCTCCTTCCGAGCGAAAACGACCACCACCAACACCCAAAGAGAGCGTCAATTGGCTAAAGGGTTCTTTCGTTGTTTCTGTTAACTGAAAAAATTTGCTCACCACCCCGTAGATACTGCTACCGCCATCTGTCCCACCCCAGTTAATAGCGTTTTCAAATCCTAGGGCCACAGCAAAACCTTCTGGCAGAGAACGGTGAATTTTAAAGCTAAAACTACCCCGTCCAGCATTATCATCAAAAAGGCTCAAAATCGCCAGAGTTACATCTAAACCGACAATTTTCTGGGGGTCTCCCAAACCGCCCCCTAGGGATAACCCACCATCTGCTTGATTGGTGAAACGGGTTCTCGACTGGAAACCGAAACCACCGAAAATCTGCCCAAGACTTGCTCCAAAACCGATGGGAGTAGAGATACTGGCACCAGGGGCAACCACAACTTCCGCCAGTTTCGCAGAAAGGGTTTGCGGTTCCTCAATCAGAAACTCTTGACGTAAACGCTGCAATTCGGGAGAAACATTGGTATCAACGGGGGTAGATGCTTGTGCTTGCCATTTTTCGACTTCTGGAGAGTTATTACCCCCTGCTGGGAAAAGCTGACTCGCTTGCATTGTCCCTAGATTCGCCTTCCATTCTTCTAGGGTTGAAATTGTCCCGGTCTTTTCTGTTGCTAGAGTATCGAGGGAAGATTTCTCTAGTTTATTTTCTAAGGATGAGGGCAGATTACTGTCGGCTAATCCCTCTGTTGTCGAGAAGGAATTGGTTGTCAGAATTCTGTCTGTCCTCTCTAATTCCACGGGGGAATTAATGATAATTTTTTCCTGGGATACCCGAATAGAAGCAGCGTCAATGTCTAAGGGGGAAGGAATGGCTTTCACCCCATCGCAAAGTATGGCCGTCCCCACACAGGAGGTAATGAAAATTCCTCCAGAAAATATGTGTCTCATCTGGCTGTTTCTTTTGGCTTTTTTTAACAACACTTCCAGCTTTCCTCACAGACGAAGTTAATTTGCAAGAATTGTAACTGATTTATTCTTAGATAGCAAGTTATCAAAGTTGTCCGTTATCAATCATGGAATCCCTCGGCTCTCCTCGAAGTTGGTGTGATAATCAGTGCTTATCATTGGTAGGAGTCTTGCCAGGCAAGGCTTTGAAGACTATCTTTCTGGAAAGAAAATTATCCCTACAGAAACGAGAAGAACCATCTTTCCTTTGCCGGTGTCTGAAATTGTCAATTCGCCTACCCCATCGGCATTACTGAAGAAAATCCTTGTCCTCACTGAAAGTATGGTTTAAAAATTTCCTTGATTCTTTTTGGCCCTAGTCTGCCTAAATGAAGTGTAAAAAATTTACCACCTCTATTCTTGGATTCGCCAGTTGTGGTGCCTCTTCGTCCATGAATCCAATAGGCGGCTTATACCACTAGAACTAAAAAAAGCGGGTTGAACCCCGCTTGTAATCAACAACTAAGCTAACTTAAAGGCATCTCGCCAACACCAGCGCAACAGGGTAAAAGCTATCAAACCTTTAACCACTTCTAGAAACCAGTAACCAATCTGCAAGGACATCATTTCTCCCGACATTCCCGACGCGGTAACGGGAGCCAGTAAACCCATAGCACTCAGATTGGGAGTGAGAAAATAGGTGTAAATTAGGGTGATTACTAAGAGAACACCAGCGAATAGGAGCGATCGATGTTCGGGGAGATGGATTAAGGTATGATAGCGGTGGAAGACAACAAAGCTACACAGCACAATCGCCGCACAAACTAATTCCAGATGGTTAAAAATGCCAAATAGCAAGTAACCGGCACTGGCAAAGCCATTTTGTGTCATCATGCCAGCTACGGATAAGCTGGGGATAATGATTAAATCGATGACGAAACTGGCACTTAACCAGAAACCGAGAACAACCATGGCTAGGGTTGTCCAATTAAACCAAGACCGATAACGCTCAACAAAAGTTTTCATTAGGCTTGCTCCTCCTTGCCTTTCTAACTTAATTGTAAAGAGCGTTCGCCAAAATTTTGGCCAGTTTTTTGGTAATTCTTAGCAATTCTTAGCAATTCTTATAATATCAACTTAGTTTTCCGGAAGGGCAACCAAACAATACCGCTCTTACCTCTAGATTTGGCTACCCGCTCGGCGCAGAATTGTAAAGATTTATCAACAAGTGTTTATAAAAACCTTTAAATATTGACCAAGTTGACAATTATAGACTTACCCTAAAACAATAACTAACTATCTAGGGGTTTACTGTTATGGATAAGGATTTTCGTAACTATCGCATGGTTTGCACCCTCACCTTCGGAGATATTTACGGACAAATAATCGTTTGGTTAATCGTTATTTTTCTTACTCTGGCTTCCACTCTAGCTCTTTGGAGTAGCACTAGACAAATTTTTGCCCTCGCTACCGTGGGGTTAGTCGTCGTCCTCTCTTTGCCTTTTTTACTCTTTGCTTTTGTTACTACCCTCCTCAATCATATTGAATTCGTTCCCATCGAAACGGAAACCAATATTCGTCGTGGTCCTGTACCCGGAGTTAGCGGCAGCCGTGTACCCGCAGCCGGCTAAATCCGACCAAATCCCCCATAAATAATCTAGAGACGTTGCTGACAACGTCTCTAGCAGTTTTTGCCATTGTTTGCGTCGGGGTTTCTCGTCCTTAATTTTTGTAAATTTTTGTAAATTTAACTTGTTTTTAAAACCTTTTTCTGGTAGTGATTATCCAAAGAAAAATAGATGAAGCAGAGAAATTGTCAAGACAATAATCTTGTTTGCTGCCTGATCCCGGTCAATGATAAATTTTAAAATACTCAGTCTTTTACATTTTCCCAACTCTCGGAGTGATCCCCGATGTTAAAAAATCTCTTTGGTGGCAAAAAATCTGACTTTTACCTAGAACTAAAAGAAACCGATGGTGAACAACAAGCAACAGCAACCACGGCAGCAGCCGCCCCTGTTGTGGAAGCGCCCGCCGCTGCTGTCGAGTCTGCTGCCGCCCCTGTAGCCGAGAAAAAAGCCCAAAAAACTTCTATCAAGAAAGAAAAGCAAGCAAAAGAAACTCCCGCCGCTCCTGTGAGCGCACCGGCCCCCGTAGCCACCACTAACGGTAAAGTAGAGCCACAAGAAGTGGAATTTGCGACAAAATACTTGATTACTCCTAGTCTGTCTCGCCGTCGCCCCGGTCCAAGTTTGAATGGTTTCAAAGATATGGCGCGCAAGGCGAAATTACCTGCTAACCGCGGCTAAATCCCCCCGGATTGCTTTCTCAAAAAAAAAAGGAGAGCTTTCTTTGACTCTCCTTTTTCATCAGGGTGCATCTACTGACTCAAGTTTAGCAGAGAGTTTTTTTGAGGTTGGTTATTTAGGTTACTCCCTAGAGTATTTTGGGGATAATTATTGCCTGTCTTCTTGGGTAATTTTTAAAATCTAGGACTAGATCGAACTGAGCGAAGCGGTGATCACCACTACCCCGATCTGTTTCCAGTTTTTCAGTTCCCCGACTTTTTCGACGAGATCGGTGGTTTTTCTGGCTGCGTTCTCTATCTCGATGGCAGCAACAATCCAAATAACTTGGGAGAAATAGAGGAGACTGTCAGAGATTTAATGATCTAGTGTGTTAACCCAGAACTCGGTATTTTTTGATCAAAATAAGTATAGAAGAAACCACCAGCCGGACGAGAAGAGTAAAAAGTATTTTGGGTGAATTACCAATGATGCTTATTTTAAAGGGAATTTCCATTGGTTCTAGCTTCGGGTCATCTCAAGTCAAACAAATTGGTTTTCTTGTTAGAATTGCTAGTGCAATGTGGAATTCTGGCAATTTACCGCAAGTCTTTCGTCATTGCTGGGCCTATCTGAATGGTTCTCTTTTTTAACTTTTTTATTTACCTCGTTAAGCATTCATATTTAATGCAAATGTGAGATGCTCCCCTTACCTAAAATGTCGGTTTGAAGGCTATCGGGAAACTTGCATTCTAGCCATTACTATTTGTCCTCGAAGATTAGGTTAGTATATAGCGTTTTTCAGTCTGCTGAGGTACAAAAGTTATGGGTTTTAGGCAAAAGGCAAAAGGCAAGAGGCAAAAGGGAAGAAAAATAGGTGTACCTCACTAGCTTAGGAAACGCTATAACAAATACAGTCTTCACTCAAAGTTAATCCGTTCACGTTCGACAACTAAAGGCCTTTTTAAAATTCTCATGTGCATTAAGCCAATGTATTCCCCAATAATACCGATAAAAAATAGTTGCACAGAAGCGAGTAAAAATAGTCCGATCATGATTGGTGCGGTTCCTAAAGGAAAATAATCCCAGAACAACAATTTGGCGATTAAATAACCTAACGCCACTAGCAGACTCAAGAGGGACAAAGTAAAGCCTAACATGGTGGCTAGTCTGAGGGGAACTTGGGAGTGACTGGTAATACCCAGCATCGCATCGCTATAGTATCGATAGAAGTTGTAACTACTTATACCCCGTTTTCGCCGTTGTTGTTGATACTCAAAAGAGAAACTTTCAAAACCCAACTCTTCAATGAGTCCCCTAAAATAGGGATAGGGATCGTTAATCTCTCGTAGAACATTGATGACTTTCTGATCGTATAACCCGAAACCTGTAAAATTTCTAGTAATTTTTATATCTGAAAGATTATCCATTAAAGAATAAAAAATTTGTCTAGCAAAATAGAAAAAAGCTCCTTCTTTCATCGGCGTTTTAAACGCTTTTACAACTTTATAGCCTTCTTCCCACTTCTTGACAAATTCTAGGATTAATTCGGGAGGATCTTGCAAATCTGCTACAATGGGAATAACCGCATCCCCGTAACACTGAAGAATCCCATAGTAACCAGAACGAACCGGACCAAAATTTCTAGCATTGACGATGACCTTTACCCCGGGGTCTTTTTGAGCAAATTTTTTTAATTCATCTACAGTTTTATCTTGGGAAGCGTTATCGATAAAAAGATGTTCATACTCATAGTTAGGTAACTGATTAAAGACTTCTTTAACTCGCAGGTAAAGGTCTTCAACATTTCCTTCCTCATTATAACAAGGGGTCATAATCGTAATTTTTTTCATTGTGATCTTTCCCTAAAAACAAATAGTTTCATTAAAATAAAAGAGATGACAGCCATGGGAAGAACCAAGATAGCACCCGCGATTAACATTTTAGTTTTTTGCTCGATGCCAATATCAATAGCATCAACAATTCTCAGGGCCTCAACGTTCAAGAGAAAAGTCACCACATAAACTAAGACAAAACGAAAAATCAATTTGTTGTTTTTGCTACCAAAAACTAACTTTCCCGTGGTTTGAAAGTTAAATAAAACTCCGATAATAGTAGCCAGCAAGACAGCATATTTATAATTTAGTCCTATCAGTATAAGACTACCATATAAAAAATAACCAAACAGGGTATTTATTGCACCAACCAGCAAAAAACGGGCAAATTTATGTTTTTTAATCAGGTTAACCAATTTAGCCTTTTTGAGAATATACATTACTTACAAGTGAACCATCCATCAATAAAATAATAAGATTCTGTCCAGTGACGGAAGTATTTTCTAATCATTAATTCTCCACCGGTGGAATTAATAAATTGCTCAAGAGTTCTTCCCTATCTAAGAAGGGAGCCATATCCTCTAGGGGGGATGAAACCATTTTGCCATCAGGTAGTTGTCTTGAACTCAATTTAGGCTCAAATAACTGTTGGGTATCTAACATGATTTCACACACCACTGGACCGGGTTGCTCAAGTACCTCGATCAGTTGAGACTGAAAATCAGGAGAATTAATTCTTGTCGCAGGAATGCCATAAGCTTCAGCAACTTTAACAATATCAGGAAAGGACACGCCACTCTGAGAGCTTTCCCCAACTAGCTTGCCAAAAAAGTTAATCTGTGTTGCTCTAATCGATAGATAACCACCATTATTAAGAACAAAGATTTTGATGGGAAGTTGATGGTGGACGACGGTTTGGAGTTCTTGGATATTCATCTGAAGACTACCATCTCCAGCAAAACAGATAACCCGTTTGCCTTGTTGAGCGATGGCTGCCCCCACGGCAGCCGGCAAATCGTACCCCATTGAGGCACTGCCGGAGTTAGAAAACAATTTTTGTCCTTTTTGGATAATTGCTGACTGAAAAGTAACAACACAGGCCATCCCATCACCACAGACAATCACATCATCCTTATCTAAACACTTAAATAAGGTGTTCATCAAATGATAGGGATTAATAGCATTTTCCTGGGACTGATGTTTTTGGGGTAAAAAGATCGGATAACGTTGAACCCTTTCTTGACACCAAGCCAACCAATCACAATGACTTTCGGGGTCGAAATTATCTTCATCCAATTGGCGGTTTAATTCTTCCAGAAAAACTTTCACATCACAATGAATTGGCAGGTCAGGTTTAACTGTCGGTTTGTCTAATTCTGCTTGATCAGCATCCACTTGAATCTTAAAGGCACAGCGAGCAAAAGACTGCCAATTGTAACTGACTTGACGAATATTTAGACGGCTCCCAAGAATCAGTACAGTTTCTGCATTTTGAACGGTAAAATTGCCAGGGCGATCACCAATTGTACCAGGACGACCGCAATAAAAAGGATTATCAGAGGCGATTATATCATGAGTCCAAGCCGTAGTAACTGGGATTCCCAACCTTTGGATAACTTTCTCAAAAATTTCAACAGCACCGCCAATTCGCACACCGCTGCCTGCCATAATCACAGGTCTGGGAGAGTTTTTCAGCCGACTAATTACCTCACGGCATTGTTGTTGAATTAACGGTAAATCCCATAGTTCTCCATCCTCTGAGGGGTCGTAACCTTGTAATTGACTTTCATCAATTTTACTGGATTGTACGTCAATGGGAACATCAATCCAGCAAGGGCCCGGACGACCGGAAACAGCTAAATGTAGAGCTTTTTCTAAATGGAATCGAATCGATTGGGGATCATCAATCAGAACGGCATACTTCGTAATTCCTTTAACCATGCTAACAATATCTGCTTCCTGATCCCCCAGTTGTCTCAACTGAGGAAGGTTGTAGGTTGCTAGGCAGGTTTCTCGCTTCACCTGTCCCGATACTATCAGCATAGGAATAGAATCTGTCCAAGCACCAAAAACTCCATTTAAGGCATTAATACCCCCCGGTCCGGTGGTGACATTAATACACCCGATCTTGCCAGTAACTCTAGCATAAGCTTCTGCCGCCATGGCACAGGCTTGTTCATGGTGACAACAAATATAACTCAAGCCTTGGCAGCGCCCGATGGCATCGTTGAGGTGCATGGCGCCGCCACCTGTCACTAAGAAAATATGATGAACGCCTTGATTGACAAGGGTTTGGGCGATATAATCGGCAACTCTAATCATTGTTTTGATGCCATAAATCCAGTTGATTATGATTATTATGACTCTATTGAGTCTATTTAGCAATTTTATAGATTATCCTTGACAAGGATAGTAATCTGGTGTACCCTGAGCAACAATCCCGTTTAAACTGCCCGACGAACAAACACTAGAATCTTTTTACCCTGTTACACTGAGTAATTGGGCGAGACTAGCTTTATTTCCCTGATGTGGTAACTTATGTCTTCTTCTTTATTACTCGAATTAGAAAATTTACTCAAAAAACCAATTGCTTCTATAAAAGATTATGAAAGTTCTCTTTTCGAGCAATTGCTCGAAAAATCTCAAGGACAGATTGTATTGTTTGGGGCTGGCAACTTAGGCAGAAAGTGTCTTGCTGGTTTGCGGAGTGTTGGCATAGAACCAGTGGCTTTTGCTGATAATAATATGGCTTTGTGGGGGACAAAGATTGAAGGGGTTGAGGTTCTTTCTCCTGAAACTGTGATGAAAAAATATGGCGATAATGTCTTATTTATAGTGGCCATTTGGAGCATAGGAAGAAACCGCAGTTTTATCACAATTAGAAATCAATTACAAAAAATAGGTTTTCTCAATGTCGCTTCTTTTATCGCTCTTTTCTGGCGATATAATCAGTTTTTTTTACCTTACTATTTCATCGATTTGCCTCACAAAATTTATGAGCAAGCCGAGGATGTCATCGCCGCTTTTATGATTCTACAAGATGACTACTCAAAAGAACAATATCTTAATCAATTAAAATGTAGAATATTATTAGATTTTGACGGCTTGTCAGCTTACAAAGAGATCACTTATTTCCCTCGTTTTTTGTTACCTGTAATCAACCAAGAAGTGTTTATTGATTGTGGTGCTTTTGATGGGGATACCGTTCAATCTTTAGCGGCTATCAATGCGGGTGCTATAGGAAAAGTAATTTGTTTTGAACCCGATCCTCAGAATGTTGAAAAGCTCCAGCATTCTCTATCTAATTTAGATAGCACAATTCGAGATAGAATAATTATTTATCAAAATGCAGTAGGCAAGCAACGAGAAAAGCTAAGATTTTCAGCAACAGGTTCGGGTGCATCTGCAATTTCCAGCCAAGGAACTTTAGAAATAGAAGCAATTTCTCTTGATGAAGTTTTAGCTAATGAAGCACCAACCTTTATTAAAATGGATATTGAGGGGGCGGAAATAGATGCAATTATGGGAGCAAGAGAGATTATCAAGAATCATTCCCCAATTTTGGCAATTTCAGTTTATCACCAACAGGATCATTTATGGCGAATTCCCTTATTAATCAAGAGTATGTGCCAAGATTATTCTTTCTTTCTTGAACCCCATCTGCACGATGGTCAAGATGTCATTTTTTATGCTATTCCTAATTCTCGCTTTACCCAACCTTAACCAATACATTAGATACTTAACAGCCTATGACTTCCGACTTATTAGTTGATCTTAAAAACCTTCTAGCAAAGCCGATTGATGCCGTCATCAATTATGAAACCTCTGTTTTTGGCGGGTTGTTAGAAAAATCTCAAGGACAAGTTGTTTTATTTGGCTCTGGCAACTTAGGAAGAAAGTGTCTTAAAGGTTTACGGAAGATTGGCATAGAACCAGTGGCTTTTGCTGATAATAATGCGGCTATCTGGAATACAAAACTTGAGGGAGTTGAGGTTCTTTCCCCTGAAATTGCTGCTCTTAATTATGGTCAAAATGCTTTATTCCTTATTACCGTATTTAATCGAGAGAATAGCCTGACTTTGATTCAGGAGCAATTACATCAATTAGGGTGTCAAAATGTTGCCCTGTGTGCCGTCTTTTTTTGGTGCCATCCACAAGAATTTTTGCCTCATTTTTATCTTGATTTACCTCACAAAATTTATGAACAAACGGGGGATGTTATCGCAGCTTTTGATCTTTGGCAAGATACAGAATCTAAGCGGGAATATTTGAAGCAGATTAAGTGGCGAATTTTACTAGAGTCTGATGGTTTATTTTCGTCTCAGGAAATACAATATTTCCCGACTTTCTTAAGGCCTCTTTTAAAAAAGGAAGTTTTTGTAGATTGTGGCACTTTTGATGGTGATACCCTGAAGACATTTATTGATCTTCAGGGAGATTCAATTGAGAAAATAATTTGTTTTGAACCCGATCCAATTAATGTAACAAACTTAAAAGCATATCTTTCTAATTTAGATCATCAGCTTCAAGCCAAGGTGATAATTTACCAAAATGCTACAGGTAAAGAACGAGAAAAACTGAGATTTTTAGCGGCTGGTTCAGAAGGATCGGCAATTTCCAGTCAAGGAAACTTAGAAGTAGATGTAGTTCCCCTTGATGAAACTATTGCTGATGAAGCACCAACATTTATCAAGATGGATATTGAAGGTGCAGAAATAGATACTATTCTGGGAGCAAGTAACATAATCGAGAAATATACTCCTATCTTGGCTATTTCAACTTATCATCTACAGGATCATTTATGGAGACTTCCCTTATTGGTAAATAGTATATGCAGTGATTACTCTTATTTTCTTATACCTCATGGTGAGAATGGTCTAGAGTCAGTTTTTTATGCTATTCCCAATTCTCGCTTTACCAGCGAAGCCTAATTGCCGTTAATTTGAGGAGAAACTCAATTCAATGTCGTCTAACTCTGTAGAGATGCCTGATCCCGTTTCTGAAATGCTCATCCCCACCCTAAACTTGATGGGGTTTATGACTGCTTGGATAGATCCTTATACCGAAGCTTTTGTCAAGTTTGCTCCCTTGGCTCCCAAAGCTTGTCTTGATATCGGGGCAGCTTACGGGATCGCAAGTTTAGCGGCTTTAGCAACAGGCGCGGAAGTGATTGCCTGTGATCCAGATCGGCGGCATCTAGAAATTTGTCTTCAAAAAACACCTTCTCACCAAAAAAATCGTCTTAGATTGTTACAAGGCTCTTTACCCGATCAGATTAATCTGGAGGAGGAAAGTTTGGGAGCCATCCTTTGCTCAAGAGTCCTACACTTTTTAACCGGGACGGAAATTGAGGAATCAGTCCGTAATATGTCCCGTTGGCTTTGTTCTGGGGGTCGAGTTTATTTGATTGCCGATACTCCCTATAATAGATTTTTAAAATCATTTTTACCTATCTATGAAGAAAGAAAGCATCGGGGCGATCTTTGGCCGGGACAAATTGATAACTTCCCCCAATTTATGCCCACAGAACTGGCTCCCAATTTGCCCAACTTTTTTCATACTCTAGATCCAGATATATTAGCGCGTGTCTGTACCCAGATGGGTCTTATAGTTGAGAGAAGAGGGTTCATTTCCCGTATCGATTACTTACCTGATGCTCAAGATGATGGTCGGGAGGGAGTTGGGATTATTGCCTATAAACCTTAAAACTGATATGAAAATCCAAAACATATTTTTTGATCTAGATGGTACACTCATTAATTCGTCAAGGGGAATTAAATATTCTCTAACAAAGGCGTTGTCATCTGTACTTCCAGACTTTGCTCTAGATCAGATTTCTACAAGCTTAATTGGCCCCCCTGTGGCCGAAATGTTCAAACAGATGATCGGCAATGCTGATCCAGATCTGATTGATGATTTAACGCGGGAGTTTCGCAAAAGCTACGATAGTGAAGGTTGGGAAAAAACTGATATCTATGAAGGAGTTGTAGAAACTCTTTGCCAATTGTCCGACTTTAATATTACAATGTTTATTGTTACTAACAAGCCTAGCCACCCAACCTTTAAGATTTTAGATCATCTCCAGATGCTACATTTTTTTGCCGATGTTATATCTCCAGATACGGGAACTCATCCCTATTCCTCTAAATCGGCAATTTGTCAACATATCTTGACAAAGTATCAAATCGATCAACAATCTGCTATCTTGGTTGGAGATTCTCGTGATGATGCTCAGGCAGCCAAATCCTGTGGACTTAGTTTCATTGCCGCCACCTATGGCTATGGAAAAGTACACGAATCTGAAACTTCCGAGCAGTTATGTAAAATTTATAGTTTTCCCGAATTGATAGGTCTAATAAAGCATTAGCTTTTCATGCAAGGGAATAATAGAGTCTAATTTTAAGGAGGATTATCCAATGTCTATTAACCGCGATATTTTTGACGAACTCTTTGTTTTAGAACTTGCTAATAATCATTGGGGTAGTTTAGAGAGAGGATTAAAAATCATCACTGACTTCTCTAGAATTGTTAGGTTTAATAATGTCAGAGCATCGATCAAGCTTCAATTCAGAGATGTGGACAATTTCATTCATCGAGATTTTCGGGACAGGACTGATATTCGCTATATCAAAAAAACTCTCGATACAAAAATGACAGAAGATGATTACGCAACTCTAGTGAAAGCAGTACGTCAAGGTGGATGTATTCCGATGGCGACTCCTTTTGATGAAAAGTCTGTTAATCTTTGTGTTGAACTGGGCATCCCCATTATTAAAATCGCTAGTTCAGATCTCAACGACTGGTTTTTAATTGAGAAAATCGCCGAAACTCGCAAACCGGTAATTGTGTCAACGGGAGGTTCTTCCCTCAAGGATATAGATGATTTAGTCATCTTCTTTGAAAATCGTAATGTTCCTTTGGCTATTAACCATTGTGTTTCTCTCTACCCTTCCGAAGATTCTGAGCTAGAGATGAATCAAATTGATTATTTAAAAAATCGCTACCCCAATCATGTCATTGGTTTTTCAACCCATGAATATACTGATTGGACATCCTCAATGCTGATAGCCTACGCTAAGGGGGCGAGAACTTTTGAAAGACATATCGATATTGAGATGGATGGAGTCCCTGTCTCTCCTTATTGTTCCTTACCCGAACAGGTCGATATTTGGTTTAAAGCTTTTCAAAAAGCTAAAGAAATGTGTGGCGCGCCTGGTACTCAAAAAAGAATGCCCCCTGAAAGAGAAATTAAGTATCTTGATGCGCTGGTTCGAGGGGTTTATGCTAAAAGAGATTTGCCAGAAGGTTACATTCTCAACCATGACCGCATCAATGAAGATTTATATTTAGCGGTTCCCCTCCAGAAAGGACAGATTTCTTGCCGGGAGTTAATGTCAGGAGAAATATTAACTAGAGCTTGCAACAAGGATGAACCCATTATGATTGACTCCATTGATAGCCCTTATTCAACTAATGATAGTCTCAGAAAGATTATCTATCAACGGGGTCTTTAATTTTGAGAAAAAGGTGAACTAATTGCTAAGTTCGCCTTTGCTCATCTCAATAAAATAACTGGGTTAGGCAGCTGCATTTTTTGGATAGCATTGTAAATAGCTTCTTGAGATAAAATTGAGGTTACAATAATCGGCTGTCTCATCTCTCTCAATTGAATTTCATGAGGTGATAGCACCGTAATCCCTGAAATAACACTACCTTGATTAATGGGATTTCCATCAACAAAAGCAACTATATTGGCTTTTGCCAGTGAAGTTTCGGCCAGTAGTTTCATGGCTAATTGTCCCGTTCCCCAAACAATCACATCGGCAGCATCCTCTAACACTGACTGTAATTTAATATCTATATCAGTCATTATTTTTTTTGAGCTTTCAATATAAAGCAGGATTCTTTGTTTGAGCATTTTGTCCTGAGCAATTACCAATTCCGATGAATTAGACTCTTGCTTCTGCCAAAAGCTATAAATGGCTGGATAAGACATCCCCGGAGAGACATCAAAAACTTTTTCTCCGATTAACTTATTGGTCAATCCAAATTGAATTAATAAATTTGACAAATGGGGATGATAAAAATGATTAATATGTTCAGTATTAAAATCTTGAAAAGGGGCAAAAACATGATCAACATATCCCGAGGCATTGGGAACTTCTACATATAGATATCCCCCTACTTTTATTAATTGTTCTATTAATTTTACAGAAAATTTCAGATCCTGTATATGCTCTAACACATGAGAAAGAATGACAAGATCAAAATCTCCTAAATCTTGAGGCGGCGTAAAAATAGAACCAGCATAAGCTTCTATTCCGTAAAGCTGTTTTGTATTCTCAACACAAGCAGGAGATGGATCTAAACCACATAAATTGTTATATCCTAGTTTTTTAAGATAGCCTAATAAACCACCATTGGCACAGCCAATATCTAAAATGCGAACGCTCTTATCGGGTAAAAATTCAGCAATACATTCAGCCGTTTTTTGAAGTCGTGCGGCATCATAGGGAGATTCCCCTCCTCCCGTAGCGGTTTTTTTGTCCTCGTATTTGGATAATTTGGCGTAAAAAACATCATAATCTTTCTGACTTACTGTTGTATCAGCATAGACGAAACCACAGCGATCACAACATAGTATATCATATCCATTTGAGAGGGGATGACCTTCAGGTAAAACAAAATTTTGTGTGTGAAGAATCTCCCCATTTTCTTCTTGACAAATTGGACAATTCCGCAGGGATTTTTTCTGATTCATGGTGTAAATCCTAAAATTTCGATGAATTATAACTAGCCGTTCGGATAATTGATTCCCTTAAGGGAATCAAGGGTTTAAGTTGTAACTCAGAAAAGGCTCGTTTTACTGAAGGAACGTAACGTTCAGCAGGTTTACCGGGGATAGGTTCTTTAGCTATAATTACCTCGACTTTTGATGCAAATGTAGTGGCAACAACTTTTGCTAATTCAGCGATAGTTAAATCCTCATCTGAACCGACATTGTAAGGGTAGCATGATTTTCCCTTAAACAAAATTGTCCACAGCCAAATCGCCAAATCCGCCGCATAGAGGTAAGAACGATAAGGAGTACCATCCCCCTGGATGAGAATCGGCCCCCCCGTCATACCATCTCGAATGAAATTACCAATAGCAAAATGGGTATCCAGGGGCAAATAGGGACCGACAAAGGCAAAGCAACGAGCAATTTTCGTTTCTAATCCCTGTTGTTTAGCATAAAGAGTACAGAGCATTTCCGCGGCTCGTTTTCCTTCTGCATAAGCATAACCCGGATTAGTTAAATCAGGAGAGCCTAAATAGTCTTCAGAAACATGGGTGATTTCTGATGGCTGCTTGCCATAAACGGCACCGGAACTGGTTAATAAGAACTTTTTAGCCTGACAAAATTTAGCAAATTCTAAAGTATGTCGTGTTCCCTCAATAATCGTATCAAACATTAGTAAGGGATCTTCTTGATTGAGCTTGGCACTCGCTTCAGTGGCACCATGAATAATATAAGAAAACTCCCCTTCAGGAAACTGAAATGACCTAACATCACCGCTATGGAATTGAATAGCGGGATGATTGGCTAAATGAGGAGCTTTTTGCCTGAAACTATCAGGATTTCTGGTTAAAACCACTGCCGATGCTTTTAAGTCTAGCTGATCATTGGCCCAGATAAAACTTTCCAGAAGCCAACAGCCAAAAAAGCCTGTACCTCCGGTAATAAATATCCGTTGTCCCCGCAATTCCTCCCACAGGGTTTTAGTATGGGCAAGAATGTGATTTAAGTCATTTGTTAGGTTAGGTTGCATCTTCAGCCCCGAATCATTACCAAGATTCCTTCCATGATTTTATCAGCATTTGACAAGTCTCCTACAAGGTTTCTGGTTCAACGCCTAATTCTCTTAATTTTTCAGCTAATTTTTGCCGTAACATTCGCTCCTGTTCGAGTTGATATTCAGTTTGTGCGACTCGTTCACTCCCCCATAATAACAGATTGCCCGACTTATCCCACCAGCGCAACCAATTAGTAGTAAATTCAGCTTTGGTTCCTTGCCAGACTCCCAAAAATAAGTTAATCTCTGCTATCCAATAACGATTGTTTTCATCAGGTTTTTGTTGTTCATACCTTCCTTGATTTAATCGATAAATTTCTAATTCTCCCGTTTTTGGCTGAAATATTCCATAGACAGGTACTTGTAAGATTTGCTCGTAAAAATACCATTTTCCATAGGGATAGTGAGGATTGATGGAATACTCACCCCCTTCGGTTTCCGAGATAAACTCTAGGACGATGGTAGGAATTTCTCCTTCGAGGTGGGGAGTGTAACTGCGCCGAATTTCTCCACTAGCAATGGGTTTTACTGAGGGAATATAAACCCAATCAGGTGCTTTGACAACAGTTTGAGTTTTAACGGTAGCACACAAGCCAAAATTAGAGGCAATTAGCATCGATTCTAGAATTAGTCCTGCTAATTCTAACGATTCTCGTAAAGCTGCTGCTAATAGGGGTTGCAAGTTGTTGTCCACAGGTTCGTCAGGTAGAATGAAATCTTCTGGCAGTTTTTCCCAGGTAATAGTTGGTAAGGGGTTTGACTGAAGTAGTTGCATGGCTGTCATAAGTAATTTCACTAATTCAAATATCTAAAATGGGCTATAGATTTTCAGGATTGACTCCCAACTCTTTTAACTTTTGCACCAAACGTTGGCGAGAAATTCGTTCTTGCTCAAGTTCTAACTCAGCTTGTTCGGCTCGTTGACGCTCTTGCTCCACTAACTCACTCCCCCACAATAACAGATTGCCCGACTTATCCCACCAACGTAACCAATAGGCTGTTACTTCCGCTTTTTTTCCCTGCCAGACTCCCAAAAATAAGTTAATCTCTGCTATCCAATAACGATTGTTTTCATTAGTTTTTTGTTGTTCATATCTTCCTTGATTCAATCGATAAATTTCTAATTCTCCGGTTTTTGGCTGAAATATTCCATAGACAGGTACTTGTAAGATTTGCTCGTAAAAATACCATTTTCCATAGGGATAGTGAGGGTTGATGGAATATTCACCCCCTTCGGTTTCCGAGATAAACTCTAGGACGATGGTAGGAATTTCTCCTTGGAGGTGGGGAGTGTAACTGCGCCGAATTTCTCCACTAGCAATGGGTTTTACTGAGGGAATATAAACCCAATCAGGTGCTTTGACAACAGTTTGAGTTTTAACGGTAGCACACAAGCCAAAATTAGAGGCAATTAGCATCGATTCTAGAATTAGTCCTGCTAATTCTAACGATTCTCGTAAAGCTGCTGCTAATAGGGGTTGCAAGTTGTTGTCCACAGGTTCGTCAGGTAGAATAAAATCATCTGGCAGTTTTTCCCAGGTGATTATCGTTGATTTTTTGAACAAATTAATTGTAGATGGTGTCATTGTCGTAAACAGTCCTTCCTAATATTTAATAAGCTCTCATAAACTGCCCGCAACTAAGTAGGTGCATTAAATTAATTATAAAATAGACATCTAGGTGGACAATGCCTGCAATTATCTCATACACTATCATCAACTTCAACTCCCAGCGATCGCAATTGTGCCGCCAAGCGTTCGGCCCGTTGCTTTTCTTGCTCGGCCTTCAGTTTTTCTTGCGCGGCTCGTTGCTTTTCTTGCTCTGCCCGTTGCTTTTCTTGCTCTACTAACTCACTCCCCCATAATAACAGATTGCCCGACTTATCCCACCAGCGCAACCAATTAGTAGTAAATTCAGCTTTGGTTCCTTGCCAGACTCCCAAAAATAAGTTAATCTCTGCTATCCAATAACGATTGTTTTCATCAGGTTTTTGTTGTTCATACCTTCCTTGATTCAATCGATAAATTTCTAATTCTCCTGTTTTTGGCTGAAATATTCCATAGACAGGTACTTGT
Source organism: Microcystis aeruginosa NIES-2549 (assembly GCF_000981785.2). Lineage (NCBI taxonomy): Bacteria > Bacillati > Cyanobacteriota > Cyanophyceae > Chroococcales > Microcystaceae > Microcystis > Microcystis aeruginosa. Next base: position 2,909,075 of record NZ_CP011304.1, on the reverse strand, counting down.
AAGATTTGCTCGTAAAAATACCATTTTCCATAGGGATAGTGAGGATTGATGGAATACTCACCCCCTTCGGTTTCCGAGATAAACTCTAGGACGATGGTAGGAATTTCTCCTTGGAGATGGGGAGTATAACTGCGCCGAATTTCTCCACTAGCAATCGGTTTTACTGAGGGAATATAAACCCAATCAGGTGCTTTGACAACAGTTTGAGTTTTAACGGTAGCACACAAGCCAAAATTAGAGGCAATTAGCATCGATTCTAGAATTAGTCCTGCTAATTCTAACGATTCTCGTAAAGCTGCTGCTAATAGGGGTTGCAAGTTGTTGTCCACAGGTTCGTCAGGTAGAATAAAATCATCTGGCAGTTTTTCCCAGGTGATTATCGTTGATTTTTTGAACAAATTAATTGTAGATGGTGTCATTGTCGTAAACAGTCCTTCCTATATTTAATAAGCTCTCATAAACTGTCCACGACTAAGTAGGTGCATTAAATTAATTATCAAATAGACCTGTAGGTGGACAATGCCTGCAATTATTTCATACACTATCATCAACTTCAACTCCTAGCGCTCTTAATTTTGCTGCCAAGCGTTCAGCCCGTTGCTTTTCCTGCTCGGCCAACTCCTCTATGGTGGGGAGCAATTGCCCCTCTGCTGTTGCCCAACGTAGCCAAGTAATCGGCTCTTGTTCATCCCCATAAATTCCCTGCCACCGCACTAACACTAGCCCTAATATTTCGCTGCTGAACCTGCCTTGAGCATCTGGGTTTAAAGATTTATAAACACCCCCTTCTAAGCGATGTCCCGCTAAATCTTCTGGGTCAAAGGGATCATACCAAAAGTATTCTGTCACCCGCAAACGATTCTGATAGATGAGTTTTTTCTCTTCTTTATCTTTTTGCGCTGTACTTTCAGAGAGCAACTCAATCACCACATCAGGGGCTTTCTCTTCTTCCCAGACGACCCAGCTTTTCCTTTCTTTTCGAGGCACGTCCACAACTACAAATACATCGGGCCCGCGATAATCCTCGTTACGCACTTGATTAGGGCTAAAGTAAACAAACATATTGCCTCCGACAAACGCTTCTCGTCCCTGAGTTTTTAACCATTGGGAGAGAGGTCTAACTAATAACTGCATTTGCAGTCCGTGTCGCTGGGTTTCCATGGGAATACCATCATCAGAAGGTAGCTCATCTTGGGTCGGTGGTAGCTTGATCCCTTGTGGGTTAGCTGCAATTAGGAGGGTTTCTTCAGCCATTGGATTAGTTGGGGTGAACAACTGGTGCTACTTTCCTATCATAAACTATCATCAATGTCAACCCCTAGCGCTCTCAATTGTCAGTATTAGTCATATTTTGTCTATTGTCTCTCACAATTGGGCAATCAGGTTAAACTTATTCTCGAACTGACCTATCAAGGCTTTGTTTGGGTATATCTCTTGTTGTCTTACTTAATCCTTCCTTAATAATCAAAAACCCAAATATTAACATTAACAATGGATTAATAATAACTCCTATGCTAAGTCCGATATCGGTCATGGCTGGAATAATAAAGTAATTTTTGGGAATGAGCAAAAGACCAAACAGGATCAGATAGGCTAAATCAAACTTACTTGACTTTGGTTCATTAATAAAAAAAGCCAAAGGAATAAAAAGATTGAGCAGTCGATAATCTCCTGATGTGGGGGGGATAACATTCATCACAAAAACTAAAAGAGCTAGTTTTTTCCAGAAAAGTTTCTCCTTAGTCAGAATGTATAAACTTACCAATCCTACTATTATTAACGATAGTACAGAATAGGGTCTCAAAAGTAGTGAAACCCAATCAAAAAGGTTCTTCCGAACTTACACTGTAGAAAATTCCTCAAGCTCCCTCTCTGCCCAGCAATGCTCTAAAGTTGATAAATATCAATCTAACAAAAACTCAAAGCCTTAGTATACAAACTTTACAAGCACGAATTGTTGATAGTTTTACATGACAGGTTCGGTAGAGCCAAAAATACTCAAAAATACTAATAGTGCTAAATCTCTGCTCTTAAATATAGTAAACGGGAAGAAAAATAACTCCCCCAATGGATAATATGGCATAGAACGAGTTAGTTAGGACGCTTTCAATTTTCAAACTCTTATCGGTCAAGGGTTTCAGCGATTGATTGTCCTAACCACCCCGCTCTTTGCTATATATACCAAAAATATAAACATCACTTCTGTAGGGATTAAGTTCTTTGATAAATTTAACCATGTTCCAAAAGTCATTAAACTTATCGTTAGGTGTAAATAAAAAAGTATTAAGAGGATGTTGATTGCCTAAATAAGCTCCCATCCTGTAGTGATAAAAAACGGCGATGGCAAAGCCTATAACTATAATTGTGCTAATAAATCTGATTTTAGTATGGCGTTCCATGTTAATAAATTCTCATTTCGGTACGAAATTGTCTAAAAATACTGTTCACTATTTAATATCAAAGTTGACTCGCGCTCTCTCTACCACTAGAGGTCTTTTTAAGCTTCGTCTATTTATCAAACCAATATATTCTCCTAAAATACCTATAAAAAATAACTGTACAGAAGAAAAAAGAAACAATCCGATAATGATCGCTGCTATTCCTATGGGGAAAAGGTTCCAAAACAGAAGCTTCAAAATCAAAGTCACCAGACCGACCAGAAAACTCACTAGAGATAGAGCGAACCCGATCATTGTCGCCAATCTTAGCGGAAAATTAGAATAGGTAGTGATGCCCAGCATTGCCAGATCGTACATTCGATAAAAATTGAAACTACTCTTACCTCGTTTTCTGACTTGCTGATGATATTCGATTTTAGTGCTCTTAAAACCGACTTCTGAAATAAGACCCTTTAAGTAGGGATAAGGATCATCGATCAAACGCAATGCTTCTATCACTTTGTGATCATATAAACCGAAGCCCGTAAAATTAGCAGTTAAGTCAATCTCTTCTGATAGAGTCCTAACTAAAAAATAATAAAATTTTCTTATACCATAGACCAAAGAATTCTCTTGACTCGAGCTTTTAATTCCTTTAACAACTTGATAGCCTTCCTCCCATTTTTCTAAAAAATCGACGATTAGTTCGGGAGGATCTTGACAATCGGCGAAGACTAAAATAACCGCATCTCCAGTTCCTTGTAAGAGGCCGTAATAGGTAGAACGAACAAAGCCAAAATTCCTAGCGTTAATGATAATTTTGACTCTAGAGTCGCTTTGAGAGATTTTCTCTAATATACTGACTGTTTTATCTTGAGAGTCATTATCAATAAAAATATGTTCGTATTCATACTTTCCTAATCTTGCAAAAATATCTTTGACCTCAGTATATGAAAACTCAACATTATCTTGTTCATTGTAGCAGGGAGTAACAACACTAATTAATTTTTTACTCATCTTAAATTTCCTCAATTTTATTTATGTTTAAATGGTCTTTATACCATTCAATTGTATTTTTTAATCCCGTCGTTAAATTATATTTTTGTGTCCAATCAGTCTTTCTCCTAAGCAACTCATTATTAGCACAAATAAACATGGGATCATTGGGACGGTAAGGTAAAGCACCCAGATGAATTAAATCAGGTTTACCTAATAAATTACCAAGTTCAAGTGCTATTTGTCCAACGGTTACAGGTTGACCAGAACCAACATTAACTACACCTGAAACGTTGCTCTTCGCAACTGCCCAAATTGCCGATGCTATATCCTCAACATGAAGGAAATCCAGAACTTGTTCACCTTTAGTTGTTTTTACCACTTCATCCCGCAGCAGTGAACAAATAACCGACGGAATTAACCGTCGCTCATCCTCCATTGGACCATACTGATAAAACAAACGAACCCATGTTAACTCTACTTCGGCGCTCTGGGCTAGTTGTTGTAAAATAGTGAATAGTGCCACCTTGGTCGCTGCATATAAGGTGATGGGTTTTGTCGGACTTGATTCAGAAAAATATCCTAGATTGAAATCATACTCAAAACAAGTCCCTATACCCACAAACCGCTTACAACCTACTTCAGCTAGTTGAGAGAATAAATTAAGACTTGCCTGAAATGAATTCAAGTTTTCCCGAGAATTTAGTTGTTTTCCTGACCCAACATACCAAGCTAAGTGAATACACAATTCAGGCTTGATTTTCTGTAAATAAGCATTCACTGTTTCAAATGCTACTAAGTCAGATTGCCATAAATGTAGTGATGGAAGAATATCTTGAATTCGCCATTGTTCGCCGTTTTCTCGCACAAGTGCGTGTACCTCACACCCTTCGGCTATTAAAAGCCTTGCTACATGGGAACCAACAAAACCACTGGCACCAGTAATCAATACTTTCATATTTTGAGTCTTCTCGACTTTCTATAATCAGTGCTTATAATTCCTAGAAGTCTTGCCTAGCAAGACTTTGAACATTATACTTTTGGAAAATCATCCCTATTCTTCTTCCTTCCACACAGAAACGAGAAGAGCCGCCATATTTTCCTTAACCTGAACTTTTGTCCCAAAAGTTCGGTAATTTTATTGGCCATGACAAAATTCTCTGATGGTCGTTGCTACATAGGTTAACATTTCCTCGGTTAATCCGGGATAAATGCCCAGCCAAAAAACACTACTCATGATTTTATCGGCATTACTTAAATCCCCAATAACTCGATAATTTAACCCCTTATAAAGAGGTTGTCGCAGTAAATTTCCCCCAAATAATAGCCTTGTGCCGATGCGTTTTTCCTCCAAATGCTTAACCAAATCATTGCGGCTAAAAGGAGCATTTTCCTTAACAAAAATCGGAAACCCGAACCAACTCGGTTCAGAATCCGGGCTGGCTTCAGGCAGAATTAAAACATCTTGAAGCTCCTGTAACTTTTGATGCAAAAAGTCGAAATTTTCCCGACGCTTTTTGATAAATCCGGGCAATTTATCCAGTTGCGCTACCCCGACGGCGGCTTGCATATCGGTCATCTTCAGGTTATAACCCACATGAGAATAGGTGTACTTATGGTCATAACCAAAGGGTAAATCTCCTAACTGCCAACCAAAGCGCTTATTACAGGTATTATCTACACCCGGAGGACACCAACAATCTCTCCCCCAGTCACGGAATGACTCGACAATCTTTTTCAAGCGGGTATCGCTGGTTAAAACCGCTCCCCCTTCTCCCATAGTCATGTGATGAGCAGGATAAAAGCTAACCGTTGCTAAATGCCCAAAGGTGCCAGTTTTTTGCCCTTTATAGAGACTTCCCACCGCGTCACAGTTATCCTCGACTACCCAGAGGTCATGTTTTTCGGCAAAAGCCATCACCGCTTCTAAATTAAACGGATTTCCCAAGGTATGAGCGATCATAATCGCTTTAGTCTTCTCTGACAAGGCCGATTCCAGTTGATCAATATCAAGGTCATAACCGGGTAATTTAACGTCTAAAAAGACCGGAATTAGCTGATTTTGAAAGATGGGATTAACTGTAGTCGGGAAACCTGCGGCGACGGTAATGACTTCATCCCCCGGTTTAAGTTGTTTTTCCCCCAGTTTAGGGGAAGTTAAGGCACTTAAGGCCACTAAATTGGCCGAAGAGCCGGAATTGACTAATAAACAATGTTTTACCCCCATCCACTGGGCAAAACGTTCCTCAAATTCTGCCGCATATCTGCCCGTCGTTAACCAAAAATCTAGGGAAGAATCCACTAATTTGACTAATTCTTGCTCATCAAATACCTTACCCGATGCCGGAATATAGGTCTGCCCCGCCACAAAAGCCCGGGGGTGAAATTTGTGCTTATAATATTCTTGTACGGCTTGAAAGACTTGCTCTCGCAGTTCTGCTTCAGTATTGGTATTGAGGGGAGAAATAGATTGAGTCATGGTTAATTTCCTTTCAGGGGAGAAATTTGAACTTAATTATCACTTAATTTGCACTATTATCAGCCTTGAGTTCACTAATCGCTCAGACAACTTTGATAATATTCGATTTGTTGGCGGGTAAGTTCCTGGAATTGTGCCTTATCTTGAGAGTCCATTTGCGCCGCTTGATAATACCATGTCACGGTTTCCTTGAGGGTTTGCCGAAAATCCCAGACGGGTTGCCATTTTAGGGTATGGAAAGCCTTATCTGTGACTAGATTAAGCAATTTAGCCTCATGAACAGCCTTCGGATCACTTTGATCGAGCCAAGTCCCCGGCCAAAGTTGTAGGATAGACTCAACTAACTCTTTAACCGGACGATTAGAAGTCAGAGACGGACCGAAATTAAACGCCCCATATAACCCCCGGCTGTCTTGCTGCCAATTAGCCGTCATCAACTGCTCATAAATCGACTCAGCTAACCGTAAATAGCCCCCTAAAGGCTCTAAAACGTGCTGCCAAGGGCGAGTCGCTAGAGGGTTCCGCACCGGAATCGCTTCGGACTTCATCAAGGCCCGCATTGCATCGGGTACAATCCGGTCTAGAGACCAATCTCCGCCACCGATGACATTTCCGGCCCTGGCGCTGGCAATGCCGATGGCGGTTTGAGGAGTTTTAAAGAAGGAACTGCGCCAAGATGCGATCGCCAGTTCCGCCCCCGCTTTGCTAGAACTATAGGGATCATAACCCCCTAAGGGGTCATTTTCCCGATAACCATAGACCCATTCCCGATTCTCATAGCACTTATCGCTAGTAATAAACACGGCGGCACAGGGATGATTCAGGCTCTTGAGGGCCTCTAAAACGTGAATAGTCCCCATAACATTTGTGTTCCACGTTTCCACCGACTCAAGATAAGAAAGCCGCACTAGGGGTTGTGCCGCTAAATGAAAGACTACATCCGGCTGCCATGAAGCGATTAAACGAGCCACTAACTCAGGCTCTCGAATATCTCCTATATGATGACTCAGGTTTTGAGCTAAGTCTAATTGCTCAAATAAGGCGGGGGTGGTATTGGGAGCTAAACTGAGGCCTTTTACCTCTGCTCCTAGATGGAGTAACCAAAACCCCAGCCAAGACCCCTTAAAGCCCGTATGACCAGTAATAAAGACCTTTTTGCCCGGCCAAAATGCTTTCTTTACCATATTTTCCATCTAGCTTGTCCAGTGTCATAAAGGTGATTGAGCATTTCCATTTCTCGGTAAGTATCCATACACTGCCAAAACCCATCAGGCTCATCCTGGAAGGAGAGGGGAGCTATTATTGTTCACAAGTCAAATAGACTCGCTATACTGGGTTTTCAGTTAATTGCAGCAGCTTTGTGCAAGTAATCGCTCCCAAAGAGTTTTCGTCAAGGCTTAAACCCATCCCCCTAACTCTTTGGGAGCTACTATACAGGAACTTGACCGAGGATGTCAATTGCTTAAGGGGATTTGACAATTCATCTAATTTTGCTATATATTAGCCCGGGGTTAAACTTTTATACGGAAAATTTGCCAGATAATCTCCTATGGACTAAACTTTTTAGCCATTCAGGCATAGAGAGAATTGCCATGTATAATAAATTGGCAGCTAAGAGCCAATTGATCATTTCATCAACTAACCAAGGATATAAAAATGGACTTGCGTAAAAGGTTGCCACCATAGCGACTAAACCCATACTGGCAGGTAAGCTCAATTGATTTTCTTGCTTAATCCAATCCAAGATTTGAGGAAGGGCAAAGATTAGAAAAGTTAATTTGTAATCATAAAGCATGCCAATAACAAGAAAATTTCCTAAATGAATTGCTGCCGCAAGACGGAAGTAATCAATATATGGACTTTTATCTAAAGATTTGCTCGAATCTGCTGACACAAAATCAGACCTAAGCCATTCTCGAAAAATTTTAAATTTCGACAATAAAAATCTGGTCAAGATTGACATAGTAAATAAAATCATAATTATATACATCATATATATGATCGTATTTTTAAGATCAGTTTCGCCGCTAGTAAGCTTTGATAGAATATATGTGACTGCACCAAAGAGGACTTTATAGCCAAAACTATACCAAATTCTCCCATCATGAACGCTTGAGATAGTTTTCAACTGCCCTATACTAGCGAGAAAATAAGTAATAAAAGCAGTGGTAAAAATAGCCGACAAGAACAGAAATAGATTTCTTTTTTCTTTAATAATTACTGCCAGACCGAAAATGGGAAATAGTTTAACAACTCCCCAAAAAAATATTAATAAGTAGGCACACAACCTAAAAATTAATTCTCGGCTATTCTTAATTATCATTAGTGCGACACCCAGCCAAGAATAGATAACAATATCTACGTTGCCACGTTCCACTAAAAGCATTACCGGTGGTGAGCATAAAATTAGGGCATAAACTACAGCTTCTTGATAATTTAATCTGCCAATGATAATTAAAGTTATCCCATAAAAGATTAAAGCAAAGAAAACTCCCCAAAATATAGTATCACGCTGCTCTAACCCCAGCCAAGTTAACGAAGACCAACTACTAGGATAAGATATTTGATTGAAGCAAGAATTATTTGTTAGCGAAACTTCCTCAGTCAATCGATCACAATCAAAAGCACCTAATACGGCTGCAAGATCGATAAAGGGGTTTGTAGCCGCAGGAACCCCAAGTCTCCACCAAAAATTGTGATAGGGAACAAAAAAATTAGCTACATACAATAACCCAAAATATCCTAAGACTGCAGCAATTACCAAAAATCTGCCATCAATTTTTGATGGCTTTTTGAGCATCTGCTTAATCTGGAGATGTATTGAATTCACTATGTCCACTTAGTCCCCCCTGCTATTAAAGGATTGATTATCTGTCAATGACTTGAGTTCGGTTATGATGACTCAGGTTCTGAGCTAAGTCTAATTGGTCAAATAAGGCGGGGGTGGTATTGGGAGCTAAACTGAGGCCTTTTAGCGCTGCCCCCAGATGGAGTAACCAAAAGGCCAGCCAAGACCCCTTAAAGCCCGTATGACCAGTAATAAAGACTTTTTTGCCAGGCTAAAATGCTTCCTTTACCATATTTTCCATCTAGCTTGTCCAGTGTCATAAAGGTGATTGAGCATTTCCATTTCTCGATAAGTATCCATACACTGCCAAAACCCTTCATGCTTATAGACGGCGAGTTCTCCCAAAGCAGCCAGGGTTCTTAGGGGCTGTGCTTCAAAAGTCGTCGCATCCCCCTCAATTAAATCCAAAACCTTGCGATTTAAGACAAAATACCCCCCATTAATCCATCCTTCAGCCGTTTGGGGCTTTTCTTGGAATTGGGTGACTAAATTACCCTCAATGATTAACTCGCCAAAGCGAGAAGAAGGACGAACCGCCGTCATCGTGGCTAATTTCCCATGAGAGTAATGAAAGTCCAACAGATCCGCAATATTCACATCACAAACCCCGTCCCCATAGGTGGCCAAAAAGATCTCGCTTCCACTTCTCTCTATGTAAGGGGTGAGACGTTTAAGACGGCCTCCCGTCATGGTTTCGGGTCCCGTATCAATTAACCAAATACGCCAGTCTTCCTCCTGGTGTCCACTATCGAGTTTGGTCACTTTTTTATTGCCTAACTCTAAGAGGACATCACTTTGATTCCAATCATAGTTAAAGAAATAGTCCCGGATTATTTCCCCTTTATACCCTAGACAGAGCATAAAGTCAGTTAACCCATATTGGGCATAAGTTTTCATGATATGCCAAATAATCGGTCGATTTCCGATGGCAATCATCGGCTTAGGTCGAAATTCGGTTTCTTCCCGTAGTCGGGTTCCTTTGCCACCACACAAGATGGCCACGGGAATGTTAGACTTATAGTCCTTAACTGTTAAACTGACCGATTGTATTACCATTGGATTATATAGTGAAGGGCTTTGAGAGTGACATCATCTTATCGAGGCAGTTTAACACTGGATTCCCGATTCTGTCCAAGATCTGTCTAAAAAAATTTTTGTTAAGCGAGTGTACCCAGTTTATAGTTAAACAGGCTCTTAAATCTTATGGCAGTTATCTTCATGGTGAGGTAGGAAGTTTCCGTTTTGGGGAGTCGGTCGTCCGTAGTCAGCAATAAGCTGTACTGCCTTAAAACTTGGTATTAAGACAGTACAACTGCTCGCCTTCTCCTTACTCATAGACAGTCTTAACAAGTGCTTTAGATAGTCAACAGCTTACTACGGATGATTACCTCAGCTTGGCGGCGTATTATTGACAATATTGAGCGCATAAAGGCGAAAACGCTCTAGATCAGCTTGCAGGGTCGATTCCACCACTCGACCGAGGAAAAGATTATCCATCAATTTTCCTAACCAACCCGGTATAGCATAGGCTGCTGTCAGTCGCACAATACTCCTACCATGACGGTCATAAAAACGAATCGCCCCGCGGTTAGGCAAACCGTCCACGGATTCCCATTGAATCATCTGGTGGGGGACAATTTTCATTATCCGTGACAACCAAGTAAATTCTAGACCACCACTGGCTAACTTCCAACGGGAAAGCTCTGGATCCTCCTCGAGAATTTTCACCGATTCGATCCATTTCATCCACTGGGGCATTTGTTCCAAATCTGACCAGAGATCCCAAACCAGATCGATCGGCGCGTCCACTTCTACCTGTACACTATGTTCTAACCAAGTCATTCGTTAATTCTGGCGATGCTGAATATTTCTATGATAACGGCTATTAGTCTTTAGCCTTTGACTCAATGATAAAATAAAAACAATCTTCGAGGTTTAACTCTACCATGTTAATCAGAAAACTGCTCGAATGCGAGGAATTCATCGCCGGTGATCATACCCGATTGCGGGAGTTATTGCATCCCGATAAACAGCCGTTAAATCTACGTTATAGTTTAGCCCACGCCCAGGTAGATGTGGGGGAAACTTCTACTCCCCACGCTTTAAAAACTGCGGAAGTTTATTATATTTTGCAAGGACAAGGGGAAATGCACATCGATGAGGAAGTGCAATTAGTGACTGTCGGTGCCGCCATTTATATACCTCCTCTAGCTAAACAATATATTCATAATTGTGGCGAGGAACCCTTAATTTTTTTGTGCATTGTTGATCCCGCTTGGCGAGTGGAAGACGAAATTATCTTTGAGTAAAACTAATGAATATTGGCATTATTGGACTGGGTTTAATCGGTGGTTCTTTGGGGTTAGATTTTCGATCGCAAGCTTATAAGGTTTTGGGAGTTTCCCGTCAACAATCCACCTGTGATATCGCTGTACAAAAAGGCGTGGTAGATGAATCTAGTACCAGTTTAGAGTTATTGGCTACTGCCGATTTAATCTTTATCTGTACTCCCATACATTTAATTGTGCCAACTTTGCAAAAATTAACTCCCTATTTAAAACCCCAAGCCATTGTCACCGATGTGGGATCGGTTAAAGGGGCAATTGTGGACAATTGTAGTCAATTATGGCCAAATTTTGTCGGTAGTCATCCTATGGCAGGGAAAACCGAACAGGGAATTAATGCGGCACAATTTGATTTATTTGTCAATGCCCCATATCTGATTACTCCCCTTGAATCTACTCCTAATTTTGCCGTGGAAATCTTAACCGAAATAGTACAACAATTAGGCTGTCAAATTTATTATTCTTCCCCCGAAGAACACGATCGAGCCGTGGCTTGGATTTCCCATCTGCCAGTAATGATTAGTACCAGTTTAATCCAAGCTTGTGCGAAAGAACAAGACCTGAATATTCGCGAATTAGCGGAAAATTTAGCTAGTTCTGGTTTTCGCGATACCAGTCGCGTCGGTGGCGGTAATCCCGAATTAGGTTTAATGATGGCTAAATACAATCGTCAAGCTTTATTGATATCCTTGACCAATTATCGGCAAAATCTTGATAAAGTTATTGACTATATTGCAGGAGAAAAATGGCAGGAACTAGAGAAAATTCTCGTCTCTAGTCATCAATATCGAGCCAATTTTATTCAATAAAAATATCATTTTGATTAGCAGTTATCCCGCGACACTGTATCATAAATTTATCCTCAGTAAACCGATGAAATGATATGACCACCTTTTTCGACTTTGAAGCCGAATTTGTTGACTCCTTGCGTTGTATCCCGATGACCGTGAGAATGAAACTAGATACCTGTGGAGTTAAATTAAAATTATCCCATTGGATGCAGTTGAGTCAACCGGAAAGAATGGTATTAGTTAATATGGCTTGTACGACGGCAGCAGAAGCCAAAATCTATCGAGATTTTCTGCAAAAATTAATCATCGAAAAAACTGGTAATCCCCCAGGAGAACTAGCGATAGATCCCCATCCCGCTTGGCTAGATGATAGCCAGATTCCCGATACAGTCCTACAAAAAGCCCGAGAATTCCAGATCGAAATTAGTTTAGAACAATGGCAAAAATTGCAACCATCCCAACGTTTTGCCCTGATTAAACTTAGTCGTCTGGGTCACGAAAATCTCAACTTCTATCCGGCCCTGAAAGAGTTCCATTTAGTCGATGCCTAACTCAAGAACCTATGCCATATTAATTAAGTTTTTTCCTATCTTACTGTCATGACAAGCAAAATGACGATCAAGGGGTATAAAATTAAATAAGTGGGAAAGCATAATTATTTCTAGGATGGGTTAGCGACAGCGTAACCCATGCGGTTGTTCGGTTTTCCCCCTCAATCTAATCTAAGTCTATCTTATATTTAATTTCACCCACCTACTTAAATTGCAGTAACTTGCAGCTCTAGAGCTTGGTCAATTTTCTTAATAAAAATGATAATTAATGTCCTATCTTGAAAAATAATTAGACAGTTTCCATCCAGTCAAAAACTTGATTCAATTGCGACAAATCTATTAAACCGTACTGCCATAAAACCATCGGCAAAGAACCCACCGATGCTTCACAGAGACGCACAGCCATATCGAAGGAACGGGGGGAAATGGCTAATTTTTCCAAGAGGAAAGTGCGGAGTTGTTTTTGTTGATGAGCTTCCATGACTAAGGATCATTTGTAACGATAATCGGATTATTGAATAACTTATCCTCTATTAAAAAGAGATACTTCCCTCACGGGGATCACCCAATTGGGTGATTTTGTCCAACCATCAGAATAATTTAAGGATTTATCCAGAATATGTCCTACTATCCCGAAATTGCTAGTGGGGATATCAACACTTCCTTGACGTAGAAAAACGAGAAAGGGGAACTTTTGGGATAAGCTATTGATAACCTAGTTTTTGATCGAGTAGGAGAGAATTGCCCCAATGAGTCATGCTCCTCAAGTTTCCGTAATTATTCCTTGCTATAATCAAGGTCGCTATCTTGATGATGCGATCTCATCTCTTTTAGTACAAAAATACCAAAGCCTTGAAATCCTTGTCATCGATGATGGCTCCACAGAACCGGAAACCATCGAGATTTTACAAGATTATCAACAGCCAAAAACCCGGATCATCCGCACAGAAAATCAAGGGGTTGCCACAGCGAGAAATCTAGGAATTGCCCAAGCGCAAGGAACCTATATTCTTCCCCTTGATGCCGATGATAAAATTGCCGATTCTTATCTAGAAAAAGCGGTTACTTTGCTAGAAAGTAATGAGCAATTAGGGATAGTTTATTGCGAAGCGGAGTATTTTGGGGATAGACAAGGAATTTGGCCGCTGCCTGAGTATAAATTTCCAGATATATTAGTAGATAATATGATATTTTGCTCCGGTTTGTTTCGGAAATCCGACTGGGAAACTGTGGGGGGCTATAATACTAATTTAATTTATGGTTGGGAAGATCACGATTTTTGGTTATCTCTGATCGAATTAGGTCGAGAAGTCTATCGTATCCCAGAAGTGTTATTTTTCTATCGACAAAAAGCTGATTCTATGAGTCGCTCAATGACCGCAGAACACTATATTTATTCCTATACGCAGCTTTTCTATAATCATCCCCAACTTTACTCCCAAAATATCCAAGCCATTTTTGCCGCTTTAGTCACCTTAAAAGTCGATATATTCGCTCAGTTGGAACAGGCTAGAGAACGAATTAAACAATTAGAAATTCATGAACAAGAATTGCAACAAGAATTGCAAAAAACCCAATTGGATTATCGAGAAGCTGACAGTAAAATAGCCGCAATGGAAAAAAGTAAATTCTGGCAAATGAGAAGGGCTTGGATTAAAATGCAAAAATTGCTAGGTTTGCTGGAAAAAGACCCTATTTATTCCTAAAAGTCAGGTAAAAATGGCGATGGATCAAGACGGGGGATGGGTTGCGCTTCCCTAACCCACCCGACTTTTTAATCGACGGCAATTAAGGAACGATTGCGAAGATAAGCCAAATCTTTTAATAACTGTTCGCTATCACCAGCGTTATTAAGATTAATCCCCAAAGCCGCTAAATCCGCATCTACCATTAATTTTACCAGTCCCTCGAACGTCACCGACGGCTGCCAACCTAATTTATCCCTGGCTTTTGTGGAATCTCCTATTAATAAATCCACTTCCGCCGGACGCAAATAACGTTCATCAAACTCCACATAATCCTGCCAATTTAAATTAACGTATTGGAAAGAAATATCGAGAAACTCCCGGATAGAATAGGTTTCATTTGTCGCCACTACATAATCATCCGGTTCTTCCTGTTGTAACATTAACCACATCGCCCGCACATAATCCTTAGCATAACCCCAATCCCTTTTAGAATCGAGATTTCCTAAATAGAGTTTTTTCTGTTGTCCAGCAATAATTCGGGCCAAAGCGCGGGTAATTTTGCGCGTGACAAAAGTTTCTCCACGCCGGGGGGATTCATGGTTAAATAAAATGCCGTTACAGGCAAATAAGTCGTAGGATTCCCGATAGTTGATTGTTTGCCAGTGACCGTAAACTTTCGCACAAGCGTAGGGACTGCGGGGATAAAATGGCGTGGTTTCTTTTTGGGGAACTTCCATGACTTTCCCGAACATTTCCGAGGAACCTGCTTGATAGAAACGCACTTCGATGCCGGTTCTTTTTTGGTAATCCCGAATTGCTTCTAGTAATCTTAAAACTCCCACCCCCACAGCATCAACGGTGTATTCTGGGGCATCAAAACTAACCCGCACATGGGATTGGGCCCCTAAATTATACACTTCTACCGGCTGCACTTGTTCGAGAATACGCCGCAGGGTCGTCCCGTCGGTGAGGTCGCCATAATGAAGAAATAATTTAGTATCGGGCTGGTGGGGGTCAGTGTAGATATGATCGATGCGATCGGTGTTAAAAGTTGAGGTACGACGGATGATACCGTGGACTTGATAGCCTTTTTCTAGTAACAATTCGCTCAGATAGGAACCATCTTGACCGGTGATGCCGGTAATGAGGGCGCGTTTCGGTTGAGTCATTAGTAATTTACCTAATCGGAAAGAATAAAGACCAGGGTAGGGTCTGACTGCTTATAGCACACTTTAGCCCCTCAGGACAAGTTTGGCCATTAGTTATCGGCACAGTCACGGCAAAATCCCCTGAACGTGAATTTAGGTTTAGCAGTCCCCTTAACCCTCAATCCTTCCCCGTCTGTGGGGTTGCGTCAATCTTGTCCAGAAAACTCTTGCAACAAATAGCACAAATCTGTTATGATGGTTTGTCTGTGTCCCGATTAACCATACCAGTATTGAGAACAAGAAACGACTGTGGCTAATACAAAGTCTGCACTCAAACGAGTCCAAATCTCCGAAAGAAATCGTCTACGCAACAAAGCGTACAAGTCAGCCGTAAGAACCCTGATCAAAAAATGTCTTGTCGCTGTCTCGGCCTACGGAGCCAACCCCAGCCCAGAAGGCTTAGAAAGCGCCCAACAAGCTCTATCTGAAGCCTACAGTAAAATCGATAAAGCCGTCAAGCGCAACGTCTTGCACCGAAACAACGGTGCTAGAAAAAAAGCCAGTTTAGCCAAAGCTTTGCAAAAAGTTAGCCAAGCTTCCTAAGAAACGAGTAAGCTGTAATCAGGACAGACGCAACAAGCGATCGGGGGTTGATGCAATTAATAGATACGCACGTTCATCTGAACTTTGACGTTTTGCAAGCCGACTTGCCCGCTATCTCCGAACGTTGGCGAAGTGTAGGAGTCGTTCATCTGGTTCACTCCTGTGTTGAACCGGAAGAATTTGCGGCGATTAAAGCCATTGCTGATCAATTTGAGGAAATTTCCTTCGCCGTCGGTTTACATCCCCTAGATGCCCAAAAATGGCGAGATAATAGTGCCGATCAGATCGAATCCCTAGCCCGATCTGATCGGCGCGTTGTGGCGATCGGGGAAATGGGTTTAGATTTCTATAAAGCGGATAATCAAGAGCAGCAAAAACAGGTCTTTTGGACGCAACTAGAAATCGCCCATCGTCTCGATAAACCCGTGATTATCCATTGTCGAGATGCGGCCATGGTCATGCGGGAGGAAATCAGCGCCTTTCGGCAACAAGTGGGCCAAATTCGCGGCGTGATGCACTGCTGGACGGGCAACCCCGAAGAAACTCAATGGTTTTTAGATTTGGGTTTTTACATCAGCTTTAGCGGCATTGTCACCTTCAAAAACAGTAAAACCGTGCAAGCTGCCGCCCAAATCGTCCCCAGCGATCGCCTACTGATCGAAACCGATTGCCCCTTTCTCTCCCCCAATCCCCACCGCGGTAAACCCTGTGAACCCTCTTTCGTCTTCCATGTGGCCGAAACCGTCGCCCGCCTGCGCGGCTATCCGGTCGAAACCCTAGCCGAACAAACCACCCACAACGCCCGCAACTTATTTCAACTCCCCAGTTAAAAAACATAGTTTATTAGACAGGAAACAGGATTCAGGAAACAGAAATAACTGAACCAAAGAAAACTGCTCACTGATATCCGACCGTCGCTATCGTGTCATCAGCCCTTGTAACCATAATGAACAATCTTACCTTTAATCTCTTACCCGACCTCATCGAAATCCAACACTCCAGTTTTCGGTGGTTTTTGGAAGAAGGACTAATCGAGGAACTGAACAGCTTTTCCCCCATCAGCGACTATACAGGTAAATTAGAACTACATTTTCTCGGCCAGGACTACAGACTCAAAGAACCAAAATACAACGTCGATGAAGCCAAACGACGCGATAGCACCTATTCCGTTCAGATGTACGTTCCCACCCGTTTAATCAACAAAGAAACGGGAGAAAACATCGAACAGGAAGTCTTTATCGGCGATTTACCCCTGATGACCGAACGGGGGACTTTTATCATTAACGGGGCCGAACGAGTCATCGTCAATCAGATCGTCCGTTCCCCCGGCGTTTACTACAAAGCCGAAATCGACAAAAACGGTCGCCGCACCTACTCTGCTTCCCTGATTCCCAACCGAGGAGCTTGGTTAAAATTTGAAACCGACAAAAACGGCTTAGTCTGGGTCAGAATCGACAAAACTCGCAAACTATCCGCCCAAGTTCTCCTGAAAGCGATCGGATTGAGCGATAACGAAATCTTTGACTCCCTACGCCATCCCGAATTTTACCAAAAAACCCTCGACAAAGAAGGCAATCCCAGCGAAGAAGAGTCCCTCCTCGACCTCTACCGCAAACTACGCCCCGGAGAACCTCCCACCGTCACCGGCGGACAACAACTGCTCGAATCGCGCTTTTTTGACAATAAACGCTACGATCTCGGGCGCGTTGGTCGTTATAAACTCAACAAAAAACTACGCCTCAACGTCCCCGATAACCAGCGCGTTCTCACCACCACCGACATCTTAGCGGCGATCGACTACCTAATTAACCTCGAATTTGACATCGGCAACACCGACGACATCGACCACCTCGGCAATCGTCGCGTCCGTTCCGTGGGTGAACTGCTACAAAACCAAGTGCGAGTAGGTTTAAACCGCTTAGAAAGAATCATTCGGGAACGGATGACCGTCAGCGAATCCCAAAACCTCACCCCCGCTTCCCTAGTCAACCCGAAACCCCTAGTAGCGGCGATTAAAGAATTCTTTGGTTCCTCGCAACTCTCCCAGTTCATGGATCAAACCAACCCCCTAGCGGAATTGACCCATAAACGCCGCATTTCCGCCCTTGGCCCCGGCGGTCTCACCCGGGAACGGGCCGGTTTTGCCGTGCGCGACATTCACCCCTCCCACCACGGTCGCATTTGTCCGGTGGAAACCCCAGAAGGCCCCAACGCCGGTTTAATCGGTTCCCTGGCCACCTACGCTCGCGTCAACGACTACGGTTTTATTGAAACCCCCTGTTATGTGGTGGAAAATGGCCGAGTCCGCTACGATCTCCCCGTTAAATACCTCACCGCCGACGAAGAAGACGATCTCAGAGTCGCACCGGGAGACGTGGCCACCGATGAAAATGGTTATATCCTCGGCGAAACTATCCCAGTGCGCTATCGGCAGGAATTCTCCACCACTTCCCCCGAACAAGTGGACTACGTTTGCGTTTCCCCCGTGCAAATTGTCTCGGTGGCCACTTCCCTGATTCCCTTCCTCGAACACGACGACGCTAACCGCGCCCTCATGGGTTCTAATATGCAGCGACAAGCGGTTCCCCTGCTGCGTCCCGAACGTCCCCTTGTGGGAACGGGATTGGAAGCACAGGCCGCTCGCGACTCTGGCATGGTCATCGTTTCGCGTACCAATGGGGTCGTTTCCTACGTCGATGCTAACCGGATTCGCATCAAAGTAGCGGATCAAGACAAAGAGATTTTTGGCAAGAGCGAGATCGAGTACGAAATTCAGAAATATCAACGCTCTAACCAAGATACCTGCTTAAATCAGCGTCCTTTAGTCTATCAAGGTGAACAGGTTGTCCCCGGACAGATCCTCGCCGATGGTTCCGCCACCGAAGGAGGAGAAATCGCCCTCGGCCAGAATATCCTCGTCGCCTATATGCCCTGGGAAGGCTATAACTACGAAGACGCAATTTTAATCAGTGAAAGACTGGTGGCACAAGATGTCTATACCAGTATCCACATCGAAAAATACGAAATCGAAGCCCGTCAAACTAAACTTGGACCTGAGGAAATCACCAGGGAAATTCCCAACGTCGGTGAAGATGCCCTGCGAAACCTCGATGAACGCGGCATTATTCGCGTCGGTGCCTGGGTAGAAGCCAGCGATATCCTCGTCGGGAAAGTCACCCCGAAAGGCGAATCAGACCAACCTCCTGAAGAAAAACTACTGCGGGCAATTTTCGGCGAAAAGGCACGGGATGTACGCGATAACTCCCTCCGCGTCCCCAACGGCGAAAAAGGCCGGGTAGTAGATGTGCGGGTATTTACCCGCGAACAGGGGGATGAATTACCCCCCGGGGCTAATATGGTGGTGCGGGTCTACGTTGCCCAAAAACGCAAAATCCAAGTGGGCGATAAAATGGCGGGTCGTCACGGCAATAAAGGGATTATTTCTCGCATTCTGCCCCTAGAAGATATGCCCTACCTACCCGATGGTCGCCCCGTCGATATCGTTCTCAATCCCCTAGGGGTTCCCAGTCGCATGAACGTCGGTCAGGTGTTTGAATGTTTACTGGGTTGGGCCGGCGAAAATCTGGGCGTACGCTTTAAGATTACTCCCTTTGACGAAATGTATGGGGAAGAAGCCAGCCGTTTAACCGTTCACGGATTGCTCGAAAATGCCTCGAAAAAACCCAATCGCGATTGGGTGTTCAAGGAAGAACACGCCGGCAAAGTCACGGTTTATGATGGTCGCACCGGCGAACCCTTTGACCGTCCCGTTACCGTCGGTATGGCCTATATGTTAAAACTGGTTCACCTGGTTGATGATAAAATTCACGCCCGCTCTACCGGTCCCTACTCCTTGGTTACTCAGCAACCCTTGGGCGGTAAAGCTCAACAGGGAGGCCAGCGCTTCGGAGAAATGGAAGTCTGGGCCCTGGAGGCCTACGGGGCGGCCTATACCTTGCAGGAATTGCTAACGGTGAAATCCGACGATATGCAAGGACGGAATGAGGCTTTAAATGCGATCGTAAAAGGCAAGCCGATTCCCCGCCCGGGTACGCCAGAATCCTTTAAGGTTTTGATGCGAGAATTGCAATCCCTCGGCCTCGATATCGCCGTTCACAAGGTGGAAAATGCCCCCGATGGTACTTCCCGCGATGTGGAGGTGGATCTGATGGTCGATGTCGGCCGTCGCGCCCCCTCTCGCCCCACCTACGAATCCTTAACCACGGAAGACCTTGAGGAAGAAGAATCGGAAGTGTAATTTCAGTTATCAGTTATCAGTTATCAGTTATCAGTGAGAAGTCAGGAGTCAGTCCCGATGAAAAAATTTTCACCCCCACAGATGAAAGAGGTTTCTTTCCCCACACCCCACACCCCACACCCTACACCCTCTTTCCAGTCAGGAGACAGGAGAGAATTTTCCAGGAAAAAGCCAAAAAAAGGACAGTAAAGTAAAAATTTGCCTATTCCCCGTTTCCTATTCCCTGTTTCCTGTTCCCTTTTCTAACTGATAGCTGAATGCTGAATGCTGATAGCTAATAGCTGTTTACTTGTTACCCGGATCGAGATGTTTTATAACCAAACTGTTGACAAAGGAAAACTGAAAAAACTGATCGCTTGGGCCTATCAAAACTACGGTTCGGCGCGCTGTTCACAAATGGCCGATGAATTGAAAAACCTCGGTTTTCGTTTCGCTACCAAAGCAGGGGTTTCCATTAGTGTGGATGATTTAACCGTACCGCCAGCTAAACGACAAATGATCGAAAGTGCCGAACAGGAAATCCGGCAAACCGAACAGCGTTATGTGCGCGGGGAAATCACTGAAGTGGAACGCTTCCAAAAAGTAATTGACACTTGGAATAGTACATCTGAATCCCTTAAAGATGAAGTAATTCGCAACTTCCAAGTCACCGATCCCCTCAACTCCGTCTATATGATGGCTTTCTCCGGAGCGCGGGGTAATATGAGCCAAGTGCGTCAGTTAGTGGGAATGCGGGGATTAATGGCTAATCCCCAGGGGGAAATTATCGACCTCCCGATTAAGACTAACTTCCGGGAAGGATTGACCGTTACCGAATACGTTATTTCCTCCTACGGGGCCCGCAAAGGTTTAGTTGATACAGCCTTACGGACGGCAGATTCCGGTTATCTGACCCGTCGTCTCGTCGATGTGTCCCAAGATGTCATCGTCCGCGAGGCCGATTGTGGCACCAATCGTTACATCGAATTAACCGCCATGACCGATGGCGATCGTGTGTTAATTCCCTTAAGCGATCGCCTATTAGGTCGTTCCCTGGCCGAAGATGTGGTGGTCAATGGAGAAGTGATCGCCACCCGCAACCAGATTATCGATGACGAAACCGCCGAAAAATTGGGCAAACTGGTCGATAAAATCAAAGTCCGCAGCCCCTTAACCTGTGAAGCAGCCCGCTCGGTTTGTCAAACCTGTTACGGTTGGAGTCTGGCCCACGGTCATCCGGTGGATATGGGGGAAGCAGTGGGAATTATTGCCGCCCAATCGATCGGAGAACCGGGGACTCAGTTAACCATGCGTACCTTCCACACCGGGGGCGTATTTACCGGAGAAGTGGCCCGGCAAGTGCGGAGTCCCTTCGAGGGAACTGTGCGTTTTCTGCCGGGGTTAAGTATCCGTAACGTGCGCACTCGCCACGGGGATGAACGGGATCAAGTGGAGGCACCGGGGGAAATTAAATTAACGCCCAAGGATAAAACTAAGGAAACCGTCACCTACTCTTTGACTCCGGGGTCGCTGCTATTCGTCACCGATGGGGCAACAGTAAGCGAGGAACAGTTACTAGCGGAAATTACCTCCGATAAAGTCCAAAAATCCACGGAAAAAGCCACAAAAGACGTAACCAGTGACTTAGCCGGCGAGGTGCTATTCTCCCAATTAGTCCCAGAAGAAAAAACCGATCGCCAAGGCAACACCACCCGCATCGCCCAACGGGGGGGATTACTATGGATTCTCTCCGGAGAAGTGTATAACTTGCCCCCAGGGGCTGAACCCGTGGTCAGTAACGGCGATCAAGTACAAGTGGGGGATGTTCTGGCGGAAACTAAGTTGGTATCCACTAACGGCGGTTTGGTGCGTTTAGCCCCCAATAGCCGGGAAATCGATATCGTCACCGCTTCCGTGTCTTTGGATCAGGCCGAAGTAAAAGTAGAAAGTAGTGCCGGTCGGGAACAATTTATTATTCATACGGCCGATGGTCAACGCTTCCTGCTGAAAACCACTCCGGGGACAAAAGTACAGAATCATGCCATTGTCGCTGAGTTAATCGATGATCGCTATCAAACCCACACCGGCGGCATGATTAAATACGTCGATATCGAAGTCTCCAAAGGCAGCCGCAAACAGGGTTATGAAATCACTAAAGGCGGCACGATCCTCTGGATTCCCGAAGAAACCCACGAAGTCAATAAAGATATCTCCCTCTTACAGGTGGAAGATGGGCAGTATGTGGAGGCAGGGGAAGAAGTGGTTAAAGACATCTTCTGTAACTCTAGCGGTGTGGTGGAAGTTATCCAGAAAAATGACATCCTCCGGGAGATTATTGTCAAACCGGGGCTGTTATTTATGGATCTCGAACCAGAATCCTCCGGAATTGCCCAAGAACAGTTAATTTACCCCGGAACACAGTTGACTCCCGAAGTGACGATCGAGGAGTTACGGCAAGCCGAATGGGTAGAAACTAACGAGGGTTTGGGGTTACTGCTGCGACCGGTACAGGAGTTCACCGTACAGGACCAATCCACTTCTCCCACCCAAGGTTCCGCTAACCAAGAAGGAGGACGACATATCGAACTGCGATCGGTGCAGCGCATCTTCTTTAAAGACGGGGAAAGAGTTAAATCCGTTGAGGGTTGTCAACTGATTAGCACCCAATTAGTCCTAGAAATTTCTAGCGAAGAACCAGAATCAGTCTCCCATCTGACGGCTGATATCGAGTTAGAACCGATTGAGGACAGCGATTGTCAGCGTTTACAGTTAGTTATTCTGGAATCTCTGGTGCTGCGTCGGGATAGTGATAGTGATCCTTTAGGGGGGAATATTCAGACTCGCGTTCTCGTCCAAGATGGCGATGAAATTCCACCTGGAGCAGTGGTGGCCAGAACCGAGATCCAGTGTAAGGAAGTTGGAGAAATTCGCGGGATTCGCAAGGGTAGCGAAGCGGTGCGCCGTCTTTTAATTGTGAGTGACCGTGACGAGTTTATTCTCCCGCTCCCCTTCGACGTAGCTCAGGGCAAGGCTGTTGCTCCCACCGTCAAAGCTGGGGATCTGGTGATCGCCGAAACCGAGATCGGTGCCGGAGTTTTAGCCCCCAATTCCGGTCAAGTGCTGGCCGTTGACAAAACCGCCACCGGCTACGAAATCCGTCTGCGTAGCGCCCGACCCTACCGAGTATCGGCGGGGGCCATTCTGCACATCGATGAGGGAGATCTAGTCCAAAGGGGCGATAATTTGGTCCTGTTGGTGTTTGAGCGCTCGAAAACTGGGGATATCATTCAAGGTTTACCCAGAATCGAAGAACTGCTCGAAGCGCGTAAGCCGAAAGAGGCTTGTGTCCTAGCACGCAAACCGGGATTTTGTCAAGTGGAGTACCAAGATTCTGAGATCGTCGATATT
This sequence comes from Microcystis aeruginosa NIES-2549, assembly GCF_000981785.2. NCBI lineage: Bacteria > Bacillati > Cyanobacteriota > Cyanophyceae > Chroococcales > Microcystaceae > Microcystis > Microcystis aeruginosa. The sequence goes on along the minus strand of NZ_CP011304.1, from coordinate 2,885,603 downwards.
AAGGTGGTCGAGGATGACGGCACGATCAGTGAATATCCGCTTTTAGGCAGTCAAAACCCTCTGGTGAGCGATAATCAGCGTATTGATGTGGGTCAGGCGTTAACCGATGGTCAGGCTAATCCGCACGAGATTTTAGAGGTGTTCTTTAATTATTATGTGGATAGCTTGGGCAGTTACGAGGCAGCCCTGAAAGCCTTGGAAAAAACCCAGATGTTCCTCGTCGATCAGGTACAGTCGGTCTATCAGTCCCAGGGGATCGATATTGCCGATAAACATATTGAAGTGATTGTGCGTCAGATGACCTCTAAGGTGCGGATCGATGACGGCGGCGATACCAGTATGTTACCCGGGGAATTGTTGGAACTGCGACAGGTGGAAACAGTAAACGAAGCCATGTCGATCACCGGTGGGGCGGCGGCTAAATATACGCCTGTACTACTGGGGATCACCAAAGCTTCCTTGAATACCGATAGCTTTATCAGTGCCGCCTCCTTCCAAGAAACCACCCGCGTCCTCACCGAAGCGGCGATCGAAGGCAAGTCCGACTGGTTACGCGGTCTCAAGGAAAACGTGATTATCGGTCGTCTGATTCCGGCGGGTACTGGCTTCAATTCCCACGAAAACACGGCGGGGATCAGCGATTACACCCCCCCAGAGGAGGAATATAACTACAACAATCGTAGCTATTACGCTGCCCCCGGCGCGATCGGCTTCCCCCCCCGTCCCGGTTTCGGCGATAGTAGTGACGATAGCGATATGATTCTTGACGATCAAACCGCTCGCGCCTACGCTGAGGGTGATGTGGTCGATTTAGAGGATGATGAGATGGCTTTCCTCTCCTCCCGCGGCAGCAGTCGCTTTAGTCGCCAACCTATCAGCGACAGCTGGTCAGCAGCTGATGAGGAAGGGGAGGAAGAAGATTTCGAGGAGGATTACGAAGAAGAAGAATAATCGTCTGTCGAGATATTACAAAGAGCAGTGGGAGACACGGGGAGGCAAGGGCAATTTTTCTAGAGAAAAATCCTTGTTATTCCCCAAAAATCTCCTGCTTTTCTCCCCAAAGTCCCTAATTTTCTGGCTAATTCACCTCCGTTTGGCAATAAAAGAAGGCAGCCTTTTTTGTCAACCGGAAAGGAGACAAGGTTAAGATTTTAATAATTTTTTCTCCAGTCGGGATGACAGGATTTGAACCTGCGGCATCCTGCTCCCAAAGCAGGCGCGCTACCAAGCTGCGCTACATCCCGAAGTGAATTCCTTTTTTAGTATAGCCTAAGAGCGGCATTCTTAATCGGGATACCAAAACATACCTTTGATACCTTCGGGATCGAGAACAAAACCGAGACGACGATAGAAATCCACCACCTGTGGATCGGCGAAAAGAGTTATATTACTGATATCCTCGCCCCGCAACTTCCTGATCATAAATTTCATTAATGCTTTACCAAAGCCTTTACTTTGATAGTGAGGATGAACAACCACATCCCAGACCGTGGCATTAAAAGCGTGATCGGAAGTGGCACGAGCAAAACCCACTAAACGACGGCGATTACCTCGCACTTCCCACATCGATACCACTAAAAAACTACATTCGATCGCCTTTTTAACTTTGCGTAAAGGACGACGGGCCCAACCTACCGAGTCACAAAGTTCTTCTAACTCATACAGATCTAGCTCTCGATCGGTACTAAAAAACACTCGCGTCTGTCCGAGGTCATTCTGGCCAACCTCTACCAAGTCTCCCGAATAGTCAGGTGATGCAGTGACTTCCGAGCTATTAAACAATCTTTTCCAAAAAACCATGCCGGGGGGGCTACTGCCTCAATGTTATCTTTTTAGCCTAGTATATTTTATTTTCCCCTGTCTACGAACAATCGGGCAACCTGAGTCTCAATTTGATTGGTTGAGTACGGAGAGGGTGGGATTTGAACCCACGAACCATTGCTGGTTACTCGATTTCAAGTCGAGCGCGATCGACCACTCTGCCACCTCTCCAAGGCAGCTAGACCTATATCCTATCATTATATCTCTTGCATAAATCAAAAAATTTTCCGCAAATGTAGGCAAAAGGGGTGCATATTATAGGGTTAAGGGTTAAGGGTTAAAATTTCCGCTTTTCCCCTTCCCCCACTTCTGCAAGAAGTCTATTCTAGTCAATTAGAGGCGTGATTAGGGGTTTCTGAGCAGGATTTTAGGCAGGCCTACTGGCCGGGCCAATTCCCCTCACCACCCCCACCAAGAGGACCGACTTATTCCTTTAATTTCTGTAATTTTCGGCTTTCACGGGGGAAAACTCAAATTAGAATAGGGGGGAATACCTTGAAATCCCTCTTTTGACGTATAATCACCTCAATAAAATTTAGAAGCTTCTAGAGTTTATAGTTTTAAGCCTTTCTGTGAGGAAAATGTATTTATTATGAGTTCAATTATTGAAATCGGCGACCAAAAAGTTAGCGAGTCACAGGTATTGCCTCTTTTGGCAAAATATGGTATGTTACCGCAGTTAATCCGGGAAGTAATTATCGAGAAAGCGATCGCCAATATCAGCTGCAATCCCGAAGAAAGAAACGCCGCCTATTCCCGTTTCTATCAAAATAATCAAATTGCCAACGATGAACAAATGAAATCTTGGTTACAACAAAACGGAATGGATTCCGAACAACTAGAATATCTAATTCTTCGGGACATTAAATTGGAAAAATTTAAACAGGAGACTTGGGATAACAAAGTAGAATCCTACTTCTTGCAAGTCAAAAATCAGTTGGATAAGGTGGTTTATTCGCTGATTCGGACAAAAAATCTCGGCATTGCCCAGGAACTATTTTTCCGGATACAGGATCGAGAAAATAGCTTCGCTGAACTAGCCAAAAAATACTCCCAAGGCTCAGAAGCGGAAACTGGAGGACTAATTGGACCGGTGGAACTGAGCGCCCCCCATCCCCAGATTGGGCAAATTCTCAAGGCAAGTAAACCGGGGCAAGTGTGGCCACCGACGCAAGTGGGAGAATGGGTCGTGATTGTCCGGCTAGAAAAATATTTATCCTGTGAACTGGATCCTCCCACCCGTCAACGCTTACGCAATGATTTATTCCAACAATGGTTAACGGCTCAAATGCAAACAGTGAAATTTATCTCCGAATCAACCCCAGTCAATGGCGAGCAGCTATCACTTATATAGCATCCCTTGCAACACTGGGTAAACCCAGTCTTCTCGCCTAATTATTTGCCAACTTAGTCAATTTTCGCCTAGCTAATGAGTTACACCACTTTAGATTTTACCGCTTTTCTGGAGACTGTACAGCCCTTTGATCGCCTGCCCGTCGAGGTTAGACGTTCCCTTGGCCAGAAATTACAACCCTTTCGCTATGAGATGGGCAATGCGATGCTCAAGTGCGATCTCTTACCCTCTCACCTCGTCCTTCTCTACGAGGGAGAGGCCAGACTTTTGGGTTACGATGCTAGGGTTAACAATCCGCTGCCGGTCACTTTGGCTAAATTGCAGCCAGGAGATTTATTCGGGTGGATCAGTCTTCTGCGCGGTACCCCCTGTGAAACAGTCATCGCTTCTTCGGAAGTCACTATCTGTTTAACCTTAAAACAAGAGGATTTTTGGTCTTTAATCAATAATTATCCTGAATTTAAGCAATATTTCTTTAAACAAAGCTCGATCGCTGAAGTTTATGCTGTCCTAGGCTCCTATCTTAATCAACAGGCCTGGGGTGGGGGCGACCTCAAAGAAATTGCTCAGGCTCTTTTAAACAAAGCTTGTGTGTCCTACAACCAGATTGACGATGATTATCTCTGGTTAGTCAGCGAAAATACCGATAATTATCCTATCGGCACAGTTATCACCCAGAATAATCTGACTAACACCAGATTATTAGGTCTTTCCTCCGACCAGTTAGATGAATTCTTGACAGTGGAAACCGAAGCGGCCGCAGCAACAGAAACGGATGATATCCTAGAAACCCAAGTCATCAAGGGAAATAAACCCACCCAGGTATTAGATATCCCCCAAGGAAGAATAAGCGACATCACCAGCGATATCGACCTTGAAAAAACTGTCAAGAAAAACGGCAAATCCTATCCTTTTTTCAGGGGAAAAACGGAACTAGAAGCGGTGAGTGCCTGTTTTCAGATGCTCTGCAAATATTTTAATATCCCCTTTCGCAAGGACGTGATCCAACGCATTCTAGGGGATCAACTGCAAAGAACTGGCAGCCTTTCCCTGCCCCTGTGTGGGGCTGTGGCCGAGGTAGTAGGACTCGATAGCCAATTAGTACCCCTAAATGCTTCTTCCTTGCCCAATATCAACCCTCCTGCCCTAATTCGCTGGCAAGATAGCATCGTTATCCTCTACGAAATTAATCAACGGGAAACCACGATCGCCGTTCCCGAACGGGGGATAATTAAACGCAAAACCAGCGAATTTCTGGAATCTTGGGGCGAAAAAGGGGAAGTAATTCTGCTTAAACCCACCAAACACACCCAGCAACAGCGTTTTGGCCTATCATGGTTTTGGCCTTCTGTCAAGAAACATAAACGAGTCTTAATAGAAGTTTTTATTGCTTCTTTCTTCGTGCAGTTATTTGCCCTGGCCAATCCCTTGATGATTCAGGTGATCATCGATAAAGTGATCGTGCAGAATAGCCCGGAAACTCTGAACACCCTCGGGGTTTTCCTCTTGGTAATTGCCGTTTTTGAGGGAATTTTAACCTTTTTGAGAACATCCCTGTTTGTCGATACCACTAACCGCATCGACATGACCCTTGGTTCAGAAATTATCGATCACCTGCTGCGCTTACCCCTGAAATACTTTGAACGGCGGCCAGTGGGGGAAATTTCGACAAGAATCAACGAATTAGAGAATATTCGGCAATTTTTAACGGGGACAGCCCTAACAGTGGTGTTAGATGCCATTTTCTCGGTTATCTACATCGTGGTTATGTTGATCTATAGCCCGATCCTAACCGTTTGGGCCCTGGGAGTCGTGCCGATTTTAGTTCTCTCCACAGCTATTTTCGCACCGATCGTGCGGCGACAACTGCGAGCAAAAGCCGAACGAAATGCCGAAACCCAATCCTATCTAGTGGAGGTAATGACGGGAATTCAAACGGTGAAAGCACAGAATATCGAATTGCGTTCCCGTTGGCAGTGGCAAGAACGTTATGCGCGCTATGTGGCCGAAGGTTTTCAAACGGTAATGACCTCCACTTTGGCCGGTTCCTTTAGTCACTTCTTTAACCAATTATCGGGTTTATTAGTGCTGTGGGTGGGGGCGGCCTTAGTTTTGGACCAAAAACTCACCCTTGGTCAATTAATCGCCTTCCGGATTATCGCTTCCTACGTTACCTCGCCGATTCTGCGTTTGACCCAACTCTGGCAAAACTTCCAAGAAACCGGCTTATCCCTGGAAAGATTAGCCGATATCGTCGATACTCCCCAAGAAGCGGAACTTGATCGCCAAAATATACCCATGCCCTTAATTAAAGGCCATGTCACCTACGAAAACCTCGCTTTCCGCTTCAATCCCCACGGCGCCCTGCAACTATACAACGTCAATTTAGAATTCCCCGCCGGCACCTTTGTCGCTTTGGTGGGAGAAAGTGGCGCCGGGAAAAGTACCATCACTAAACTATTGGCCCGTCTCTACGAACCAGAATCGGGACGGATTCTCATCGATGGCTATGATATCAACAAAGTGGAACTCTATTCCCTGCGTCGTCAAATCGGCATGGTTCCCCAAGAAACCCTATTATTTGACGGTACGGTACAGGAAAATATCGCCCTGACTAACCCCGATGCGACTGTGGAGGAAATTGTCTCGGCAGCGAGAGCAGCTGCAGCCCACGAATTTATTATGACCCTACCCAATGGCTATAATACCCGCGTCGGTGAACGGGGGGCATCCCTATCCGGGGGACAACGACAACGGGTTGCGATCGCTCGTTCCGTCCTGCAAAGACCGCAAATTCTCATTCTTGATGAGGCCACCAGCGCCCTCGACTATAATACCGAACGGCAAGTGTGTCTGAATCTCAAAGAAGCTTTCAAGGATCATACGGTCTTCTTTATCACCCATCGTTTAGCTTCGATTAAATCCGCCGATGTTATTGTCATGATGGATAAAGGGACAGTAGCGGAGGAAGGCACCCACGAGGAATTAATGGCCAAAAAAGGCCTTTACTATACCCTCTATAAACAACAGGATTCGCAAATCTAGTCAGTCAGTTATCAGTTATCAGTTATCAGTTATCAGTAAACGGTTATCGGTTCACTGATTACTGTTTACTGTTCACTGGACGGCTACGCCGTGCCTTTGGCAACACTGAAAAAATAAATATAGGAGAATCTTCATGAACGGTAATTCTAACAACGGCCACAACGGCAACGGCAACGGTAAAAGCGATGAACTGACCCAAGCGGGTAAAAACGTGGCTACTACCACGAAAAATAAAAGTATTACCCCTTCTTTACCCACTTTCAGCCCACCGGAACAATCGGTGATCCTGAAACAATCGCCCATTTGGTCGCGGACGATTATCTGGACATTAATGAGTGTCACCACTGCCGCTTTAATTTGGTCAGCATTCGCCAAAATCGAGCAGGTGGTGGGCGCCCAAGGACAACTTAAACCCCAGGGCAAAGTGCAAGAAGTACAATCACCGGTGAATGGGGTAGTACAGGAAGTTACAGTTAAAGACGGCGATCGAGTTAACAAAGGTGATGTACTGGTTTTAATGGATTCCAGTGCCTCGAAAGTGCAGTTGGAATCTTTGAGAACAATTCGCGCCACTGCCGAGAAGGAAAATCAATTCTATCGTCTCTTAATGGCGCAGGATCTGACGCCGGCACAAGTGGAAAGTTCGATCACTCAATTAAAATTACCGAGTGAAATCGCCGATTTAGCGCGTAATCGTGCCGCTTTGGTGGCAGAAAATCAACTTTATCAAGCACAGGTCAGTGAAGTTGCCTCTAGCTCTGCTTTACAAGGGGAGCAATTAGCTCGTTTAGAGGCGGCCCAACGGGAGGCCAATTCTCGACAAGCGGCTGCTAGATTGGAAATGGAACAATTAGAAAAACAATTGGCCCAAACCAGGGTACAGTTGGCCGATGCCCGCTCGCAATTAATCAATGATCGCTTCGTCTTAGAAGAAATTAAGACTCGTAATGCCAATGCGATGAAACAGGGCGAAGAAAGCTTGGATATCGAGCGTAATATTCTTAAGGATATTGAACCCTTGGAAGAAGAAGGAGCGGTCGCCCGTTATCAGATCAACAAGCAAAGACAGTCGGTCACTGACCGCCAGAATGAACTGCAGCAGCAAGAGGCTAACGGCAAAATCGATCGAGAAAAACAAGAGAAAGAAGTACAAACCCGCATCGCCGAAATTTCCCGCCTGGAACAGGAAGAAAAGCGTTATTTCCTGTTGATCTCCCAAGCGCGAGAAAAGCTGATTAATACCACGGTAATCACGGAAAAAGATGTGCGCGATAAAATGGCGGACAATTACAAACGGATCGCTGAAATCGATAGTCAGATCAGTCGCGTTATCATTGATAATAACAAGCGCATTGCTGAGTTAGATAGTGAAATTAGTCAAGCACAACAGACGATTAAATATCAAAAAATTACCGCCCCGATTGATGGTGTGGTCTTCGATCTCAAGGCCCGGCCCGGGTTTGTTCCCCAACCAAGTCAAGCGGAAGCATTATTAAAACTTGTTCCCGATGGCTGTCCCACTGAGGTGAAAGATGCCGCTAAAGGTTGTTTAGTGGCAGAGGTGGACGTGACTAACCAAGACATCGGTTTTGTGCGCGTGGGACAAAAGGCCGATATTCGCATTGATTCCTTTTCCTACAGTGAATACGGCGATATTAAGGGAGAAGTAATCTCGATCGGTTCCGATGCTCTACCTCCCGACGAAAATCACCGTTTTTATCGGTTCCCCGTCCGGGTACGCTTGAACAGTCAAGATTTAGTTTTGAAAGATCAATCCACTCTACCGCTGCAATCGGGGATGTCCGTGAGCGTTAACATCAAAGTCAATGAAAATCGCACCGTTTTGGGACTATTTACCGATATGTTCAATAAACAGGTGGATACTCTCAAACAAGTCCGTTAAACGAAAAAATTCGGGGGTACATCCTGCCAACGGCCCGAACCGATGGCGTTAATCGCTTCCGAGAGGTTAACCGCACCGGTATAAAGAGCGCGGCCCACGATTACTCCCGTTACTCCTAAAGGTTCCAAAGACAATAAACTCAGTAGGTCTGTCAGGGAACTAATGCCCCCAGAGGCGATCACGGGAATTTCGACAGATTCGGCTAATTCTCGCAAAGCGGCGAGATTAGGACCAGAAAGGGTGCCATCTCGATGAATATCAGTGTAGATAATCGTGCTGGCTCCTCTTTTTGCCATATCTTGACCAAGAGCGATCGCCTCTACCTCGGAAGTTTCTAACCAACCCCGCGTGGCTACTTTGCCATCGCGAGCATCAATACCGACAATTATTTGCCCCGGAAAGCTTTGACAAAGTTCGCTGACTAATTCCGGCTTTTCTACGGCTACTGTCCCTAAAATCGCCTTTTCTACCCCGATTTTCAGGAGATTACTCACCGTTTCTAGATCTCGCAGTCCACCCCCCACCTGCACGGGAATGGCAATATCATTAAGAATTGTTTCAATAGTTGACAAATTAACCGATTTACCCTCTTTAGCTCCATCCAAATCAACTAAATGTAATCTGGTTGCCCCCTGATTGACCCATTCTCGCGCCACTATTGCGGGATTATCGTTAAAAACCTGCGATTGTTGGTAATCTCCCTGATAAAGTCGCACACATTTGCCATCGAGAATATCAATAGCGGGGATAACTTCCATGTTTTTCTTAATATCTAACTAAGGAGCGTTTTTTATTATATAGTACCAGCCGTCAGCCTTGAATCAGTTATCAGTGATCGGTGATCAGTTTTGAGTCTGACAGGGGAACAAACCCTCTCAAAGCATTGTCCACAAAAGTTTTGAGGCTCTTCAGTTACAAACAGATACATCGCTTTCAGCCAAAAAGCTAAGGAGAGAATCAGGGATTTGGGCGAACTTACTAGAAATCTTTATCAACAACGGGGGATCAGCTGCATCGAACTTTTTGGCTCGAACACCCCAAAAAGCCTGTGCTGTAAGGAGTTCAGCCAGTTTGTCCTCCTGTCAGGTTTTGAGTATTCAGTGAGCAGTATGTATTAAGTGTGCATCATCAAATGGCAGTAACAGTGCTGTATTTTCACTGATTACTGATCACTGATTACTGATTATCGATTCCTAGGAGAAAAATTTCTTCTAGAATGATAAGTAGATATACTAGAGGAATTATACTCATGTCTGCTGGGAAGTTTCAAACAGCCGCTTCATTATCCGATCGAGAGCTAGAAATACTCGATTTGGTGGCTAATGGTTTAACTAATCAAGAAATCTCGGAAAAGCTAGAGATTAGTAAGCGTACCGTCGATAATCATATTAGCAATATCTTGACAAAAACAAAAACCGATAATCGGGTGGAATTGGTGCGCTGGGCATTGCATTGGGGTAAAGTTTGTCTTGATGATATTAATTGTTGTATCCTTCCTTCCCCAGCAGCGACCGATGATCAGGTTTCCTAAACTTCTGGGACTTTTGCTTGCGGTTAATATCATCAGTCTGGGGGGATGTAGTGATGCGGGTTTTGTCACCCCTCCCCAACAGCTTTTAGGAAATACTTTAAATACTCCTTCCTCTGAAGATAATCCCCGTTTTAACTACGATGGTCGTTATCTGGTCTTTGCCTCCGATCGCAGGGGTCAACGAACGATTTATTTATTCGATCGAGTGGCTAATCGTTTAGTTCCCCTACCCGGGTTAAATCAAGCAAAAACCTATCAAGATCAACCGGATATTAGTGCCGATGGTCGCTATATTGTTTATGTATCGGAACAGTCCGGTAAACCCGATATATATATTTATGATCGACAAACTCTGCAAGCAAAAAATATCACCGACAATATTTTAGGAGAAGTGCGTCGTCCGACGATTAGTGGTAACGGTCGTTTTATTGCTTTTGAAAGTAATCGTTTTGGTCAATGGAATCTGGAAATATTCGATCGAGGTGGTGAAATTTCTCCTTCTTTACCCCCGATCAATTCTTCCCCGTCCCGATGATCAGTGATCAGTAAACAGCAATCAGTAATCAGTGAAAAAACAGCACTGTTACTGCCAATAGACCTCGACCTAATATTATCCCAAGACCAAAAGTATTTCTAGTTAAGGAATCTACCTGAATAAAAATTATTTTAATTGCCTCATATTTTTTCAGTAAAATTGAATTAGCAACGATAGATATACATTACAGCCATTGAACTGCTTAGTTAGTACATAGACCAAAAGCAAGCTGTGACTGGGTTATAATTTTTGGAGATGTCTAATGATGCTCACTTAATACATACTACTCACTGATAACTGATAACTGATAACTGATAACTGATAACTGATAACTGATAAGGCCGACAGCTTTCTTTTGCCTTTGGCCTTTTTACTTGCTATAAAGTAGGTTTATTGAAGAAGTGGAGGCAATCATCATCCTATGGCGATAATGGCAAAATCATTTAGACAAAGACTGGCAGAGATTTTCGGGTTTGACCTGCGATCGCTGGCTTTATTTCGCATTGCCTTGGCGTTAGTGGTTTTAGTAGATTTATCGGTTCGTTTTAGCCAAGTAACTGCCCATTACAGCGAATTAGGGGTTTTACCACTAGAAAGCTTATCGAAAGTCTCTGCTAGTCCTTTTTACTGGTCGATTTTTGCTCTCAGTGACTCGGTACTGGTGCAGAGTATCCTGTTTATTGTGGCTATAGGGATGGCATTATTGCTTCTAATTGGCTATCATACCCGTTTAGTCACGATCGCCACTTGGGCGCTAATCGTCTCTTTACATCATCGCAACCCCCTGTTACTATTTGCCGCCGATGACGTAATCCGGGCAGTATTATTCTGGGCGATGTTTTTACCTCTCGGCGCCTGTTATTCCGTGGAAAGTGCCTTAAACACCAATCCTAACCCCTTACCCAAGCGTGTGGTTTCGGCTGCCACGGTGGCTTTTATGATACAGGTGTGTTACATCTATATGTGGTCAGCGGCCTTTAAAACCAAAAGTGAGACTTGGTGGCCCGACGGTACAGCCGTTTATTACTCTCTCAGTTACGATCAATACGGTACTGCTTTTGCCGGTTTCTTACTATCTTTACCGCCACAATTACTAAAAATCCTCACCTTTTCAGCCTTAATCTTTGAATGGGTGGGTCCACTGCTAATTTTTATCCCCTTTCGCAATAGTTTCTTCAAAATAGTCGCTATTCTTTCGTTTATTCTCTTACATATCGGTTTTGGTCTCAGTTTTCATCTGGGAATTTTCCCGTTTTTGAGTATTACCCATTGGTTGCCCATCATCCCTAGTCTTGTCTGGGATTGGGGACAAAAACGGATGAGAAACCCAGAAAGAGAAGGTTTAAGGATTAATTATGATCGAGATTGTGGATTTTGCAAAAAAGTTGTTCATCTTCTCCGCACTTTTCTTATTTTACCCGGCACTCCCCTGTTAGTCGCTCAGGATAACCCCTCAATATACGAGGATATGGTGGCCCAAAATTCTTGGGTGGTGGAAGATTGGCAGGGAAAACGTCGGTTTAAATGGTCAGCAGTGGTTTATATTGTCAGTCTTTCGCCAATTTTCTGGTTTTTAGAGCCAATTTTGCGTTTACCGCTCCTCATGGCCCTGGGAACGAGAATTTATGAGTGGATTGCCTCCCATCGTCGTTTTATGGGCAATTTCACCAAACCGCTCAAGTTTCGTCCCCTGACGATTAAATCCTCTTTACCTTTAAATATTTTGGTAATTTTCTTCTTATTGTTGACCAGTATCTGGAATTTACGCAGTTTTGTCCGGCAATCGGTCGATAGGGGCGATTTAAATACACCTTTAGTTCAATCCCTCGATCGCTTGCTCACCCGTCGTACTTTTAATACAATTGATATTTTGGCAAGAGTTACCCGTTTAGACCAATATTGGACTATTTTTGCTCCTGGTCCGCCTCGCGATGATGCTTGGTTTGTGGCAGTCAGTCAATTAGCCGATGGTTCCACGGTGGATATATTTAGGGAAGGACAGCCGGTAATTTGGGATAAACCCACGGAAAGCGATCGCAATCATTTGTATAAAACCATGCAGTGGCGACAATATTTTATTAATCTTAATCGAGCTATCGGTCGGTCAGTTTATGGAGAGTTTGGTCAGTATCTCTGTCAAAACTGGAATCAGCAGCACGGTAGTGATCAACAGATTAAATCCCTGCAACTTTATATTATGCGGGAAAGGACAGTCCCTCCCGGAGAAAAACAGGGAATCGAAAAAGAACTACTCTGGCAGCAAAACTGTCTTTAATCAGTCATCAGTCATCAGTCATCAGTTATCAGTTATTAGCCAGATCAAAGTTATCTTGTAACTAGGGTCTGCTGAAAAAGTTTATTGGTGGGGTTAGGAGTCGGGAGTCGGGAGGGGATCAAGATGGTCATAATTTCGCTTAAAGTCAAGATTTTGCCACGTTTACGAGCTTTATTATCGGGCCAAAGCCTTGTCTGTTCTAATTTAGGTTCAAATACACGGCATCCGTCGTCGACATGACAGAAAAGAGCTTCTCGACTAGACATAGATGGGTTGGGGGTGCTGAGTTTATATATTTTTCAGCTTACTGGCCCCCGCCTTTTCTTTCCACCCTTATCCCCAACTGACGTTATCGAAAATTTGGGTTAAAACCCCGTCCTTTTAGGACGGCTTTAAGCTAGAATAAAAAAGCGATAACCAAGCTAAAAACTGAACCTTGACAACAGATAGTAGGGGGTTTTGTTCAGAAAAGAATTCAAATTCGGCCTTGAACGAGTAAAACTTTCTAGGAAATAAGGTTGAACATTAGATTTTTTCGACTTGTTCAAAGTGGCCGGAGGGCATTCGGACACTCAAAACGGACGTGGAGAAAGAGTCAGACTTAAGCAATTAAGCGTTTTTCGGTGAAGCGTCAACCCCATTCAGCGACCACCCTAAAAAAGTGGCGTGGTGAGGAATCGCCGTCCGTTTTACGGCGGCGAGGATGTCAATTAGTTGCTCAACGTCATCCTCAAGCCAAGAAAATTAAAGTAGTTCAAGATAATCCGAATACTCATGTCAAAGCATCTCTTTATCAAGCTTTTACCCCAGTCGAAGCAAGACGCATTCTGGATAAATTGGAGTTTCATTATACTCCTAAACATGGAAGTTGGTTAAATATGGCTGAAATTGAGTTGAGTGTTTTAAGCCGACAGTGCCTTGATCGGCGTATTGAAGACAAGGAAATCTTAACAGAAGAAGTAGCAGCTGGGGAAAAACGCAGAAATGAAAATTCTGCTCCTGTAGATTGGCGATTTACCACTGAAGATGCCCGAATTAAATTAAAAAGATTGTATCCGTCAATAACATCTTGACAGACCACTAGCAGTAGAACTTAAAGCATCGACAAACTTGAAATGTTTTTGGATTTTGGATTTTAGATCTTTGGGACAAGATTAAGTTTAAAATCTGAAATAGATGATTTTTTTGAGGATCGAGTCAAGTTTATGGCAGATATTGTCGATATTGCGGTCAGTGCCGATAATTTTAAAACTCTAGTGACGGCGGTACAAGCCGCTAATCTCGTGGACGCCCTAAAAAGTCCTGGCCCGTTCACGGTTTTTGCCCCCACCGATGAAGCTTTTGCCAAATTGCCCCCCGGGACGATTACAACCCTAGTGCAGAATATCCCCCAATTAACCCGAATTCTCACCTATCACGTCGTTGCGGGCAAATATATGCAGGAAGATTTGGCGAAATTGGCTGTAGTGACTTCTCTGGAGGGTTCACCGATTCCCATCGATTGTAGCGAAGGTTTTGAGGTGAAAAATGCCACGGTTGTCGCAGGTAATATCGAGGCGGATAATGGTGTCATCCACGTCATCGATACGGTGATCCTGATGGGTTAGTTTTTGACCGGCTTTTCCCCGGGCTGCATCCAGGGCAAATCTGTATTATTTAGTAACCAAATATACAGAAACTTTTGCTTGTTTATGGTTGCGATGATCGACTACCTGTTCAGACCATCTAATGGCTTTGCTACCATAAATATTAACGAAAAAGTAAGGAAATATTAAGGGAGATGAAAAATGGTTAACCAGTTTCTCCCCCTGATTAATTTTCGCCTTAGAATGCCGGTTTATCCACGTCGGTCAATATTCCTTTGAGAATGATCGTTTACCAGAAAGTTTTGTTCATATCGGTAGTCTCGCTGAATTAGCTCACCAACGACAAAAATATATTCTTAGCCATCTCGACAGTAATGGTAACGTGGAAGAACTCGCTCAAGAATGGGTGCAAACACTGCTCGCTAATCTAACAACTTAATAGTTTCTGGAAAATTCAGCCAAAAAAGAGGCCACTTTCCGCAAGATGACCTCTAAATTTTTTTGTTAGGGGTTGGGTGTTGGGGTTTTAGGGTGTTAGGGTGTTAGGGTTTTAGTTGAATTCCCCCATTCCCCCACTTCCCACACCCCACACCCCACACCCCATACCCTACACCCCACTTACCTATTCCCCAGAAGCATTAGGACTGATTTTGAGAACTAAAACCCCTAAAGGTGGTAAACAGAGATCAATCGAGTAGGGACGGCTATGATAGGACCATTCCTCCGACCATTTACCGCCGAGGTTGCCCATATTACTACCGCCATATTTACCCGCATCGCTGTTAAAGATTTCCTGATAAAAACCGGGATGGGGTACACCAACGCGATAATGGCTGTGGGGTTGGGGAGTAAAATTACAGACCACCACCAGAAACTCCTGCCAATTTTTGCTCCAGCGCAGGAAAGAAACGACGCTATGACTATTATCACTACAGTCGATCCACTCAAAGCCATCCTGACCAAAATCCTGGGTATATAAAGCAGGTTCACTCTTATAGGTGGCGTTCAAATCCGAGAAAAAGCGTTTTAGCTGTTGATGGGGTTGATGCTGCAAAAGACCCCACTCCAAATCACCCCAAACATTCCACTCACTCCACTGACCAAATTCCATGCTCATAAACATGGTTTTCTTGCCGGGGTGGGTAAACATATAACTAAATAATGCCCGGACATTGGCAAATTTTTGCCACTCATCCCCCGGCATTTTGCCAATCATATTACTTTTGCCGTGAACCACTTCATCGTGGGACAAAGCCAGCATATAATTCTCGCTGTGGTTATACCACATACTAAAAGTGACATTATTTTGATGGAATTGACGGAACCAGGGATCCATGCCGAAATAATCGAGCATATCGTGCATCCAGCCCATATTCCACTTTAAATTAAAGCCTAAACCGCCCATATAGGTGGGCCAGGATACCATCGGCCAAGCGGTGGATTCTTCGGCAATAGAGAGAATTCCGGGGAAATAGCTAAAAATTACATGATTGACTTGACGCAGGAATTCCGCGGCCTCTAAATTTTCCCGGCCACCGTACTCGTTAGCCACCCATTCCCCATCTTTACGACAATAATCGAGATAGAGCATAGAAGCCACCGCGTCCACGCGAATACCATCAATATGGTACTTATCGAACCAAAATAGGGCATTAGCCACCAGGAAATTTCTGACCTCGTTGCGACCATAGTTAAAAATTAAGGTTCCCCATTCCTTGTGTTCCCCTTTGCGCGGGTCGCCGTGTTCATAAAGATGAGTACCATCAAAGAAAGCTAACCCGTGGCCATCTTTGGGGAAGTGACCGGGGACCCAATCCACTAGCACACCAAGGCCATTTTGGTGACATTGATCGATAAAATACATAAAATCTTCAGGATTGCCGTAGCGACTGGTGGGGGCAAAATAACCCGTCACTTGATAACCCCAAGAACCATCAAAGGGATGCTCGGCGATCGGTAATAATTCGATATGGGTGTAACCTAATTCTTTAACGTAGGGAATCAGTTTTTCGGCTAACTCGTAGTAACTCAAAAAACGCGCCCCAGTGTTCCATTCCGACACGGGAACCGCTTCCCCGGACCCGGCAAGTAAACGGGGAGGTTCGGCACTAGAAGCGTGCAGCCAAGAACCGAGGTGTAATTCGTAAACGGAAACCGGTTGAGTTAAAGGATCGCTATGGCGGCGTTTTTCCATCCAATCGCTATCATCCCAAGTATAGCTATCTAAATTAGCCACGATCGAGGCGGTTTTCGGGCGTACTTCTTGGGCAAAACCGTAGGGATCAGATTTTTCGTAAATATGACCTTCCCAATTTTTGATCTCGTATTTATATTTAGTGCCAACACCGATTTCTGGGATAAACAATTCCCAGACCATATTATTACGTTTCCGCATTTGGTGATCCCGACCATCCCAGCTATTAAAATCACCAATAATCGAGACGTTGCGGGCATTAGGGGCCCAAACGGCAAAATAAACCCCTTTAATACCTTCGATTTCAGCTAAATGCGCCCCTAATTTTTCATAAATGCGGTGATGGTTGCCTTCCCCAAACAGATGTAAATCAAAATCGCTCAGTTTGGCAGAACGGAAGGCATAGGAATCATAGATGACCCGTTCCTGTTCTCCCTCCTGGATGCGTAATTGATAATTGTTCAGTTCACCGATATCGATGACGCACTCGAAAAAATGGGGGTGATAAGCGGTCGTCATGGGATATTCTTGTCTTTGGGACGGTAAAATAACCCAAGCAGCCGTGGTTTTCGGTAAATAGGCTCTAACAACCCATTTATTTACTTTTCCTTCTTCTTCTAGGGGATGGGCCCCCAAAACCTCAAAGGGATCGTGATGGAGGTTGTTGACGATTTGATGGACTTGTTCGGGGGATACCACTATAGACATTCATTTACCACTCTTGACATCTACAATACTTATAGCAAGGAAATAGTCATTTTTTCCTTGTCTTCTGGGAATTCTCAAACTAATGATATATTCTGCCTACTCATCGAACTATGGCCTTGACTGCTGCCAAAATTGTCGTCTTTAAAGACGATTTTGCGCTCCGAAACCTGATTTCCCGCTTTTTTGGTCAAAAAAACTAGCGAGTAAAAGTGGCGGCCGATGGTAAAACTGCCAATTTAATCCGGCTCTGGTCATTCTCGATGTTAATCTAGCGGATAGCCTCGAATTTGACCTACACTACATCTCTACACGGTTCTTAACTGGAACGAGTTTGATCCCTAGGAGATTGACTTTCTTCTAATTCAGCTTTGATTTTTACCGAGTCTTCAATCTGCTGGGCCTCTCGCTTAAATTCACTTTCAAATTCCTTTGATGCTTCTTGAAATCCTCGAATCGTTTTGCCTAAACTGCGACCGATTTCTGGTAATTTTTTTGGTCCGAAAACTAGCAGGGCAATCAAGAGAATTAATCCCATTTCTGGCAATCCAATCCCAAAAATATTCATGTTTTTGCTCCTAATAAAAAAATCGCGGTGGGCAATAACCCACCTGCCAAAGTCCGCGGGACAATTCTGCGGCCAAAAATGCCGACGAGATTGTTGGAATCTGCTTACTGACCCCAATCTACATTAAATCCTTCTAAAATTAGGGAGGAGTTGTAGATCTGTAAAATAATCAGCAAAAAGACTAAAAACAGAGCCATAAACACTCCCATCAGCAAGGTAGTTCCCCAACCGGGGGAAACTTTACCATATTCCGAGTTGAGGGGACGAAGGATTTCACCTAAGCGTGTACGCTGTGCCATAAGTTACCAAGAAAGATCTGTAAATGATAATTTTGTATTGATCCGTAATTTGACGAACTGCCAACCGGCCAACCCAGTGAGATAAAATCTACTGCTGTTGCCAGTGGAACTTTTTTGGTCTAATTCCTAACGGAATCGTTTTTCGCCTGCCCTGCCACGCCCACAAGAATCTGCAAGCGCCTACAGTATGGGAATTATTTTAACATTGTTTGGTGATCTTCTCAGGATTTAGGAGACGGTCAATAGGGGTTGGGGTGATTTTTCAGTAATCAGTTATCAGTCAGGGGTTGGGGTGATGGGGGAGAAGGGAGAAAAAAGCTGATCAGTGATCACTGATCACTAATAACCGATCAAGTCTCCTTCGGTGCTATGATCAAGGATGTAAAGTTTTATCAACACTACCTTAAACAAGCTCTCAAGAGAGGATATAAAGAACCACAGATGGCTTACACACTTCCCCCTTTACCCTACGATTACACTGCCTTAGAGCCTTGCATCACCAAAAGTACCCTAGAATTCCACCACGACAAGCACCACGCCGCTTATGTCAATAACTATAACGGTTTGGTCAAAGATACGGAACTCGATGCTCTCTCTTTAGAAGAAGTTATCGTTAAGGTTGCCGGTGATGCCTCTAAAGCTGGGGTTTTCAACAATGCCGCCCAAGCATGGAATCATAGTTTTTATTGGGACTGCATGAAACCGGGTGGTGGCGGTGCGCCTACCGGTGCTTTAGCCGATAAAATTAACGCAGATTTCGGTAGTTTCGAGAAATTTGTCGAAGCTTTCAAAACTGCGGGCGCTACTCAATTCGGTAGCGGCTGGGCTTGGTTGGTTCTCGATAACGGTACTCTCAAAGTTACCAAAACCGGCAACGCTGACAATCCTTTAACCGCCGGACAGGTTCCCCTCCTAACTATGGATGTGTGGGAACACGCTTATTATCTCGACTACCAAAATCGTCGTCCCGATTACATCAGCGACTTTTTAACCAAGTTAGTTAATTGGGATTTCGTGGCTGCTAATTTAGCCGCAGCCTAAAAATTTAGCTCAGTTAAGTAGGTGGGTGGAATTAAATATAAAATGAACGTAGGTTGGGCTGAAGCATGAAACCCAACTCCCGCATGGGTTACGCTACCGCTAACCCATCCTACAAATAATTGTGCCTACCTACTTAATCAGTTATCAGTTATCAGCTATCAGTTATCAGGGGTTGGGGAGCAGGGAGAAACCATCCATAGGTTGGGGGTTAATACTACTCTTAAAATTGGCAAATCTCTCTAATATTAATTATCCTTAAAAATAGATAACCAGAAAAAACTTTTTTAACATCGATCGCGCTTCTCGCACAATGGAACAACCTGTCAGTTGGATTATTCCCCGTCATCCCCGTCCCGATTATCCCCTGTTTGTATTTTTACCCGGAATGGATGGCAGCGGTCAACTGTACCATCGTCAGATTAACAACCTTGCCCCTTACTTCGATCTGCGTTGTTTGGCGATTTCCCCGCAATATCTCGGTGATTGGGAGGAATTAAGCGACTGCGTGATCGCTTTATTGGCCCAAGAATTAAAGCAACAATCGAGAAAAGTCTATCTTTGCGGAGAGTCTTTTGGTGGCTGTTTAGCCTTGAAAATAGCGACAAAATCACCAAAATTAATTAAAAAACTGATTTTAATTAACCCCGCTTCTTCTTTTAATCAAAGACCTCTTTTAAGCTTGGGAATCGGTATCACCCAGATGATGCCCGATTTCATCCACAGCAGCTCGGCCCTAACTATTTTACCCTTTCTGGCCGCTCTGGGTCGAATGTCTAGGGAAGATCGCCGCTCTCTCCTCAAAGCCATGCAATACGTCCCACCGAAGACGATTAGCTGGCGTTTATCCCAGTTACAACGGTTTCAGGTTAGTGCCAGCGAGTTAAAAGCTCTGCAATTGGAGGTGTTATTGATAGCCAGTCAAGGGGACCGACTGTTACCATCGGTAGCGGAGGCTAAACGCCTAATTCAGCAGTTACCCGCAGCAAAATTAACGATTCTACCCAATAGTGGTCACGCTTGCCTGCTGGAAACCGATATTCACCTCAAAGACATTCTCCATCACCATGCTTGTCTCCCCCGAAGCTTACCCGCAAAAAGTCACTGAGGATGGTTCTTATACCT
Organism: Microcystis aeruginosa NIES-2549; assembly: GCF_000981785.2. Taxonomy (NCBI): domain Bacteria; kingdom Bacillati; phylum Cyanobacteriota; class Cyanophyceae; order Chroococcales; family Microcystaceae; genus Microcystis; species Microcystis aeruginosa. The sequence goes on along the minus strand of NZ_CP011304.1, from coordinate 2,865,624 downwards.
TTTTTTCGACCGAATTCGGAGAATGTTATCATTCTACCTCCGGGGCAAGGGAAGAAGCCGAGAAAAAATTTATCCTCTCCAGTCGTCTGGCAGCAAAAGCAACCCAGAGCAATAATCTAAAAATTCTTGACATTTGTTACGGCTTAGGGTATAATGCCGCCGCGGCCTTAGCGGCCATTTGGCAAGTTAGGGGGGATTGTCGGGTAGAATTATTAGCTTTAGAAAGCGATCGAGTGGTTCCCCTCGCGGCTATTAGAGAAAATCTCTTAAATAGTTGGAGTCAACCAATTCCCCAATATTTAAATGATTTTGCCCATAATCACCGGCTAGACCTGCCTAATCTCACAGCTAAACTGTTAATCGGGGATGCGCGACAGACGATAACCAAGGTGATTGAGGCGGGTTTTCAAGCAGAGGCAATTTTTCTCGATCCCTTTTCCCCGGGTAAATGTCCGCAACTGTGGACGGTGGAGTTTTTAGCTTTAGTGGCCAAATGCCTGAGTCCGACGGGTTATTTAGTCACCTATTCCTGTGCTGCCTCGGTGCGAAGGGCGTTACAATTAGCGGGATTGCAGATTGGGGCCACCGATAGCGTCGGTCGGCGATCGCCGGGGACAATAGCCAGTTTTTTGTCCTTACCCCCATCTTTATCGGCACAGGAACGGGAACATCTGCAAACTAAAGCCGCTATTCCCTATCGAGACGCGACTTTAAGCGACCCAGCCGAAGTGATTATACAACGTCGTCGCAGCGAACAGGCCCTCTCTGATTTAGAACCGACTAGCCACTGGAAAAAACGTTGGCAAAGATCGTTTAATTCGATCGAAATCTCGAAATGAGAATAGTCTAGTTAAATGCCTGATAATTGGGGATTTTGTTCTTGTAATAGCAATTTTCTCAACAAAAACTACCTATGAGATTGTAGCCAATTGGTATAACAAAAGTAACCAAAGGGAAAGCCAAATTTGATTAGGGAGTTGCCAGAAATTGACCGGGAGATAATTCGGCATTAACTAAAGACTTGATCGGGATTAATTTGACGGCACAAGCTTTTAATTCCGGTTGCAGGGAAATCGGACAAGCAGCCGGATGGGTGAGACTATTGGCCTCAGCATTTTCTGCCCATAAAGCCCCCCAGTGCATCGGCACAAAGACACAATTAGGAGCAATTGCTTTGGTAATTAAAGCGGGAAAACGGGCAGAACCGCGACGAGAACGCACCTCCACCCATTCCCCAGCTTCTATGCCCAATTTTGCCGCATCTTGGGGATGAATTTCCAGAAAAGGTGCGGGGTGCATTTTGACAATTTTCTCGATGCGGCCGGTGCGGGTTTGGGTGTGCCAGTGACCGTACAAACGCCCCACGGTCAACACTAGGGGATATTCCTCGTCGGGGGGTTCCGCTAGACCTTTACTGTGGTAGGCGGCGAAAACAGCACGACCATCGGCAGTATTAAATTTACCATCGGTATAAAGGCGTTTTGCGGCTGTTTTTTGGCTTTTATGGTCATTTTTAACTAAATTACCTAGTAATTCCCCAGAATTAGCGGTTTTAGGGGCGGAAATTTCATCGATGGAATCGGGCCACGGTCGGGGAGTCTCGGCCAGGCGATCATAATTAATCGCCGTCATATCACAAGGACGTTTATATGTCAAGCGGACAAACTCGGAATGTACCTCGGCCGAATCCTGAAAATTAAATTGTGCCTGAAACCCCAAACGGCGACCAACTTCGGCAAAAATTTGCCAATCGGCCTGAGCTTGACCGACGGGAGGACGAAAAGCCTTATTTAAAGTCACCACGCGCTCAGAATTGGTCATTGTTCCCGTTTTTTCACCCCATTGGGCTGCTGGCAGTAATAAATGGGCGTAGGCACTGGTTTCTGTGGGATAGTAGGCATCCTGATAGACAGTAAAAGGTGATTTTAACAGGGCCGCCTGGGTACGTTTTAGATCAGGCATACTAACAGCCGGATTAGTGGCGGCAATCCAGAGAAGTTTGACATCTCCCGTCTCCAAACCGGTAATCATACTCCAAGCATCGCGACCGGGGACCGGAGAAATCCGACCAGCAGGTAAACCCCAAGCTTGTTCCACTTCGGCCCGGTGTTGGGGATTTTTGACGGAACGATAACCGGGCAGAAGATGGCAGAGGCCGCCGGCTTCCCGTCCCCCCATGGCGTTAGGTTGTCCGGTTAGGGAAAAAGGACCGGCCCCGGGCTTACCGATATTAGCCGTCATTAGGTGTAAATTGATTAAAGTGCGGGCTTTGGCCGTGCCTTCCCTAGATTGATTGATACCCATCGACCAAAGGGAAAGGACTCTTTTCGATTCGGCCCAGTAGCGGGCAGCCTGTTCTAAATCCTCAATGGGGATACCGCATTTAGGGGCGACTATTTCGGGGGGATAATGGCGGATAATTTCGGCGTATTTGTGGAAATCTCGGGTACATTTATCGATAAAATAGGTATCGATCGCCCCCCAATTCAGTAACAGGTGAGCAATCCCGTTAAATAGGTCAATATCGGTCCCGGGGTTAATGGCTAGGTGGAGATTAGCGGCCTCGGCGGTTTTGGTGCTGCGGGGATCAACGACGATTAATTTCGCTTGTTGGTTGCGTTTGAGATACTTGTGCAGACGGTTAAAGATGATGGGGTGACATTCGGCCGTATTTGTCCCCACCAAAAAGGCACAATCGGTTAATTCTAGGTCATCGTAACAGCAGGGGGGACCGTCGGATCCGAAACTGTCCAGATAAGCGGCCACGGCCGAAGACATACAGAGACGGGAATTAGCATCAAAGTTATTGACTCCCAGACAGCCTTTGACCAGTTTTTGGGCGATGTAGTAATCTTCGGTGTGAAATTGTCCCGAACCGTATAGACAGATACTTTCCTTTTCCCCCTGAGCGATTAGAGTTTGAATGCGGTTAACGATGCGATCAAGGGCTTCTTCCCAGGTACAAGGACGGAATTGCTCTTGGAGAGAATCGCGGATCATCGGGGTTTTGAGGCGATTTTTATCGATTGATTCCGCTACGGTAGCCCCTTTAACACAGATCATACCTTGACTGGAGGGGTGGGACTTGTCCCCGAAGACTTTCCATGCTTGTCCGGCCGACGCGGGGGGGGTGACTGTCAAACCACAACCTACTCCACAGTAAGGACATTGGGTTTTTGTAGATTCAGTCATAAGCAGTTGGTCTGATTAGTGGCGCTGTCTTTGGGCATACTAAGATAGTCGGCAGATTTTCTCGGCCAAATTGTAGTTATTAATACAATTTATTACAAGCCTTAGCCAAATTGCCATTTTCGTGATGCAAATCGCGCATTAAACCTGTCTAGATCAAAAGCATACACTTGTTCTCGTGTTGAAAAAGAATCGGGATAGGATAATAGTAGTCTCTAGGGTGCGGAAAAAGTTTTCAGCCAGTCATGACCTACGAACCTCTACATCATAAGTATCGTCCCCAAACCTTTGCCGATTTGGTGGGACAATCAGCGATCGCCACGACCCTGAGTAATGCCTTAATCAGTGAGCGAATCGCTCCTGCATACCTATTTACTGGACCCAGAGGCACGGGGAAAACCTCCTCGGCGCGAATTTTAGCCAAATCCCTCAACTGTCTGTCTAGTGACCATCCGACACCGATTCCCTGCGGTAAGTGTTCCGTCTGTCAAGCGATCGCCAATGGTTCGGCCCTAGACGTGATCGAAATTGATGCCGCTAGTAATACCGGTGTGGATAACATTCGGGAAATTATCGAGCGATCGCAATTTGCCCCCGTCCAATGTCGTTATAAAGTCTATGTCATCGATGAATGCCATATGCTCAGTACGGCGGCCTTTAATGCTTTGCTGAAAACTCTGGAAGAACCGCCGGATCGAGTGATTTTTGTGCTTGCTACCACGGATCCTCAGCGTGTCTTGCCTACCATCATCTCCCGTTGTCAACGCTTTGATTATCGCCGTATTGCTCTCGATGCGATGGTGGCGCACCTGCAAAAAATCGCCCAAATAGAAGCGATCGATATTAACCTAGAAGCATTAACCCTTGTGGCTCAGATCGCTAACGGTGGTTTACGCGATGCCGAAAGTCTCCTCGATCAATTAAGTTTACTCGCAGGAACGATTACGGCCGAGCGAGTCTGGGATTTAGTCGGTGCAGTCCCCGAAAGAGACCTCTTAACCCTACTTAAAGTCATTCATGGCAATATTCCCGATCAAGTTATCGAACAATGTCGCCATCTGATGAATCGCGGGAAGGAACCTTTAATCGTCTTGCAAAATCTAGCGGGATTCTATTTAAACCTACTTTTAGCCAAAACCGCCCCTAATCGTCCAGAAATGGTGGCTGTCACCGCTCCCACTTGGCAGGAACTGTGTACGGAAGCGCGTACTTGGTCTTTAGAGGAAATTCTCCGCGGTCAACAACTGCTTAAAGACAGCGAAACGCAACTAAAAAACACCACTCAACCCCGTCTCTGGTTAGAAGTCACTCTATTAGGACTGTTACCGCAAGCACAGGTGATTCCTCTAGTTACCACGACAGTGCCTTCCCGTCCCCAAACCAGCGTCGAGAGGCCCCCTGAAGTGATCACAGCACCGGCGCCGGTGAATCAACCGATCAAACCGGCGGTTATCACCCCGACAACTAGCGTCGCAGTGCCGAAAACTGAGGTTAAAACTGTTGCCAGTGATGACAATCATGAACAAATTTGGCAGCAGGTTTTAGAAGTAATGGAACCCCCCACTACTCGCACTCTCTTGCGTCAGCACGGCAGTCTTTTTAATATGGAAGAATCGAGTGCTTATTTAAGCATATCTTCGGAACAATTATTAAAAATGGCCCGGCTGCGCTTGACTAATATTGAGTCAGCTTTCGAGGCAGTTTTTCGGCGCCGGATTAAAGTTCATTTACAGGTAGGTTTCGCCACTGCTGCCATGGCTGCGGAAGTTTCCCCATCACCGGCGGCCAGGATACAAGCATCACCGGAAACCGCACCAACCCCACCAATAACTCCCGAAAATAAAGTTATGACTGTGGTGGATATTCCCCCGGTCAAAGAAGCAATTATCGAGAAAAAAGAAGCAAAGATCACCGCAGCCAGAAACCCAAAAACTCCTAGCACAGAACTGCCCCAAAAAATCTTAAATTTTGATTCATCTTTAGAGACATTAGATCAAGATGTAGATGTTAGCGAAATTTTGGCGGCTGCTCAAAAGTTAGCGAAATCTTTTGATGGTGAAGTGGTCAATATGGGTTATTCACTGCCGGAAAATTCGGCCGCAGAAACTAAAGTTAATAAGTCTGTGGAAAATATGACTATCGTGCGCGGGAGACCTGATGTTAACGAAATTTTAGACAGTTTGGAGGAGGACGAAGACCTGCCTTTTTAAAGCTATCTCAACGGCTTGTGCTAAACTGATAAGATATGCCACGTCTCAGGATTGGCTATTCTTGCTCAAATTCTAGCTACTAGACCTATGACACCCGAAACTAAGGAAAGAATCGATCAATTAGTTCAGAATAACAAAGTTCTTGTGTTCATGAAGGGCAATAAATTAATGCCTCAGTGTGGTTTCTCGAATAACGTCATACAAATTCTCAATATTCTGGGGGTTTCCTACGAAACTGTCGATATTCTGCAAGATCAGGAGTTAAGACAAGGAGTTAAGGAGTATTCCAATTGGCCGACTATTCCCCAAGTCTATATCAACGGTGAGTTTATTGGTGGTTCCGACATTATGATCGAACTCTATCAAAATGGGGAACTACAACAAATAGTCGAGGTAGCCTTAGCTTCCTAAAAATTTTCTAGGTTAGGTTAGCTATCCTAACCTAGTCCAAACCTACCAAACAGTGATCAGTAAACAGTGAAAAGACGGCAATTTTCTACTTAAGACTGTCCACTAAAAACTGATAAATGCTAACTGCTAACTGCTAACAAGGGCCGAATCTAAAAACTAATTTGTTAAGCTAAAAGCTTTGATGTACTTGGTTTCTAACCTTATTTTTAGGTAGGATAATTGCCAGGTTCTTTACTTTTGCCCCTTGCCTTCAGAAACTGATAACTGAAGTCCCCAACCCCCAACATTAGTTAACTTCTCATGTCCAATATACCCCCACAGTGGCGCGAGGAAATCACCTCTTTACCTCCTTGGTTACGGCGTTCACTCGGCAAATCTAGCGAAATCTCCACGGTTCAGCGCATTATCAAACAAAGGAACATTCATACTATCTGCGAGGAGGGTCGCTGTCCCAATCGCGGCGAATGTTATGCCCAAGGTACGGCGACTTTTTTGTTGATGGGTCCCACCTGTACACGATCCTGTGCTTTTTGTCAAGTGGATAAGGGTCATGCACCCATGCCTCTCGATCTGGAGGAACCGCAAAAAGTGGCGGAAGCGGTGCAATTGTTAAATTTAAGTTACGTTGTCTTGACTTCTGTGGCCAGAGATGATATGGAAGACGGCGGGGCTAGTTGGTTTGTGCGGACGATGACAGCCATTCGCGAACTCAATCCCCACACTTTAATTGAGGTGTTAACCCCGGATTTTGCTGGAGGTAAGGGAAGTCAACAGGAACGGGTGGCGACGGTGGTGGGGGCAAAACCTGCCTGTTACAATCACAATATCGAGACGGTGCGCCGTTTGCAAAAGCCGGTTAGACGCGGGGCTAAATATGATCGCTCTTTGGCGGTTTTGCGTTATGTTAAGGAAATCGATCGATCAATTCCGACGAAATCTGGCCTAATGGTCGGTCACGGTGAGACAAAAGAGGAAATTATCGAGACTTTGGCAGATTTACGCGCGATCGACTGCGATCGAGTTACTATTGGTCAATATATGCGTCCTTCTCTGGAACATTTGCTCGTACAGAAATATTGGACTCCCGCAGAATTTAGCGAGTTGGGAGAAATCGCCCAAAAAATGGGTTTTTCCCAGGTTAGATCCGGCCCCCTAGTCCGCAGTTCCTATCATGCGGGAGATTAAATCAGTTATCAGTTATCAGTTATCAGATGTAAGTTTTAAGTTAATTTTTGTAAATCTACCAAGTTGGGATTTTTACGGGGAAACTCTCGGCTAAAATTGGGCGTTACTTTCGATTTTATCACTCAATCCAAGCCTTTGGGGGGTTCTACCCCCCAAACCCCCCGTTGGGGGCGTGGCGCGGTCACTGAGCCTTTACATTGAGCCTTTACATTGAGCTTGTCGAAATGTGTCGAAATGTGTCGAAGTGCCGCCCCCAAACCCCCGCGCATTAGTTTTTCGGTGGGATGCTTACACGCAGCTGCTGATACGTCTGTAATAATTTAAGAGTCACTGATAATTGCTGATTGTCGGTATTTTTGCAAATGTTAGATGCACCCTTCCTAATTCCTAATTCCTAATTCCCACTTCCTAATTCCCACTTCCCATTTCATAATTCCTAATTCATAATTCCCTGATCAAGATGAATTTAGAAGCAATCATCCTAGAGGAAATTAAACAATCAGTAGCAGGTCGAATTAGCTTCGAGCGCTGGATGGATTTAGCTCTCTATCACCCCGATTATGGCTATTACACCTCTGGAAAAGTAGAAATTGGCTCAAAAGGAGATTTTTTTACTTCCTCGTCCCTAGGGGCAGATTTTGGTGAATTGTTGGCGGAGCAATTTGTCGAGATGGCGGAATTTTTGGGCAATTCGCGAGGATTTACTTTAGTGGAAGTGGGAGCAGGTTCGGGAATTTTAGCGAAGGATATTCTTGATTATTTAAGTCATAGCTATGCTGATTTTTATCAAAATCTCAGTTATATAATTATCGAACAATCTCAGAAACTCAGGGAAAGACAACGGGCAACTTTAGCGGGATATTCCCCGGTATCTTGGCAAAGTTGGCCGAATTTAGCCGATAATTCCCTTGTGGGTTGTGTGTTTAGTAATGAGTTAATCGATGCTTTTCCTGTCCATCGAGTTGTGATTGAGTCGGGAGAATTACGAGAAATTTATCTAGGATTGGGGGAACCTTTTCAGGAGATTATCGCAGATTTATCTACTGACAGAATCAAAGATTATTTTGATTTAGTGGGGATACATATTCCTTCCCCACTTTATCCGGAGGGTTATCAAACCGAGGTCAACTTATTAGCTTTAGACTGGTTAGAAACGGTTAATCGGAAACTCGATCGAGGTTATATCTTAACCATAGATTACGGTTACACTGCCGAAAAATATTATCATCCCCAAAGAAGTCAAGGAACCCTACAATGTTATCGACAACATCAGCATCATGATCATCCTTATTTGTGGGTGGGAGAACAAGATATTACCACTCATGTGGATTTTACTGCTTTACAACGTCAAGGGGAGAAATTAGGCTTAAAAAATCTCGGTTTTACTCAGCAAGGATTATTTTTAATGGCTTTGGGATTAGGAGATAGATTAAATGAACTTTCTCAAGGAAAAATCGATATATCAACTATATTTCAGCGTCGAGACGCCCTACATCAATTAATCAATCCCACTGGTTTAGGAAGATTTGGGGTTTTAATTCAGGGGAAAGGAGTAGAGGAAAGAATACTTCAGGGATTAAGCAAATAACTAAAAAAATAGGGCTGAATGCTGTTAACTTTCAGCCCTAAGAAATAATTAAGCTCCTACGGATTCTTTAGCGGCATACATTACCTCTAAAGTTATTTCACCAATCCCTCGCTCCCGGGCGAATTTTTCGGTATTTCGTTTGACTTTCCCGCGCACAAAGCCGGGTATTTTCTGTAATTCTGTCGTAGCTTCCTTATTCCAATTTAGGTCAGAATCTGCCGAAATACCTTTAGTAATTACCTCTTTTGTATCATGACCACCGAATATCTCTAATAGGTGATCTTCCATACCCAAAGTAAAGGAATTATAGACCAAATCAGCGATCTGATTAGTGCCTTCGTAACCTAAGAAAGGTTTATAACCGAGGGGGAAATTTTGGATATGAATAGGTGCGGCAATTACTCCACAGGGAATATCTAAACGTTTGCCCACATGACGTTCCATTTGAGTACCAAATATCGCCGCTGGTTCTAATCGAGCAATAGCATCTCCTATCGCCCCATTATCATCACTAATTAACACTTCATCGCAATATTCACTCACTTGTTCCCGGAACCAATCGGCGTCATACTTGCAATAAGTACCCGCTAAAACCACATGAATTCCCATCTCCCTGGCGAGAATTTTTGTCATAGCGGCTGCGTGGGTATTATCACCAAAAACCACCGCTTTTTTGCCCGTTAAATTCTGACAGTCAATGGAACGAGAAAACCAAGCAGCTTGGGAGATATGCAGAGTTTGTTCATTGATAAAATCTTCGTAATCTACTGCTGCACCTTGGGGATTAATTACCTCTTGAATTTTGCGAATACATCGGGCTGTTTCCACCACTCCCATGGGGGTAATATCAACGTAGGGCATGGCGAATTCACTTTCGAGATATTTGGCTGTCATTAATCCCACTTCTCGATAGGGAACCAGATTAAACCAAGCGCGGGGCAGATTTTTTAAGTTTTCCACCGAGGCAGCTTCGGGAATAATTTCGTTAACTTCAATGTCCAAATCTGCCATTAACCGCTTTAATTCCGTGCGATCATGTTGGTTATGGAAACCGAGGGTGGTAATACCGATAATATTAACCGAAGGTTTAGGGGTTTTCTGGGAGATAATTTCCCCTCTTCTCTGGGCCTTATCGAGATAATATTTGATAATTTGATAGAGGGTTTTATCGGCCGCTTGTAGTTCATTATAGCGATAGTGGTTAACATCGGCCAGCAGCACATCCCCCTCGGCATCCTGTCGCGCTCTTTCGACAAAGTTTTGTAAATCCTCTTGGAGAATGCTGGAGGTACAGGTGGGGGTTAAAACGATTAAATCGGGACTTTCTTCGCGATCTTTGCGAACAATATTATCGACGACTTTTTCTTGGGAACCCCGGGCTAAAACATTACGATCGACAATACTAGCAGTGACGGGGGTAAAATTACGCTCCCTTTCCAGCATCGAGCGCATGACGTTAAAATAATCGTCTCCCAGAGGAGCGTGCATGATAGCATGAACATTTTTAAAGGAACTGGCGATCCTTAAAGTGCCAATATGAGCGGGACCCGCATACATCCAATAGGCCAATTTCATAGAGGGTTCTCCTACAGTCAGACTTTTTTGATTGTCTCAGACTTTACCTATTTAGGAGTGAACGCTTAACGGAAGATTACAAAAAGTCCCCATGCAGATTAAGTATCTTTTCGGGGAAAAATGACACAAATATTAATATTAACTTTTTTAACAATTTATGTCATGAGGGCAAAAATTTCTTTACCGACCGCTTGGTAACAAAGCCAACCGAAATTCGACCGGGGGTCGGGATAATCTTTGACGATGACTCCCTTTTCGGCCGCTCGTTCAAAAGCAACTAAACGGGGAATTTCTCGCTTAAATAGGGGTAATTTTGCTTCTTCTAGAGCTTTCCGCGCTTCTCTTCCTGTTTTTGTCCGTGAATCCACTTGGGTTAAAAGAACTCGATAATTATCGGTCATCGTGGACAGCAATTCTGCCGCTTTAATGGTGACATCGATATCGAGATGATTGGGAGTGGTGGGTAAAATTAATAAATCGCTGCCCTGGGCCAAATCTTTTAACTCGTCTGGCTCTGGCCGGGCCTGGGTATCGACGATAATATGAGTGTATTGTTTCACCAGTCCCGTCGCTCCGGCTTGGGACGCTACCATAAAAGGAAGGGTATCTTCCCGGGACCAATGGAGAGCCGAACGATTTTTATCCGCATCAATCAATAAGGTGGGCGCTTTTTCTTGAAAATAGGCGGCCAAATGAATCGATGTGGTGGTTTTCCCGACCCCTCCCTTTAGTGCTACGACGGAAATAATCATGAACGGCTCGATCGAATAAGTGAGTATTTTCTAGTGTACTCCCAGACGGACTGAAAACCGTTTAAGTTTCCCCGCAGAAAGGCTATCAGTCGGGATTCTAGATTTTTGAGCGTGGCTCTCTCGATATCATATCGATAACTTTTTCCGGTTTAAGGCACACATCTATTATCTTGGCGAATATCCCAACTACCATCAACACGAAATAAAAATAAACAGCGTTTGTCGGGTGTACCGGCAGCAACTAAAGTAATTCTGCCTAACTGTCCCCAAGAACCCCCTAACCCCTCTCTTGTGTCGCCCCAACTAGCGCGATAAATTGTCCCTTGATTACCCGCCGATCCGTTAACTCGGCGTAGGGTAGAATTATTAGTATCGATGCTAACACCGCGAGTGATGGGAGTCCAATCGGTGACATTTTCACATTCGTTCCCTTCCACTTTTGCCACTTTAATCTGTTCGGTTTCACTTGCGGCCATGCACAAAGATATAGGGTGAGAACCTCCTCCTGTGGCTTGATAACGGGTATTTTTCCATTGTTGGGATATTTCAAAGGTGGCGATATTTAAGCGAATCCAAGCCATGAAACGATGATAAACAGAAAGGGCAATGGTTAAGAGAATTCCTAATAAAACTAGGGTAACTAACATCTCGACTTGAGTTAAGCCAGAGGTGGATTTTTGCCGATTAAAAAGCTGTAAATTGCGAAAAGTATTAGAAGAAAGGTCGAAGATATTCATAAGCCTCATCTTGCCTTTTTATTTTCAATAAATTATGGGATTAGAAAGGAGCAACAATTAATTTGCGCTAGGATAATCCACATAATTTACTGCTGTTATTACGGACAAAATTGACGGCGATCACAATTTTTCGTGATATAAGCAAAAATGAGCTAAATAAAAGCAATTTTGCAATTTTATGATCAATTCAGTCTATTTTCCCTGTTTATATAGCCAAATGTCCCGCTAACGAATAAATCCTAATTGTCGTCTAGCCTCGAATAATCCGATGGCCACACTAACGGAAAGATTTAAACTTCTCACCCCCGGTTCTGCCATGGGAATATAAACCGTGTCATCGCACTTATTTAATAAATCTGCCGGAATACCGTCGGTTTCACTGCCAAAAAGTAGCCAATCTCCGCTTTGATAGGTGTACTGGACATAACTGCTGCTGCCGCGCACGCTAAACCCGATCGCTCGTCCGCCGCTCTTTTGTTGATATGCACAGAAATCATCTATTGTCAAGTGGTACATAAGTTTTACATAGGGCCAATAATCTAAGCCGGCCCGCTTTAGATAGCGATCGCTAATTTCAAACCCCAAGGGACCAACTAAATGCAATTCTGTCCTCGTTGCGGCGCAGGTACGGGCAATATTCCCCGTATTTGGCGGAATTTGCGGATTAATTAAAACCACTCGTAAAATCGATTCAGTCATTAGTTATCAGTTATCGGTTATCAGTTCACTGTTCACAGCAAAAAACTCCCCACCTCTCAATTCATAATTCATAATTTATAATTTATAATTCCCATCTCCCTTGGGTGAGGACTAACTATACCAGATTCTGCCCCACCCTAGTCAAACTTATTTTAATTTAATTGGGATAACTATCCATACTCAACGGAACTAAATCGCCATGAATCGTCAAACCTAACAACATTGTTTCATTAGCGGGGATTAAATTACCTGTAAGAGCGCAAATCTCATTTTTTCTAGCTGTAGCGTTAAATACTGCCCTTATATCACCAGCACAAAACTGCGGTCGATAATCTCCTGATTTCTGCTGAACGAAATTCCATAGGACATCGCGAATGAGTGCTTGATAACCTTGATTGCCGGAAATCTCTTTCAGCTTGTCCTTAAGTACTCTTTCCAGACGAATGCTGGTGACTTCCATATCGGTAGTGGTGGTACGTGTGATTGTCCGCATAATTTTTTCTCCCGAATACTAAACCTATTGGTGTTACAAGTGTAGTATAAGCAAGATACCTTTAACAAGCACAACCGGCGAAACCATCACCGCTGCTGCTCTTTTATTGTTACCTCATGGCTATTTTTCCCATTTTTGAACTCTCGAAAATTAATTATTCAAGAAGTCTACTGTTAATCCAGTTATAGTCAAGCATAAACAGCGATCAGATTGAGCGAATAATAACTATTCTTAATATACCCAAACCCCTAGACAAAATTGTTATTGTTCCTCAGATTGACAATAGTTCTAATTGTTTTCCCTGTAGGTCTTTAACCCCGATATTTTCTTGAGAATTTCTGGATAAATCTAAAACCTTAATCACCTCTTTTGCCACCGCTTTTACCACGGGAATAGCCACAGAATTGCCGAACTGTTTATAAGCTTGGACATCGCTAACAACAATCTGAAAACTATCGGGAAATCCCTGTAATCTTGCCCATTCTCTGGGGGTCATTCTGCGGACGAATAATTTATTTACCTCTCCCTTAATGCGAGTAACGGGAGTAAAATTAGTCAGTCTTTGATCGATAACTAAATTTCTTTCTTTTCCCATACCTCCCACCACAATAGCATTAGCGATACCATCGGGAGAAATAATCTCATAACCGAACCCATTACCTTTATTTTCGTGTCTGGCCTTGTGTTTAAACAAGGTTTCTAAATACTGATTAGAGAGATAATATTTAACGCTGACTTCCTTTTCTTCTAGAATATCTTTGAGACAAGTTTCTTGATGGGTTGGTTGGGGATAGGAAAAATGGTAAATATTTAAATCCTCTCGAAAACCGACGATAAAAATTCGGGGACGGTTTTGAGGAACCCCAAAATATCTGGCATTTAAAATCTGGGGACTAGGGACAAAATAATGCAAATCCTTTTCTAGTATATCTAAAATAGTTTTTAAAGTTTTACCTCGATCATGATGGACTAAACCCTGGACATTTTCTAAGATAAAAGCTTTCGGTTTCTTTTCGTGTAGGATCCGGGCAACTTCAAAAAATAAGGTTCCGCGTGCATCTTCAAAACCGTGTTTTCTGCCGGCGATACTAAAGGCTTGACAGGGAAACCCGCCACAGAGTATATCATGATCGGGGACAGTTTTTACCTCTAATTTTCTGATGTCTTGATTATCGGGTAAATGACCATAGTTAGCTAAGTAAACCTTTTGGGAGTGAGGATCGATTTCCGAAGAAAAAACGCATTGACAACCGAGATTTTCTAGGGCGATTCTAAATCCTCCTATACCGGCAAATAAATCAATAAAAGTCCACATATTTCTCTATTTTAAGCTTTTGTTTTGATCCCAGAGACGATATTAAACCAGCTATCTTAGATTTTAGTATAAATGCTCGCATCTTTTTCCTCGCCAAAAAAATCAGGAGCAGAATTTCCACTCCTGATAACCTATTCACTTTAGACTTGCCAATTTATTGGAATATACTGGCAACTTTGGCGCTTACGTCGGGTTGAGTTTCAGCGTAGATATTTTGACGAGTAGCGGCGATTTCTGTGTAAGCTTGACGCACTTCCGAGTTAACTGCCACCGTTTTGACATCGTAGATACGGGTAGCCAGTTGGGGATAAAAACCGATAGCGACAATCAAAGCGAGGAAAGAGACAGCGATAAAGATTTCTCTGGGTTTAGCGTCAATATATTCTGATTCGTCAGGAAGGACACAGCTAGTACCGAAACAAACTGCTTGTTCGTTGCTTTTGTTGGGGGTAATGTTAGTAATATCGCAGGAAGAACCATCTCCGTAGAAAACTTGACGAAGCATGGAGAGTAGATAAATCGGGGTGAGGATTAAACCAACGGAAGCGAGGAAGACAGTCACAACCCGGAAGGTTTGGCTATAAACTTCACTGCTAGTGACACCGATGAATACAGTAATTTCACTGGCAAAACCGCTCATTCCGGGTAACGCTAGGGAAGCCATGGCGCCGGCAGTAAAGAGAGCGAAGACTTTCGGCATCGCTTGAGCAATCCCACCCATCTCGTTTAAAGCTAAGGTATGGGTGCGGTCGTAGGTGACACCGGCAAGGAAGAATAAGACGGCGGCAATTAAACCGTGGGAGAGCATTTGTAACATAGCGCCGCTAATACCCACATCGGTAAAGGAAGCAATCCCTAAAAGGACGAATCCCATGTGTGAAACCGAGGAATAAGCGAGACGGCGTTTCATGTTTTGTTGACCGAAGGAAGCGAAAGCACCGTAGATAATATTAACGACACCGAGAATCGCTAGAATCGGGGCAAAGTAGATGTGTGCATCGGGTAGAAGCCCCATATTAAGACGGATTAAACCATAACCACCCATTTTGAGGAGAACACCAGCGAGAATCATCGATACAGGTGCAGAAGCTTCACCGTGAGCATCGGGGAGCCAAGTATGGAGGGGGAAGATGGCGAGTTTGACCCCGAAAGCGATTAATAAACCGGCGTAAAGGACTAATTCTAAAGCGAGGGGATAATCTTTAAATCCTAATTCCGCCATATCAAAGGTCATCGCACCACCACCGTAAAGGGCCATGGCTAGACCGGCAACGAGGATGAAGATAGAAGCGGCGGCGGTGTAGAGTAGGAATTTAGTGGCGGCATAACGACGTTTTTGACCACCCCAGATGGAAACGAGTAGATAAACGGGAATTAACTCGATTTCCCACATTAAGAAGAATAATAATAAGTCTTGGGCGACGAAAACACCAATCTGAGCGGCGTAGAGCAACAGCATCAGGAAGTAGAATAAACGGGGTTTGCGGTCCACTTGCCACGCTGCCAAGATAGAAAGGGTTGTCACCAATCCTGCTAATAAAACTAACGGTGCCGAGATACCATCTACCGACACCGCCCAACTTAAACCAATTTGGGGAACCCAATCGATTTTTTCTACTAATTGTAAGTTGGGGTTGCTTAAATCATATTTTTGTAAAAAGACGTAGCACATTAATATAAAGTCTGCTAGTCCGACTCCAAGCGCGAACCAGCGAACAGTTTTTCCTTCTTTGTCGGGGATTACAGGGATTAGGAAAGAGGCAAGCAAGGGGAGCAAAATGATGGCAGTGAGCCAGGGGAAGTTAGCCGTTAGCATGGCAGTAAGAAAAAATACCTATTTCGTTATGTGTTCATTTTATGCGACTTTGTAAAATTTTGTGAATATTTTTTCTCCTACCTTTACTATAGAATTTTGTCTATAGTTGGCGCATCATCATCGATTAACCCAAATAAGCTTGTTTGACTCGCTCATCCTTGAGTAAATCCCCGGCTTCTCCTGCGATGGTCAAGCGTCCCGCTGCCAAAACATAGCCGCGATTGGCAGTTTCTAGGGCTAAATTGGCGTTTTGTTCCACTAACAGGATAGTTACTCCCGATTCATTTAATTTACGGATAATACTGAAGATTTCTCGCACTATCTGCGGCGCTAGTCCTAAACTGGGTTCGTCTAGTAACAATAACTTGGGACGACTCATTAAAGCTCTTGCGATCGCCAGCATCTGCTGTTCCCCACCGCTTAGGGTTCCCGCTAACTGCTCTCGGCGCTCCGATAGTCGGGGAAACAGTCGCCACTGCTCTTCGATATCGCTTTTTACTCCTAGGCGATCGCTTCTCGTATAGGCCCCTAACTGCAAATTTGTCAAGACTGTTTGACGCGCTAAGATTCTTCTCCCTTCCGGACTATGGGCAATTCCCCGTTTAACGATTTCATGGGGCGGTAAATGGGTAATATCTTGACCCTGATAGATTATTCGCCCAGTCTTTGCCGTTAAAAGCCGAGATATCGTCTTTAGAGTCGTCGTTTTTCCTGCTCCGTTCGCTCCAATGAGGGTGACAATTTCCCCGGTTTCTACCCTTAAACTAACCTGCTGTAATGCCTTTATTCCGCCATAATTAACCGATAAATCGTTAATTTCTAACATAAACCCTGTCAAATCCCAATAGGATCACTATAGCAGTGATCAGTGATCAGTTATCAGTGATCAGTTACCAGTGATCAGTTATCAGTGATCACTGATTAGTTACCAGTTATCAGTTATCAGTGATCACTGATCAGTTACCAGTTACCAGTTACCACTGATCAGATGTGAGTTTTTGGTCAGTCCCGATGAAAAAATTTTCACCCCCACAGAGGAAAGAGGTTTCCTTCCCTACACCCGTTCGGACCTCGGCGTGAGCTCAGTCGAACGCTGAGCTCACGGCCGAAGCCCACACCCTACACCCTCTTTCAAGTCAGAGATAAGGAGGAAGTCTGAGCATTTGTACTAAATTTTCCCAGACACAAATTAACAGTGCTGTCTTTTCACTGTTTACTGATTACTGCTTACTGTTTACTGATAACTGATAACTGATAACTGATTATCTGCCTAAAACTTCCAAGACAACTGGGGCAACTCCCGATTGGAAGACACCGATAATCGCTGCCGCACCTCTGGAAAGGTCGATGACGCGACCACCGCTAAACGGACCGCGATCGTTAATTCGCACCACCACCGAGCGCCCGTTACGCAGATTAGTTACCCTAACCCTAGTGCCGAAAGGCAGATAGCGATGAGCGGCAGTTAAACCACTAGAGTTAAAAGTCTCACCACTAGCGGTGCGACGACCGTGGAAACCAGGACCATACCAAGAGGCCATTCCCTGTTTACGCGGGCGACTGCTGGTTTTTACCGCTTGGGTTGTTTTCGGCTTCTCTGCTGGTGTGACTGAGGCAGGATTAGTAGATTGGCCATTGGCTGGGGCTGGCTTGACTTGATTGGGTTGTGATTGGGGTTGTACCGTCGAAGGAATGGCCTCTTGGGTCTGGGGTGTAACGCTTGCAGGGACGGTATTTTCTTTGTCCACTAGGGACTCCAAAGTTTTTAGAATTTCGTTACCATTATCTTGAGCCGAACGTGATATTTTAATATCTGAATCAGATGTTCGACTATTAGAAAAAGCGGGCAGAACGGTTTGAGAAGTGGACTCGATAACAGTTTGACGAGCTAGGCTAATATCCGTCAGGCTGTTACTGTGTCCTACTGTCTGGGAACAAATTATTGAGGCTGTAGTCCCCACTAAAGTGAGGGCAGTTATAGCTTGTAGTTTGTTCAATTGTTGTTTGTTCATAGACTTTCTTATTGTGCGTTAGCAAGTTCCCAATGCAAAGCTGAAGGAATTTGCTAACATTCCTTTTTGCTTGCAGAGCTAACTTGGTTGCTTTCTGTTCAACCGTATCACGGAAAATTGGTTGGTCATTACGAGAATTTATATCGTTATCGGCAAAAAGAATCAAAAATTTAAATAAAGGGTTGACTTGCGCCAAAAACCAAGTTAGGATGGTAAGTTTTTAATTTTTTGTGTCCTAGGGGGGGCAAGGTTAGGAAAACTTGGGGAATTAGTGAAATTTCGAGGGGGAATAATGCTAGTATTGATAAGGGTTTCAAGGATTATCAGCCCTCCCCGATTTCCCTCTATAGCAGCAGATAACAGTTAATAAAACTGTTGTCTTCGCTACAAAAAACCAGATTTTTAAGATCAATGTTCAATGGGACTAAGGGTCAAAGATTAAAAATTATAATAGGGGCTTGACAAAAAACTAAAAATAAACTGTTATTAGTCAAACTTAACTATAGAATCAGAAATGCTGATACAGGCTAATACTAAATTACTAAATCCTGTTTAAAAGGGATAGGGGATTGGGGAAAGAAACCTCTTTCATCTGTGGGGGTGAAAATTTTTTCATCCGGACCGACTCCTAACCCCACGAAAAGCTTTTTCGGCAAACCCTATCTAATTGTGTGTTGGGTTTCCTTCGGTCAATCCAGTGAGAAAATTAATCGTAGTAACGCACCAATTTAATGACAAAGTTGGTGCGTGGGGTGCAGATTATTGATTTTGATTTTTTAACAGAATTGGTGGCCGCAAACACAAACCCTACCAGATTAAGCGCTCACACTCAACTTAATATCAGCATACTTTCTGTTTCACTATTGTAAAATTTAATAACGATTAAAAAATTATCCCTTAAAATTTCGATAATCTTTGCAGTGGGACTATTACCAATACGAAGATAGATAAATTTGGGTGGATGACCATATAATAGACTGCGCTGATGAAAATCGGCATCTTTAGAGACAATTACAAAATCGTTGAATTTGGCAAATTCCCAGATAAGTGCATCATCAGTATTGATCAGTCCTAAAGTCTTGACGTGCTGAGAATTAGAATATAAATCAATTATTTTATCAATAATACGATCTGACAAATTTTCATCTAATAACAGTTTCATAAAGAGGTGATAAATAATTTTTTCTCTCGATCAGCAGCAAAAGCCAAACAAGCTTTGATATCCTCGGAGGTTAATTCTGAAAAATCCTCAAGAATTTCTGCTTCTGTCATTCCTGCTGCTAAATATTCTAGAATATCGTACACAGTTATACGCATTCCTCGAATGCAGGGTTTTCCGCTGCGTTTTCCTGGTTCAATGGTAATAATGTTTTGGTAACTCATAATGCTTTAATTATTTGGACTTTCCCAATTATATCTTATTCGATGACAGAGATCGCACTCCACCCCACCGACAAGAACGATCACCCTTCAACTTCTTACCACTCTTAGGGTGTGAAGTGCGAAAGCATAATGCACCAATTTAATAATAAATTTGCTGCGTGGAGCGCGGATTATTGATTTTGGTTTTTGATCAGAATTGGTGGCCACCTAACGCACCCTACAAAATCTGATAGTTGCATTAAACAAAGTTAAAATAACTACTATTTAATTCCAAACTACTATTATCTTGAACAACTGCTATCAAATCTGTACCATTATAAATAAGTGTATCTGAAGCACCTCCTCCAACCATATTTTGTTTTTTAAGAGTAATACCAGTTACTGCAGATACTCCACTTTGTTTAACTTGAATGCGATCAACAAAAGAGGTAAAATCAGCTATTACTGCATAACCTGGTCCCATATTAAGATTACCTCGATTATTCCCAATTACAAATGTATCACGACCCGCACCTCCAACTAAAGTATCATATTCTGGGACAGTTAGACCGGGGATGCCGTAGTAATAATTAAGAGTGTCCGATCCTTGCAAAATATCGTCACCATCGCCTCCATCAAGATAGTCATTTCCTTCACCTCCCGCAAGAGTATCATTTCCAAGACCGCCATATAATTTATCATCCCCACCAGCCCCAAAAATATAATCATTTTGAGCAGATCCGTAGATTCTATCGCTATTTTTAGTACCAGTATAACTGGTAGGAGGAGTATAACTAGGCATATTTAATTACCTCAATTAAAAAGTGGTTGTTTACTAATCATTTACAATAAGTTATAGTTCTACATCATTCAATTAGTCAACACTAGGAATTATGCTAGAATCTGACTAGGAAATTTTTAGGCAAAAATTTATGGATACCAATAATGACCCTTTTTCCCGAGCTATGAGTCAATGGGACTTAGAAACTCTTTATCTTGATCTTGCTTCTGTTAAGGGAAAGCGACTGACTCCTACTGAAAAAAACATTTACAAGGATTACTCTGCGGTTATAGTCCCACAGAAATTGCTGAAAAACTCAAGAAGAGTCGTAAAGGAGTTGAGGTAGATTTATGCACTACGCTCTATCAATACGTTAAAGAACTGGTTGGTAATAATAATGGCAAGGTAGAGAATTGGCGTAATATTGCTGAATGGTTAGAGGATGCTGGTTATAAAAAAGATTTTTCTCTTGAATACGATGCCAGTGATTCTATTTCTGCTTTCATTGTTGTGAAAAGAGCGAATATAAAGATTGAAAAAAATCAATTGATGATTGATGTCAATATTCGTTTAGCAACTCCTTTGCCTTCAGAAATGTCAGCAATAAATATTGAAAATAGAGAAGAAGAAAATCACTAGGGGTTTCGGCTGGTTTTGGTAGGCACAATGTATTCTAAGATACAGTCGTTAGGTGAGGAGATTCGTCTATCGTTCCGACAAATGAAGAGAACGATTTAAAATATCCTCAATACCGTAGGGACAAATGGGGGGAAACTCTAATCCCGTCTCTCTAAAGGCATCGCAACAAGCAACAGCATAGAGTTTAAATAGGCTTTCATCGGTTAAATATCGCTTGAAACTGGGGCTATCGTCCAAATAAAGCCTAATATTAGCTCTTTCTCGCTGAATAGTTCCCAACCAACCCCTGGATCGCCGTTGAGGTTGATAGTCCCACCTTAATAAATGATGCAAAATTAATCTGAGACTAGCGAGTAAGCGATCGCGCTCCCGTTTCGACAAATCCCGCACCTCTTCGACTAAATTCTCAATATCTAACTCGGAAAACCGACCGGAGGCTAATAAATCGGCCATTTGTTCGGCCCAAAGTCCAAAGTCTTGCTCATAGGATGCCGTCATCGATTTATCTCCTTCTAAGCTCAATTAACATTATATTAAACCTCTTGCATAATTAATTTTTGATGGTTCAAAAACGGCAAAAACAAGGATTAAATTAGCCAAAATCTGTAAATTATGATTCATTGATGACTGAGAAACTGGTATCTTTTCAAAGATTGCCGAACAATTAACGGGTTTTGCGTCTTCGGATGACATTATTAGAATAACGAGAAGGTTTTGGCCGGGGTTCTTTTCCCCCTCCCAATTCGCGACTAACTTGCTGAAAAATATCCCGTCGCAGCACAGGATATTCCCCTATCCACTGGTCGAGTTGGGGAAGATGGACATCAGAAAGCTGATTGATATCCCCTAAATCGGGGTCTCGAGACATTAACAAAGCTTCGGCCGCCATCCCGGGACGGATCGATTTATGGATGCGTTTGAGGGGAGCGCGAACGATCGCCGAAAAGCCAGTTTGATCACCGATTTCTAGATTAATACAGCGTTGGCGATTTTCGATAATCTCTAATTCCCCGCGTTTATTGACCCTTTCTTCTTCCCCGATTAATTCCTCAGTCACAAAAGCATCGAAAACGCGACCGCGCCAAAATCCCCCGTAGGGAAGACGACGATAGGTATTATTGCGAACACTGGCCCAGTAAACCGGACCCCAGAGCCAATATAAACCGGCGATAATGTCGAAAATCAGTTTAATTGTTAAACCACCGGGGCCGAATAAATTACCGATTAACCAGGCTGCGGTGAGAGCGATGATAGAAATGAATAAACGGCGCAGAAAATCAGACCATTTACCCCAATAGTGAGCGTACTGGGGACCTGTGGCGATAATTGGGACAATTTGCTCGATCGATTGACGGGTAAGGGGAACCAACATTATCAGTTATCGGTTATTCGTGAATGGGTAGGCTCTAGAAGAGGACGTTTACATTTCATTTAGGTGCGCTATATCAGTTATGACAGCATTTCTCATAACTAGATGAAGTGTAACCTAATTTGGTATCGACTACCGACTTACTAAAAGGAAAATTTTGTACCTCATCACTAAGATAAATGGTATAGTTTTGGGTAATTGTCTATCTGTTGGTCGCCATTCATACCATCGCTAAAAGCTCAGGACTTCCGGCGAAATTTCAGTTAAAAATTAAATCCCTTAAGAAGTCCGATGAAACAATCTATAATAAAATCAATGCTGTTTTGTTCCCAAAGACTGCCACCATGACTTCTTCCCCGGTTAAATCCTTAAATTCTCAGACTGTAACCACTCAACATTTACCCCCGTTAGAAAATGGGGATCGCTTAATTCGTCCCGAATTCGAGCGCCGTTATCAAGCTATGCCAGGATTAAAAAAAGCCGAACTGATCGAAGGAGTTGTGTATATGGCATCCCCATTAAGGTTTAAATTTCATGCTGAACCCCACGGACGTTTAATCACTTGGTTGGGAGTTTATCAAGCTGCTACACCCCAAGTACAAATGGGTATTGAGCCAACCGTTCGCTTGGATATCGACAACGAACTACAGCCGGATGGGGTGTTATTAATTAGTCAAGAAAGCGGTGGAAAATCAACCCTAACTGTAGAGGGATACCTAGAAGGAGCGCCGGAATTAGTGGTAGAAATTGCCGCTAGTAGTGCCGCCATAGATTTAGGGGATAAAAAACGTGCTTATCGACGCGGTGGCATTCAAGAATACCTTATTTGGCAGGTATTTGATCAAAAAATTGATTGGTTTAGTTTACAAGATGGTGATTATATTTCTTTGTTACCCAACCAAGAAGGGGTGATTTGTTCTCTAGTATTTCCGGGTTTGTGGTTAGATGTTTCAGCTTGCAGTGAGCTTGTCGAATCTGCCATGCTCAACGGCAATATGTCACGGGTGTTGGACATCTTAAAAGCTGGAATTAACTCGGAAGAACATCAAGAATTTATCCAAAAGTTAACCGCAACGCAGTCGGGGGAAGCCAAATGAAACCTCCAGCTATTCTGATTTTAGGAGAAACCAGTATCACCGTTGCTCGTCAAGTGCAAATGGCCTTACCGGAAGCAGTGGTTTATGGGTTAATAGATCGTACCCATTCGGCTGATTTTACCTATACTAATTTTGGCGAAACGGTGCGAGAATTTTTCCAGACAGGAACGCCAATTATTGGCATTTGTGCGGCGGGTATTTTAATTCGTACTTTAGCACCTTTATTAATTAATAAATGGCAAGAACCACCTGTATTAGCAATCGCCGAAGATGGCAGCGCCGTAGTGCCTTTGTTGGGGGGTTTACAAGGGGTTAATGATCTCGCTCGTCAAATTGCCTCGGTTTTGCAAATTTCCCCCGCAATTACCACCACTGGTGATATTAGATTTAAAACGACCTTATTATCGCCACCACCCGGTTATCAGTTAGTTAATCCCGATGATGCTAAGAAGTTTCTGTCCGATTTATTGGCGGGTGAAAAAGTAAAATTAATCGGTGAAGCGGACTGGTTAAAAAATAGTAATTTACCAATTTCATCAGCAGCAAAACTGAGCATTGAGATTATCGATAAAAATAACTTAAACTTGGCAAAACCTAGCAGTGACTGTTTAGTTTATCTCTGGGAGCAAAGCCAGCAAATTAAGGAAAAATCTGGTTTACTACCGGGGGATTTGGCCCAGGAAAGTCAAGGTAAATTAGCCATAGTCGGAACCGGACCGGGTGCGCTAAATTGGATGTCGCCAGAAGTTCGAGAAGTGTTGGAAAAAGCCACGGATTGGGTGGGTTATAAAACTTATTTGGATTTGGTAGAATCCC
This sequence comes from Microcystis aeruginosa NIES-2549, assembly GCF_000981785.2. Taxonomy (NCBI): domain Bacteria; kingdom Bacillati; phylum Cyanobacteriota; class Cyanophyceae; order Chroococcales; family Microcystaceae; genus Microcystis; species Microcystis aeruginosa. Next base: position 2,841,578 of record NZ_CP011304.1, on the reverse strand, counting down.
TGAGAAAACCAGAAATTGTCCGCCATGAATCGGATAATCGGGTGGAACTCGATCGAGCAGAAATGGCCCTAGATTTAGCGGCTAAGGGGCGATCGGTTGTCTTAGTTTCCTCTGGAGATCCGGGAATTTATGCCATGGCTGCGGCCGTGTTTGAGGTATTAGAAAAAAAAGCAAAACCGGCATGGCAGCAGGTGGCCATTCAGGTCTGTCCGGGGATTTCGGCCATGCAGGCGGCGGCCGCCAGGGTTGGCGCACCTTTAGGCCATGATTTTTGTGCGATTTCCCTATCGGATATTCTCAAATCTTGGCAGGTGATTTCTCAGCGCATTGAGTTAGCGGCCCGAGCAGATTTAGCGATCGCATTTTATAATCCTGTGTCTCAAGAGCGCACTTGGCAATTAGAGAAGGCAAAAGAGATTTTATTACAATGGCGATCGCCGCAAACTCCCGTGGTATTAGCGCGTAATTTAGGACGAAAAGGGGAAACGGTGACGGTAAAATTCCTAGAGGATATGACTATTAACGATGGGGATATGCGAACCATAATTTTGATCGGGTCGAGTAAAACTCGCCTTATTGAGCAGGGTAAAAGCAAGCAATGGGTTTATACTCCACGTCACTATTAAGTAGTCGTGTAAAATTAATTTCTTGGTTGGGATAGGCAATAGGCAGAAGGTAGTTACAGATAATATAGTAAAGACTTTCAGGGTGTTTTGCTTGACTACTCAAATGGACTTGCTATCAGAACAATAAAAGCTTAACTTTCCTTGCGCGATGCTAAATAACAAACTACAACTTCTCTTAACCAGGGTAGGCCCATGGGCCGTTGCTGGTCTGCTCGGCGGTTTGATCGGTTCTCTGGCCGCGGTACTGCTGACTGAGGCAATTAAGCAAACCCTCAGAATTGCCTCTAACCTAGGCAACGTCTGGCTACTGCTGCTGCCTCTGGTGGGCGTTACTTTAGCAGTGCTAGTCCTGTTTGGACTGGGTAGGGGCCAACCTGTGCAGACCTTAGCTCCCCGCGGGGCGACTGCCTCTGGCCGCTGGGGTTCTCTCATGGCCTGGTACTCCTTCCCCCATGACATTGCTCGCGCCGATCTGACCGGTGACGTGGTTAACGCATCCGGTGCCGAAGAGCGCTTCCCCTGGAATCTAGCACCGTTGCGGGCCATGGCCATCCTCTCCACTGTTGGACTGGGGGCGCCCATGGGAACAGAATCACCGGCGGCTCATATTGGCGTGGCGACGGGAACCTGGTTAGGCAGCACCAATCCAGCCCTGGGTCAACTGGTGCGGCCCCTGGCCATCGGCGGCGGTGCGGCAAGTGTTTCGGCTCTGATGGGAATCCCTCTGGTGGGCAGCTTTTTTATGTTTGAGTTGAGTCAGCGACGTCAGGTTCCGATCACCCCGGAGCGAGTGGCGGCGATGTTAGCCGGGGGACTGGTGGGATGGGGGGTCAACGCTGCCTTTAAGCTGCAACTGATCCGGCTGGTGGTGCCGCAGATTGCCCCGACTGACTTCTGGGATGCGGTGGCTGCCACTTTGTTGATCGGAGTGATCGCTGGCACGATTACAGCCCTCACCGGTGAGGCGATCTACTGGGCCAGAGGCTTGCGGGACAGGCCCGCCACTCGTCTCCTCATCGGTGGCCTGGTGATGCTATTCTTGGCGATCGTGATCGGACAGGTGGCGACTCCAGCAGCGGCTTTTGGACCGGGGGTGGGCGCTATCCTCTGGGCCGAAAACACTGAAACAACTCCTTACCACCTGTTGGCGGTAGCTCTGCTCCGGGCCGCGGCTACCACCGCTGCGGTTTTGGCCGGTGGCTGTGGCGGCGTGTTTGTCCCTTTTCTGGCGATCGGCGACCTCACTGGCCGGGTGTTCGCAACCACCTTTGAGATTTCGGGGGATCTGGCGGGTGCGGCGGGGGCAGCGGCCGGTATTGCTGGCGGCTATCGCCTACCTCTGACCGCCATGGCGATGGTGCTGGGGGTGGGTGGACCGGGAGCAGCCCAGCTAACCTGCCTTGCCACAGTGGTGGTTGCTGCCCTTTCGGGATTGGTGGCCGCACGGGCAGCCAATCAAGTCTCCAGTTCCCTGCGGGCAATGTTCCGCTAGGGGCCACGGTCAGGGGAATTACCGTGATATCCAGAGGGTGCAAGTTCTTTGCGCCCCAATAGTCCTAATGTAGCTACCTCGATCGCTAAATAGATAGACCCCAGAAATTATATTAATTTATCAAAGTTTGGAGAATAATTTACTGTTGATTGATAGCGATCGAGATTGGGAAACCATTATTAAAATGCGATCGCTTGGAACTTTTCCTATTCCCCTTGAGTCGCTTGTCTAACCTGTTCGATCTCTAATTCTAAAGCTTGTGCTATCTGTTCAAAGTTTAATCCTAATGCCAATAAACGAGGAATAGAGGCTAATTTTGCCGCTAATTCACCTTCTTCTCAAGCTTCCTGATACACTTTCTACCAAATCCTGTTTTGAAACGCTGATAACAATCAATCATAAGTTAGCCAATGATAGTTAGTCAAGTTTTTAATTCCATTAGTCATTGTTTCGAGATACTGACAACGAGTTATCAGAATTTCTGACCTTTCTTCGATCTTTTCAAAATGCTCATTAACCAGAGGTTCATCTACTAGAGACCACAATCTCTTGGCTGGCTGTAATTCTGGCGAATAAGCAAAGTAGAAAATAGATCATGATTCCATCGGTAACTTCAAGTTTTTGACTTCTATGCCCCCAGCATTATCTTGCACTAATAGGACAATTTTTTCTGCCGATAACCCGACATCTTTTGCCAACGATAATTCTTCAAAATGATAGCGATGTACGAGGCGTTGTTGGGTACTGTGAGGAACAGCAATTCCTGTCAATGATTTGATTTTCTGCGCCGATTTCTCTAATGATTCATTGCCACTTAATAGCAAACAGTTCTTCTCTAACATTGGAATCATGTGAGTCCGAGGCTTTATTTCTAATTTTTTCGCTTGTTTTTATGTAATTGGTAATTCACCCAAAATACTTTTTACTTTTCTTGTCCGACCTGCTGTTTCTCCTGTGCTTGTTTTGACAAAAAAATACCTATTTCTGGGTTGACATACTGAATCATTAAATCTCTAACAGTCTCCTCTATCTCTGCCGAGTTATTAAATTTCTCAACTTGGGATTGTTCATAAAGACATTGCCCTAACTCTTGACATAACTATTTAATTATTTTTTCATTTTCTGATAACATTGAATTATTCCTTAATTGAGATAATTTTGAGTTTTAGTCTCTCGTCATTGTACACTATTTCTTTTCACTTGCAAAACCAAATTTTGCTGATCGCTGGTTTTTACATTGCCGCTATAGCATTGAAAGGATTATTAGCTTTAGTTCAGATTGTAGGTTCCACCAAGGGGATTCAATTTGAGGCATTTATTGCCAGCGTTTTAGTCCCACTCCTTTGGGATGGTGCTTACGTAATTATGGATAATGCTAAAATTCACCAAGAGGAATATATTCGTCCATTGATTGAAACCGCTGGTGCTCATTTAATTTTTCTTCCACCTTATTCTCCTGATTTTTCTCCTCTTGAAAATTGTTGGTCTAAAATTAAGCAAATTTTGAAAACATTGGAACCTCGCAACTATTCAGAACTCAGGCAAGCCGTTTGTGGTGCTTTAAGCGCAATTACCCTTAAAGATATTCATGGCTGGTTCACACATGGTTGCTATTGTAATTCCCCTTTTGTTGACACTTCCCAGTCACCATTACTTACCTCATTCATCTGAAAACCGCTATATTTTGGCACGACTACTTAACGAATTATTGCGATCGCTTGCCAGGAACTAATTTTCAGCGATAATCTAAAGTCAGAGTCCATCGGGAGATAAGATCATGAACTTTCGTCTAGTTCTATTTTCAGGCCTAGTAACGGCTTTAGTCGGGGCAGGTATCGGTTATGGCATCAGCCGCATTGAACGCAATCCCAGCCAAGTCAACTATAAAAATCCCTATAACTATCAAATCATCTATGGACGTTATTTTGCCGGTGCCGGGGCAGCCCTAGGCTTCTGTGTGGGTGCTGGTTTGCAAATGGTCAAAGAACTCAAAGAAGAAAGAGATAGAGAAATGGGCATCCTAGATGATGGCTCAGAATTCTAGTCTTTTGGGGCTAATTCCTCAAGAATGACGAATTGAACGTGATTAATCGCTAAATCGCCGATGGGGACTTGGGTTTTTAACACCGGTTGTCCTTCACTGAACATTCGTTCAAAGGGGATATCTTTGGCAATTTCCGTGTGATACCAAGCTAAACCCATAAAGAAACGATTGGGATAGGGACCGCCTTCAAAAATATCATCGGGATTGGACTCCATGGGAACCCAACCGATAGAGGGAAGATAAAATTCCATCCAGACGTGATTGTAATCCGGTTCGAGGGGTAAATTACGTTCAAGGGGATGGGGTGGGCATTTATAGCGTCCTACCGTACGACAGGCAATACCATTGAGACGACACAAAGCCAATAATAAACCCACATATTCCCCACAGGAACCCACTCCGCGCCGCAGGGCAATATCGGGGGTGTCGATGTTGGGTTTGATGCCGTAGGAAAGCTGATCATAGACGTAGTTGCGAATACTATAAACTTTTCTGAGTAGATTGGTTTCCCGACCGATCGCTTCTTCGGCAGCATTGAGGATAATTTCTGTATTCATAGCCAGATCATCATTATCGATCAAATAGCGATCGGGAAAATCGGCGGGTAAGGGGGGTAAATCTTCGCAATCTTTGGGGGTAATTTGGTATTTAATTCCCCATACTTCTAAGACTACTTTCCACCCAAAAATATGACGTTGTTTGGCGGTTATTTGCTCGAACTTAAATACTGCCACCCGCTGCCCGTCTTGAATTTCTTCAATAAAAGGCAATCCCACCGCTTCGACGCTGCGAATTTTTTGCCGTGGTGTTTCTAAGGGTAAAGCGATGCGCCATTCCACATCTTTTAGTTCGACATTATAGAGAGGTTCCAATTCCTCGACGTAGGATAATTCAATCAGATAACCGTTAGAAAGGGTGTATTTTTTAGCGGGATCGTGGTGAAAATATAGAGGATGGACAAAAGTACGCGGACGATAACTAAGTTCGTAAACCTGTTCGGAATTGGGATTATCGCGGATAAAGGGTTCTTGGAAAGCATAGGCTACATATAGGATATCCTTGCCACTGTTAGCATCGCGATAAAATGCTAATCCCGTCGGCGATTCAAAAGGAGTTATCATGCTAAAAAGCTGTTCTCCCGTGCCGCGATCAAGACAGTAAACCGTTTGTTCTAGGGTATCCGTTAACCAAAGTTCTTCCCCGCGAATAGTGATATTTTCGATGCCGATACCAGGTGCGTACAAACGAGTAATTTCCTGTCCCGATTGGCGATCAAATATAAAGATTTGTCCAGAACGTTGACAAGTGACATAAATTGTGTTACCGGTTACGGCGACTCCGTTAGCGGTGTAGGGAAGACGGGTAAAAAATTTCGGAGTAAAATCTTCGAGAGTGCAGCAGTAGAGATTTTCGCGGGTAGTAAACCAGAGGTTATTTTGATCATCGATTGCCAATCCCGTCGTCCCGACGAATTCTTGCCAGCGATGGGAATTAAGTACGCTTGTATGACCATTATCGAGGACAATTTGGTATAAATAGCCGTTTTTTGCGTCGATAGCGATTAATTTGTTATCTTGAAATACAATTCCGTGCAGGGCTGTGGCGCTAATCGGACGAATCGTTTGACGATGGGAGGGAAGACTGGCAGGATCGAAAATCATAGGAGGAAGCGAAAAGGGAGGGTGTTTTTAAGTGAATAAAACAGCAATTCTCCCCACGATAGCAAATTTTATCGCCCTTGAATGCTCGTAATGAACTCCAATTCTGAAAAAAATGTCAAGAATTGTCACCTATAGTCCCTCTCATACCCTTGTACCTACCTACGAGTGTTTCAATCGTTGCAGTTATTGTAATTTTCGCAGGGATTTAGGCACTGATGGCTGGTTAAGTTTAGACAAGGCAAAAGAGATTTTAACTGCTTTGCAGGGTTCGGAAATTACGGAAATTTTAATTCTTAGCGGCGAAGTTCATCCTTTAGCAGCCAATCGAGAGTTATGGTTTCGGCATATTTATAATTTGGGAGAATTGGCTTTAAATATGGGTTTTTATCCCCATACCAATGCGGGGATTTTAACTTTTGCTGAGATGGAAAAACTAAAAAATGTCAATCTATCTATGGGCATAATGTTAGAACAAATGACGGTGACTTTATTAAATACTGTCCATCGTCAGGCTCCTAGTAAAGTGCCATCCCTGCGCTTAGAGCAGTTACAATGGGCGGGAGAATTAGGAATTCCTTTTACCACGGGGTTATTATTAGGAATTGGTGAAACAGAATGCGATCGCTTAGTAACCTTAGAAACTATTGCCGCTCTTCATCAACGTTGGGGACATATTCAAGAAGTGATCCTACAACCCTACAATCCGGGCCAAAGAGAACAGTGGCAAAATAATCCTTTTAATCTGCAAAAATTACCCGATCTGGTTAGGCAAGCTAGGGAAATTTTGCCACCGGATATTGTCATTCAAATTCCCCCGAATCTAGTACCCGATCCTCTTTTTCTCTTGGATTGTTTAGCGGCAGGAGCGCGGGATTTAGGCGGTATTGGCATTATCGATGAAGTTAATCCCGATTACCTCCATTTACACCCCGATAAATTAAAGAAGTTTTTAGCAGTTTATGGCTGGGAATTAAAGCCGCGTCTGCCAGTTTATCAGTAATCAGTGATCAGGGAAAAGATAGCACTGTTAATGCCATTTAACACTCCTTACTTAATACCGCATAATTGATTATTATTCATTCTTAATTCTCCTGACGACCGACGACCGAGGCTGCATCTCATTTTTGTAAATCTACCAATTGGGATTTTTACGGGGAAACTCTCGGCTAAGATCGGGCATTACTTCCGAATTTTATCACTCAATCCAAGCTTTTGGGGGGTTCTACCCCCCAAACCCCCCGTTGGGGGCGTGGCGCCGCCCCCAAACCCCCCGCGCATTAGTTTTTCGGTGGGATGCTTACACGCAGCTGCTGATACATTTGTAATCATCTAAGAGTTACTGATAATTGCTGATTGTCGGTATTCCTGCAAATGTGAGATGCACCGACGACCGACTCCTAACCCTAACAACAATTTTTGATTTTTACCAGAGGTCTTATGATTCCCTCAAGCGAGCGCTACTGGCTCAAAAATGCTCATATTCCCGTTTCCCTGCTAGAAAATGAGGGGTTTTCTCCCCAAACCTCCGAGGGATTAACCTTAGTTAATCTGGAAATTAATGACGGTAACATTAATCGCATCACCTCAACCATCCCCCCCGAAGATAATATTCCCGTTATTGACCTCAAAAAAAAGATTGTTTTTCCTTGCTTTATCGATATGCACACCCATCTCGATAAAGGTCATAGTTGGCATCGTTGTCCTAACCATGATGGCACTTTTGACGGCGCCTTAAAAATGGCCCTAGAGGATTCCCGACGGGAGTGGCGCTTAGAGGATGTGTATCGTCGCATGGAATTCGGCGTTAAATGCAGTTATGCCCACGGAACCGCCGCTATTCGCACTCATATCGACTCTTTTGGTCAACAGGCACAGATTAGCTTAACCGCTTTGGCAGAATTGCAACGACAATGGGCCGGTAAAATCACCCTGCAAGCGGTTTCTCTAGTTTCCCTTGACTACTATCAAACCTCCGAGGGAGCGGCCTTAGCCGATAAAATTGCCGAATTTGGGGGCATATTAGGGGGAGTAGCCTACACAAATCCCGATTTACAGGCACAAATTGATATTACCTTCAAATTAGCCCAAGAAAGGGGTTTAAATCTCGATTTTCATCTGGATGAAAACGGCGATTCCGATTCTACCTGTTTAGCAGCGATCGCGCGTACTGCTATCAAAGAGCAATTTTCTGGACAAATCATCTGTGGTCACTGTTGCAGTTTAGCGGTACAATCGCCTGAAATAATCAAAGAAACCCTAAATTTAGTCAAAAATGCGGGCATTGCTATCGTTAGCTTGCCGATGTGCAATCTCTACCTACAGGATCGTCAAGAGGAAAAAACCCCTTTTTGGCGCGGGACAACTAAGATAAAAGAGATGAAAAAAGCGGGAATTCCGGTGGCTTTTGCCAGTGATAACTGTCGCGATCCCTTTTATGGTTTTGGGGATCACGATGGTTTAGAAGTCTTTACCCAAGCGGTGCGGATTGCTCATCTCGATACACCCTACGCTGACTGGGTAAATAGTGTCACCCTCACCCCAGCAAATCTGCTCGGATTGCCCCATTTAGGGCGCATTAAGACGGGTCTAGAGGCAAATTTGTTAATTTTCAAGGCTCGCTACTTTAGCGAGCTATTATCGCGACCACAGTGGGATCGCCTCGTGATTCGGCGCGGGTTGAGCATCGATACTACTCTCCCCGATTACCAAGAGTTAGATGATTTAGTTCTAGGAATTGATGAACTCCTGTAAGGGTTTGACAAAAACCACCGATTCTAGGTTGATAGCACCGTAAATATGGGGAAAGGTCTCTTTTTCTAGCTCTAAAGTGGCATTTTCTGGGTTAGGATGTTGGGGCTGCTCCCATTTGACCGGGGACTGCAATTGTTCGGGAGAAATGGCTAAAACCAGCAAATCTGGCTGATTTTGATAAAAAGCGGCCACAACTTTCGGAATTTGTTCTAAGGTGGAGCAATGGATAAATCCCTCATTTTTTAGGGAATACGCCCGATATTCCCCCATTTCACGAGCTATTTGCCAACCTCTTTCTGTAGTGATGTGATAGATCATCGGTTCGCCTCCTACTGTAACCTTATTCCTAATTTTAGGATATAGCCTGAAGCTGTCAGCAGCCCTCAATTCTCTTAAACTAGGGGTCAGGGAATAAAGACAAGAAATTTGTCCGACCACTGACCAGAAAAAAATTGCCGATAACGGCCTCAAAATCTGTTTATAGTCTCTTTTTACCTGATATTAACCATTTCCCTTTAAAATGGGCTTACCGAGGCAATAACTGCAAAAATCTATGCTAGATAAAATATTTACCCCCAATCCCTACGCTGAAAAACCCGCACCTCTGCGTCCTCGCAAGGGGGTGATTATCGGTGTTGGTCAGGTGGGGATGGCCTGCGCTTACTCGATGTTAATTCAAGACTGTTTTGATGAATTAATTCTGCAAGATATCGCCACGGATAAAGTCGAAGGGGAAGTGATGGATTTAAGGCACGGAATGCCTTTTATTGAACCCACAGACTTGAAAATGGGAACCGTGGCCGATGTGGGACAAAATGCCGATGTGGTGATTATTACTGCCGGGGCTGCCCAAAAAGAGGGAGAAACCAGATTACATCTCCTTGAACGAAATGTGGCGATTTTTCGCCGTATTCTTGCGGATGTGGCTGTTTACTGCCCCAGTGCTTTGATTTTGGTGGTGAGTAATCCCGTCGATATCATGACCTATGTTACCCTGAAAATCACCCATTTTCCGCCTTCTAGGGTGATTGGTTCGGGTACGGTGCTAGATTCTGCCCGTTTACGCTCTCTTTTATCCACCCAACTCCATGTAGATGCGCGTAACGTCCACGCTTATATTATCGGTGAACACGGGGATAGTGAGCTTGCTGTCTGGAGTTCGGCCAATATCGGAGGAGCAAGGTTACTAGAAGGAGATTGGCAGGATTTAAGCGCAGCCGACCAAGAAAGCTTAACAGAAATTTTTCTTCAGGTTAAAAACGCCGCCTATGAAATTATCAAACGCAAGGGTTATACTAGCTATGCGATCGGTTTAGCTACCACAGATATCGTTAAAGCGATTTTACGTTCCCAAGAAAGAATTCTGACTATTAGCACTCTCCTTGATGGTCAATACGGTCTCAAAGATGTGTGTTTAAGTATTCCCTCGGTGGTTAACGAGAAAGGAGTGATAAAAACTCTGAATCTTGCTCTCAGTCCCAGAGAAATGGAACAGTTACATAATTCGGCCAAAATTATGCGCGATTTAATCGACCAACTCAAAATTTAACTTAGGGTTGGCTGAATAAATCTAAAAACATTGGGCTCTTCGTTACTTGGTATGGTTCGATGGGGGGGCATAAATCGACTAAATCCTTATCTGGCAAGAGATTTAATTGATTAGTTCCCTCTAGATCAAAAACAATTGACAAAAATAGCCAAATATCTTTCTCTATAAGGGTTTAATCTATTATAATCCTGTCCGTTGCATAAGACAAACTGAAGAACCAGAAAAGTAAGCACAGACTCAATTGAGCGATTGTCTAGTGGGTTTTTGGCCAACCCTTTAAAAATTTACTTCTTAAGATACTTGCATCTTTAGATCAAGGAGTGTCAACTACAAGATAGTGTTGTTCTAAGGAGGAATGCGGTTATGAAATCTCGTCGGTCATATGTGCTATCTGCATATTTCATGCTTGCACTACTTTCAGTTTTAAATCCCGAACCGATAATTGCCCAATCAACAGTTCCACAATCTCTGTCTGACATTGAACGTTTAGAAAAAAGGATTAGTGTAGTCGAAGATACTATTCAGAAGCAAGTTCAGGGCATGACAACTATGGTTCAGTTGTCAACCATAGTTTTTGCTACTGTCTCTGGAGGGTTTGCGCTTTTTGGTGTTGGAAGTTATCTTGGGTTAGTTAAGGAAATTCGTGAGAAGTTTACCAAGCAACTGGATGAACTTCAGAAGATGAAACAAGACCTTGCAACTAGACTCAAAGACAGCGATAAACTTCGGCAACAAGTTGAAGATTTAGTTCAGATACAAAGTGAGCAGGCCCCTGCTTCATTGATAGCCAGGGCGCGAGAAGTTTTTCAACAAGAAATCCCGAATCCATCTGATGGAGCAAACTATCTATCTCAATTAGCTCGTCTTGAGACTGCATCAAGTGATGACTTATTTTCAGGGGCGATTATAGCTAAACAATATCTCCGCAATAGAAACAAAGACCACAGCAGCGCAGATATAACCTTACTGAAGAGAAAACGCCGCTTAGATGAAAAAGCGATTCTCGATGCTTACAATAACGGCCGGCGCAATTTTGCCCAGGAGGAATTATCGAATCTCAATCTGTCTAAAGCAAAACTTTTGGGGGTAAATTTCTTTCAATGCAAATTAACAGGCACTAATTTACAAGGAGCGGATCTATCCAATGCGGATCTGGGCCGGGCTAATCTCAGTCAAGCTATTCTCAAAAATACCAATTTAAATAATGCCTATCTCGGTTATGCAAACCTGGAAGAGTCCGATTTACGCGGGGCGAATCTCATCGGAGCCAATCTTCGCTACGCTCATCTCAAAAACGCTAATCTTTGCGGAGCTAATCTCTCTGATGCTCAAGTAAATCCGCAACAAATCGCCCTAGCAAAAACCAATTGGTTAACAGTTATGCCCAATGGTAAACGCGCTTCCTGGTAATCTTTTTTCAGTGTTGCCAAAGGCACGGCGTAGCCGTCCAGTAAACAGTGATCAGTAAACAGTTATCAGTAATCATTGCTTTAGCAGGGGCGCAAATTGAGTAGTTGTCAGCATGGATTCAAGAAAGTTACGGATTTTGACTTTCTGCACTTTGTCTGAGTATTGTAAAGTTTTATAAAAAATATATGCAAATAACTGCAAACAACTGCTAATGTGGTTAGTACAAGTTTACATTGCAGTTCATATAAAACTATCAGATTATGCTAAGAAAAAAGGGATCAGTTATGACACTGCTTGGAGAATGTGGAATCGAGGGCAGTTACAAGGAGAACGTCTTCCTACAGGAACAATTATTATTTTTGAAGATGACCGTTTTTGCGGTGAAAATAAAGTAGCTATTTATGCGCGAGTTTCTAGTTCAGAAAATCAATCTGACTTAGAGACTCAGGCAAAAAGATTGGAAGCTTATTGTATTGCGAAAGGCTATCAAATTGTTCGAGTAGTTAAAGAAGTAGGAAGTGGAGTCAATGATCATCGAAAGCTATTATTAAAACTTCTAGAACAAACTGATGATAATTTGATTGTCGTAGAACATAAAGATCGTTTAAGCAGAGTAGGGTTTAATTATCTGAAAGTTCTTTTAACTCAAACAAATAGAGATATAGAGGTCGTTAATCTAGCAGAAGAAAGAAAAGACGATTTAATGCAAGACTTCGTGAGCATAATTACCTCATTTTGCGCTCGATTATACTCATTAAGACAACGAAATAGAAAGACAGAATGTTTAATTAAATGCCTTGAGGAGAATGATGAAATTAGTTCAAAAACATCTAATTAAATTTAATCACAAAAATTATTCAGTCATTGATAAATTAGGATTTTTATCGAAGAATCTGTATAATTGTGCTGTTTATTTAAACCGTCAAGTTTTCTTTTCACATCAACCATTTTTAACAATGACTGAGTTACATCATGCCTTAAAAATGAGTCCAGATTATCAAGCCTTACCCGCCAAAGTAAGTCAGTTAGTATTAAAGCAAGTAGAAAAAACCTTTAAATCCTACCAAAAAGCGAAAGAACAATACAAAAAATCGCCAGATAAATTTACAGGAGAGCCTAAGTTGCCAAGATACAAAGACAAAGAAAAAGGTAGAAACGTTTTAACTTATAACTATCAAGCCATTTCTAAAAAAGCGTTGAAGCAAGGTTTAATCAAGCTATCAGGGACTAATTTAGAATTTAAAACTAATTTAAAGGAAGTCTTAGAGGTCAGGATTATTCCTAAATTGGGTGCTTATTGTTTAGAGATTGTCTATGAACAACCATCCTCATCAAGTCAAGAGGGAGAAAGATATGCTTTTATCGATTTAGGCTTAAATAACCTAGCTGCTGTTACCTCTAATATTCCCGAATTTCAGCCAACTTTAGTATGTGGAAAAGCCTTAAAATCCTGCAATCAAAAGTACAACAAGACACTAGCTAAACTCAAATCGGAATTACCCAGTCTACAGAAGACCAGTAAAAGAATACAAGGTTTAACTTTAAAGCGTAATTGCCAGGTGGATTATTACCTCCACACCGCTAGTAAATATATTATTGATAAATTACTAGCTCATCAAATTAACCTTTTAGTTATTGGTCATAATCAAGGCTGGAAACAAAACATTAATATTGGAGATAGAAATAACCAGTCATTCGTAAATATTCCTCATTCAAGGTTGATCGAACAACTTACCTATAAAGCAAATTTAGTAGGAATAGAGGTCAAAACAACTAATGAAAGCTATACCTCTAAATGTAGTTTCTTGGACTTAGAGTCTATTCAAAAGCAAAAAAGCTATTTAGGCAAGAGAATTAAAAGAGGACTATTCAGAAGCTCGTCGGGTTATTTCTATGGAGCAGATATTAATGGTTCCTTAAATATTGGAAGAAAGGTAGTCGGAGAGGCCGCCTTTAGCGGGAATCCGATAGAGAGGTTCGTAGTTAACCCAGTACGGGTCAAAGCGTACAAAGCTAATTCTAGATGCAATATTTGCGTACAGAATTAGTAACTATTAATAATCAGTTACTATACGCATGATTTCTCCGCAAACTTACACTCTAAGCACAAGCCAGCTAACACGATGAAGCGGCGATGTTCTAGTTCATTCATCACCGCTGACCATTGCTGTTAGACAGAAATCCCAGAAATGTTCAATCTAATCTTTATAGTTCTTCGGTTTGTGTTAGGCGATGGACGGGTTGTAAAGGGCGATTTTTGTCAATTGTTTTCGATAACGTTTTTAAAACCCGACACCCGACACCCTGTCCGCAGGAAAAACTTTTTTAGCAGACCCTAGCCATTATACCGATAGGACTGGTTGGCCGGTAGAAATGGCTTTTTCGACGATATCGGCGGCCATTTTCACTCCTCCAGTCTTCTGTAGTGCTTTTTGCATTCTCAGGGCATTTTCTCGGTAACTGGGGACGGATAACACCTTTTCAATCGCCTTGTGTAAACGGGGAACTTCTAGACGGGAAATCGGAATCACTTCCCCTGTCCCCGACCATTTTATCCGAGCAGATACCCCCGGTTGGTCGTTAGCGATGGGAATGGCCACCATCGGTACAGCTTGGGCAAAGGATTCTAGGGTAGTATTTAAGCCTGCGGGGGTGATAGTAAGAGAGGCTCTAGTTAAAAGCTCTAATTGGGGAGCGTAGGGAACAACTAGGGCGTTTTTTGTCGTTATTTGAATGTTAGAGTCGGTGTTGCCCAAGGATAAAACTAATTGTACCGGCAAATCGGCACAGGCTTCGGCGATCGCATTAAAAGTCGATTGTAGGCGAGTTTGAATTGTACCAAGGGAAGCATAAATCAAGGGTTGTCCGGTTAATTTTTCGTAGGGAAAAGGAATCGTTTTTCTGGTGGAGGAATCGTGAAAGGGACCGGTAAAGTGAAAGTGAGCGGGTAAATTTTGCCGAGGAAACTCGAATTCGGCAGGTTGTTGGCTAATTTGGGCAAGGGGGGAATAGCGTTGATTGATGTTTTGATAGGGAATTAATCCCCATTCTTGACGCTGCCGGTTGATTAACTCATTCAGAGGACGAGTCAGAGAGTCAAGGAGTTTATAGCCAATTTTATTGCGAATAACCCCGATAAATGAGGGATTATAGTCCCAAGTAGTCATAAAGGGCGGAATAAGCGGGTCACGATTTAAAACCAATGCCCCAGCAAAACTGACAAAGGGAATAGCTAATTTTTCTGCGATTGTACCCCCTGAGGGGGAGACTTGATCGACAATTAGGGCATCAATTCCCAAGCGACGCATCTCTTGAGGGATAGTTTCAAAGAGGGCAGCGGTAGAATTAGTCACTGATTGTACCGTGCGACGGACGGCGGCTGTTCCCCGTAATTGACCAATTTCGGCTAAATTTTTGGCTGATGTGCCTTTCGGATATTTGTCGGGTGCAATTGCCTGAAAATCTAACCCGGCTGCTTGCACCATTTCTTCACCATCAATAGTTAGAAAACAGGTAACTTTATGACCGCGTTTTTGTAATTCTTTTCCTAAAGGTAGGAGAGGATTAATATGTCCAGAAGCGGTGGGACAAAGAATGCCAAAATGAGTCATTAAACACCTCCACAGGTTTTCTTTAATTCTTCGAGATTCCAGAATGCTCCACCCAAGGCGGAGAATTGTATTCCTTCAAAGCAGTTACGCACGGCCCCCAAAGCGAGGGGATTAACTAGATAAATAAAGGGGACGTATTCCTGTTGAAGTTGTTGAATCTCATTATAGATAACTTTGCGCTTCTCAAAGTCTAATTCTTGGGAACCTTTGACGTATAAATCGGCGATTTTTTTCTCCCAATCCGCCGCTTGCCAGCCTTGAATCGGAGGGCTGCCGGGTTGAGGTTGTTGGTTAAAAGCGTGGAGATTTCCATCTACATACCAAATATTGGGGGCGTGGGGTTCATTATCGCCGGTAAAACCTAAAATATGTGCTTCCCAATCTAGACTATTACTTAGTTTATCAACTAAATTGCTAAAAGCGATCGCTTGAAAATCCACTTGAATTCCTATTGCGGCTAAATCATTTTTAATTTGTGCGCCAATTGCTTCCCGGATTTTGTTACCCGCATTAGTAATCAGGTTAAATCTAACGGGATTATTATCAGCATCGACTAAGAGATTATCACTATTATACTTAAATCCCGCCTCTAATAATAATTCTTTGGCTTTTTCGGGATTATAATCGTAACCTTTCAGGGTTTTATCGTAAAAAGGCGATTGGATAGAAAGAAAAGAGTTTTGTGCTTCTCCCAATCCTCGATAGATATCATCAATCATTCTTTGACGATTAATGCCGTAGGCAATAGCTTGACGGAAATTTAAGTTATTAAACCACCTGGATTTAATTGGCTCTACTAGGGGTTTCCCGTCGCGTTTGCCTTGATTGAGATTAAAACCGATAAATTGGGTTCCGTAGGCAGGTCCACCGTTAAAAATAGTGAAATTTCCTCTTTCTTCTTCGGTTTTTAAGAGGGAGAAAAATTCGGGAGTTACCCCAATAGAATCTAAACTTCCCGAACGAAATTGTAGTAAAGTTGTATCCTGAGATTCAACAATTGCCCAAATTACTGAAGTTATATGGGGTAATTGTTGTCCCTGGGCATCTTTTTTCCAATAGTAAGGGTTATTCTCAAAAATAATCCTTTGTCCCGTGATATATTCTTTTAGTTTATAAGCACCATTAAAAACAATTTTATCGGGAGGAGTATCTAACCCCCAAGTGGAGAGAAATTCTAACCTACCATCCGGGCTTTTTTTCTGAATAGTTTTTTCTAAAGCGTGTTTAGGTAAAATTGGTGAACTGACAGCATCTAAAAAAGGGGCAAAAGCTTCGGGTAGTTTAAATTCGATTCTGCGATTATCTAGTTTAGTGATAACTGGAAATTCTTTTTTTAATCCTATTCTTAAACTATCGCGGTAGTTATTAGGAATATCAGGATTTAGATATAAATATTTATAGGTAAAAACCACATCATCAACGGTTAAGGGTTGACCATCTGACCATTTTAAACCCTCTCTGATAGTAAAAATAATGTTCAAATTATCATCGGAAATTGTCCAAGATTCTGCCAAGACCGGTTCTTTTTTGCCAGTAATGGGATTTTCTGTTAATAGTCCTTCGTAGGTTAAACCAAAAATATTCGGGGATTCGGCCGATAAAACAGCATTAAAGGTTTTTGGGTCACTTAATACCGATATGACCACTTGATTGCGTCTAACTTGATTATCACAAGCAGTTAGAGAAATCAGCAATAAACAAGAAATTAAAAATACCGTTAATCCCTGCCAAAATTTCACCATAATCTTTAATATTTTTCTGTCCGACTATCTAGAAGTAAAGACCTTGCCTGGCTATATACACCGAAACTGACCAAGCTGAAAGCCGCTGGACTGTTTCCTTGCCCCATCAATATAACAGGAAATGAGACAAAAAATCTCGCCTAGGTGAGATTGACAAAGGCGAGAAACCGTGTTTCCATCAAGAATAGGAGATCAAATCTAAGAACGTTCTTCGATCGGTGTATAGGGGACTTCGTGTTCTCCAGTGTAGATTTGGGTAGGACGGAAAATGCGGTTAGTATTTAATTGTTCTTTCCAGTGGGCCAACCAACCGGCCACCCGGGAGATGGCAAAAATCGGGGTAAACAAATCATTGGGGATACCTAATTTCCGATAGACCAATCCCGAATAGAAATCCACATTAGGATAGATACCTTTTTCACCATAGATATCCACCATTGCCTTTTCTAATTCTAGCGCGATATCGTAGTATTCATCGGAACCTAATTCCGCGAATAATTGTTCGGCAAGATTTTGTAAAATCGTCGCCCGGGGATCCTTAACTTTATATACCCGGTGTCCAAAACCCATAACTTTTTGTTTATTGGCGATACATTTTTCCACATAGGGACGAACATTAGCCACCGAACCGATTTCCTCTAACATTAACAATACTTCCTCGTTGGCCCCACCGTGGAGGGGGCCGGCGAGAGTTCCCACGGCTGAAGCGATGACACCGTAGGGGTCGGTTAAAGTGGAGGCCGTCACCATGGCCGAAAAAGTCGAGGCATTCATGGTATGTTCGGCGTGGAGAGTCAAACAGACATCGAAAACCTTCGCCGCTAAATCCGTTGGTCGTCTTTCCGTCAACATATAGAGGAAATTGGCCGCATAATCAAGGCTATCATTGGGCTGAATGGGGTGATTACCTTTGCGAATCAATTGAAACGCCGCCACCATGGTGGGGATTTTCGCTAATAGCCGCACTACTGCCTGACGGATATATTCGGGATTATCCAAAGCCCGACGGGCATAGTATAACCCCAAAGCCGCCGCCGAAGTTTGTAGCGCATCCATGGGATGACCTTTTTCGGGGAAGCATTTCATCATGTCTTCGATACGGTACTTGATGCGTCGATGATAACGGATTTCATCGGCAAATTCTTCCAGTTCCGCCCCCGTGGGCAGAACACCCCAGATAAGGAGATAGGCGGTTTCGAGGAAGGTACTTTTTTCGGCGAGTTCCTCAATCCGAATGCCCCGATACTCTAAGATTCCCTTTTGCCCATCCACAAAGCTGATACTCGATTGGGCGGCGGGAATTCCTTCTAAACCTGGCCGATATTCACAAACTGTCATAGTTCTACCTTTCCGTGGCGAAGATTAAGCCCTAACGCTAACTTACTTGATCTTTCCACCCTTACCGAAAATTTTATAGAAAATTTTCGGTTCTGCCTCTCCTGTTCAGGATTGGGGAGAAATGGACGGAAATTACCCCTATTTAGCGATTGCTTCGTCGATTTAGTCAGCCCTGCCCTAGCGCATTTTTTCTGGGCTTACCGTTCCGACTCTAGCTAGTGGACTTGATATTTATCTACTTTCATTGTATCGAGACTATCTCGATCGACTCCATCAATCGATAATTTTTTTAAGTTTCTTCGGGATTAATATTTAACTCCCGCAGTTTTGCCGCTAACCTTTCGGCCCGTTGTCGTTCCGTTTCGGCCCGTTGTCGTTCCGTTTCGGCCCGTTGTCGTTCCGTTTCGGCCCGTTGTCGTTCTTGGTTGTAACTGGTGAAAGGTTGACCATCGGGATAATACAAGAGTAACTCTGGTTGGGCCAATTGAAAACGAATGCCCAAGCGAGGACTGACCCAATTATCGAGATTTTCCAGACTTTCGAGCCGATTTTCCCGACGAATACAGCCACCCAAATCATTTTTATCGGGATTATAAATGTAGTATTCTTCCACACCATAACGGTCATAAAACAGTAGTTTTCTGGTCATTTCCGTTTGGGTATTACCCGGAGAGAGAATTTCAAAAACCACTTGCGGGGGGATATTGTTCTCTTTCCACTGTTGATAGGAACCTCTTTCGCCTTTTGGTCTGCCAAAAGCTACCATGACATCGGGTGCTTGTCGAGTCTTATTATCTCCCTCCACGGGATACCAGAGTAAATCACCGGCGACAAAAACATCGGCATTATTGGCAAATAACCAGTCTAGATTCGCTTTAATCGTCGTAATCCAGCGAAATTGTCTTGTATTGTCGGCCATCGGTTTACCATCGCTATCGGGATAGACGATTGTGGTTTTCGGGCTGTCGTCGAGTTGTCTAACCATTGCTTAACCCTAGAATTTCGTCTTTGCTTCCTTAATAGTATAACTTTACTACAAAAAATCGGAGCAAATATTTAGGGACGGTGATGATCCTAAATCCTGTTTAAAAAGTATGGGAGAGTGGGAAGTGGGGAAGTGGGGAAGTCCAGTTATATCATTTTTCTCAAGTAATGGCAGCGATGGTTAATTGCTCTCACCCCTAACCCCTCTCCCAGAACAAACGGCAGCGGTCTTTCGATAGACTAGAGTTATGGCCCCAGAGTAAGGAGCTAGGGGCAAGAAAAGCTTAATAATTGAGATGAACCGATCGAGCCAGAATATCGTCTAGAATTAATTAACTCAAAAAATCCTGACTGAATCTACCTTTAAGCGAACTTTTCTAAAAATGATGGCTGAATTGCTGAGTCTAGTTCCTGCCAAGTCCCTCGAAACCGATGTAGTGGTAGGGGAAGCGTCGGCAGTATGTCCCCTTCCTCCAGTCACGGTTAGTAATGATACCCTACTTATTTCCCTGATCGATCGCCTGCGACGTACTTTGGAAAATCATCGTGGCGAAAATCAAATTGTGGTGATGCAGGATTTCCCGGATCCCGATGCTCTTTCTAGTGCCTGGGCCTATCAAATTATCGCCGAACAGTACGATATTCACTGTGATATAGTCTACGCGGGTACTCTCTCCCATCAGGAAAATGTCGCCTTGGTAAAACTAACGGGTTTACCGGCTAAACGTTGGGGAGTCCATACCCTCAAGGATAGAGATCTTTCGGTTTATCAGGGTTGTGTTTTTGTCGATGGTCAGGGAACCAATAGTCAGTTAACCACTCTGGTTAAACAGGCAAAAATTCCCATTATTGTCGTGATTGATCATCATACTCGCCAAGGGGATCTAGAGGCGGAATTTGTCGATATTCGTCCCCAAATCCGGGCAACAGCGACGATGTTAACCCAATATATCCAAAAAGGGTTAATAAGTTTTAATAGTAGCGATACCGTCCATGTTAAGTGTGCCACAGCTTTGATGCACGGATTGCGATCGGATACGAATAATTTAATGCAAGCGCAAGAGTGTGAATTTATCGCTGCTGGTTATCTCAGTCGTTTCTACGATGCTCAATTATTAAACGCGGTCCTGCAATCGGCCAGATCCCGACGGGTGATGGATGTGATTGAACGGGCCCTGAAAAACCGTATTATTAAAAATAATTATTCGATCGCTGGGGTGGGTTATTTGCGTTATGATGACCGGGATGCGATTCCCCAGGCTGCCGATTTTTTGGTGACAGAAGAAAATGTTCACACGGCTTTAGTTTATGGTATCGTTCACGATGAAGATGAGGATATCGAGTTAGTCATCGGTTCTATGCGTACCAGTAAAATTACCCTAGATCCCGATGAATTTCTCAAGGAAGCTTTCGGACAGGATAACCAAGGTCGCTTTTTTGGTGGTGGTCGTTATATGGCCGGAGGTTTTGAAATTCCTATCGGTTTTCTCGGTGGTTTTAATAATAATGCCGAATACGCAAAACTTAAGTGGGAACTGTATGACACCCAAATTAAACAGAAACTTTCCCATCTAGTTAACCCTGATGAAAAGGTAATTCGCACCTAGTTATCGGCTTTGATTTTTCCAAAAATCTAGAACAGAAAATATGTCGCGCGTCGTTTTGTATAAAATGTAACGGACAGAGGTTACTGATTGTTGTGCCTAGCAGGGCGAACTGGCATCAGTTAATCTGAGAGGAAGTAAAAAGCTATGTATCCTGATAGCAGAATCAGCGTCTAATAGCTGACGGCTGACGGCTGATGGCTAACAAACTGATAACCGCTCAGGTACAATAAAAGCTTGAGGCTTAGTAGATATTGAGATTATGGGTAACACTTTCGGACGACTATTTCGGGTTTCCACTTTTGGAGAATCTCACGGGGGTGGGGTAGGAGTGGTTATCGATGGTTGTCCTCCGCGCTTAGAAATTTCCGAAGAGGAGATTCAAATCGATTTAGACCGTCGCAAACCGGGACAAAGCAGAATCGTGACCCCGCGTCGGGAAAATGACATTTGTGAGATAATTTCGGGCGTTTTTGACGGCAAAACCCTCGGTACACCGATCGCTATTTTAGTGCGGAATCAGGATGCTCGTTCGCAAGATTACAACGAAATGGCCGAGAAATTCCGACCTTCCCATGCGGATGCCACCTACGAAGCAAAATACGGCATTCGCAACTGGAAAGGAGGAGGCAGATCTTCGGCCCGGGAAACCATCGGCCGGGTGGCTGCAGGAGCGATCGCTAAAAAAATCCTTAAATCTGTCTATAATGTCGAGATTATCGGCTATGTGAAGCGAATTAAAGATATTGAGGCAATCATCGACCCCAACACCGTCACCCTCGACGAGGTGGAAAGTAATATAGTGCGTTGTCCCAACGGGGAAACGGCCGCCCAAATGATCGCCCTGATCGACCAAATTCGCCTGAATAAAGACTCGATCGGCGGTGTGGTGGAATGTGTAGCCAGAAATGTGCCGAAAGGTCTAGGAGAACCCGTTTTTGATAAGCTAGAAGCCGATTTAGCTAAGGGGATGATGTCCTTACCCGCGAGTAAGGGATTTGAAATCGGATCGGGATTCGCGGGAACCTTCTTAACCGGCAGCGAACACAATGACGAGTATTTTATCGATGATAACGGGGAAATTCGCACCACGAGCAATCGTTCGGGAGGCATCCAAGGAGGAATCAGTAACGGTGAAAATATTATTATCCGCACCGCTTTTAAACCCACCGCAACTATCGGTAAAGAACAAAAAACCGTGACGCGCAGCGGGGAAGAAACCACCCTGGCAGCCAAAGGAAGACACGATCCTTGTGTTTTACCCCGAGCTGTCCCCATGGTGGAAGCGATGATGGCTTTGGTATTATGCGATCATCTGCTCCGTTTTCAGGGACAATGTACGATTAGCGATCGCTTTTTCTAAACCTTTAGCCGCGATGAAATTTTTATTCCTTCATTCCAACTTTCCCGCCCAATTTCGCCATTTAAGCACGGTTTTAGCTCAAGACCCCGGAAATCAAGTGATTTTCGGCACTACCCGGCAGCAGGGAGAGATAGCGGGGGTAAAAAAATTTATTTACAAGGAAAGTCGCGCTGTTTCTCCCCAAACCCATCATTATGTCCGTCCCCTGGAAAGTGCGGTTTTGCAAGGTCAAGCGGTTTATGGTGTTTGCCAACAACTGAAACAACAAGGATTTTATCCCGATATTGTCTATGCACATTCTGGCTGGGGGCCGGGCCTATTTATCAAGGATATTTTCCCGAAAACTAAGTTTTTAGCCTATTTTGAATGGTTTTATCATGCCCATGGTTCCGATGCTGATTTTGATCCGGCGGATCCCCTTAATGCTGATGCCGAGGCCCGGATTAGAATTAAAAATGCGCCAATCCTCATCGATCTGGTCAGTTGCGATCGAGGTTTATCGCCGACTATCTGGCAAAAACAACAATTTCCCCCCGAATTTCACTCGAAACTGACGGTTTTACACGATGGCATCGATACGGACTATTTCTGTCCCCGTCCCGATGTGCAGTTAGTGATTCCAGAGATAGGTTTAGATTTATCGGGTGTTAAGGAGATTGTCACCTATGCAACCCGGGGAATGGAACCCTATCGCGGTTTTCCCCAATTTATGACGGCTGTTTCCCTAATTTTAGCCCGTCGGCCTAACTGTCATGTGGTGATTGTCGGGGAGGATCGAGTCGCTTATGGAAAAACTCTACCGGACGGCAAAACCTATAAACAATTGATGTTAGAAAGCCTTTCTTTGGATTTATCCCGGGTGCATTTTACCGGTTCTCTGCCCTACGGTCAATATAAACAGGTTTTACAGGCATCAGCAGCCCATATCTATCTTACTCGTCCTTTTGTGCTTTCTTGGTCAATGTTAGAGGCTATGGCCATGGGTTGCGTCGTGATTGGTTCCGATACTCCCCCCGTGCGAGAATTAATTACCGATGGGGAAAATGGTTTATTAGTGGATTTCTTTTCTCCCCAACAAATAGCCGATCGCGTCGATGAAGTGTTAGATTATCCCCAGGGTTGGCAAAATCTGCGTTTAAATGCCAGGGAAACTATCAAGCAACGCTACGACCTCAAACAATGTTTACAGGATCATCTAGATTGGTTATTGAGTTGATGAAATGAGAGCATTTTCCCAAAAATACTGTCTTTCAAAGGATTCATATCGCTATTAAATCCTTTCTCTTACAATCCTAATTCCTTCCTAAGCAGGAATATTGCCTGCTCGTCTTTCTTCTAATAATACGGAGGCGATGAAACGGTTAAATACTTGGTCCCTTTTGATGGAATATTGAAAATTTAATTCTTGGCATTCTGCAACTGTTAAGTTAACCCATAATTTTTAGATAGGCGGAAAAAATCAGCATTTTCTATTGTTATGCTGATTCAATAATTTTTATCCCTGCTCTAAATTCCCGCAGTGCTTGAGCATGATTTTCTGTATTAATACAACGCATCAATAAACCTACATCTAAACTCGGTAAAAGTTGCGATTTACTAACAGCTTCATATCCATCATTTCCTAAACTATAAAACAATAACTCATCATTCATCCAAAACCAAACTTCGGGAATTTGTAAGCGTTTGTATGCTTCCAGTTTATTAATTCCTCCACTACTAACAACCACCTCAATCACTAAATCAGGATGTTTTCTATTGGCTCCCAACTCATAGGATTTATCACCTTCTCTTTTAACCTTTTCAAATTCATTTTCTAAGGTGACAGAACCAGTAGGAGTAAAATCTAATCCCAAAAATTCTAAATAAATTTCTAGTAAAGCACCAATACGTTCTTTGATAGTTTCGTGTTTTTTCCCTGGCATTTTTCTAATCTCCAAAACTCCATCTAAAAAAGATAACCTTAACCCTGGGCGATCGATCAGCTGTTCAACAGCTTTAAATTCTCTCCAGGTTAAGTCACTAATTAAAATTGGTTCTGCTTCTCGTTCAATGAGTGTAGTTATCATAATTTAAACCCAAATTTAGAGAGTGAATTTTTCTCAACATGATATCAGATAAAAACAGATTATCATGAAAAATATAGCGTTTTTCAGTCTGCTGAGGTACAAAAGTTAGGGATTTTAGGCAAAAGGGAAGAAAAATAGGTGTGCCTCACTAGCTTAGGAAACGCTATAAATTACGGCTCTTCCAGAGTAGTTATGATATTTTAGCAGAAAATAATCCACGCAAGCCTTGTCAAGTAAAGTTCACCAGAATTCAAAAAAGCAATTTTAATAAAAAAAGCTTTTTGCTTGGTTGGATTCCAGCCTATTTAAGGGGTGAGGCTCATTTAAACTACTAATTTGCTATAACCAGTCTAGGAGAGCCTAAATTACTTGTTAATACTGCTCACTTAAAACTCAAATCTGATAACTGATAACTGATAACTGATAACTGTCTTACTCAGCTTTTACCAAACCCTGAGAGCGAATACAGGCCTGTTCCCAGCGACAATCGGGATTAACTTCCACCGGTTTGAGTCGCGCCCAGATTTCGCCTTGAGCATCGGCATAAAAACTATCGATAATAGCGGCAATACGAGTACCAAAAGGTTCGGTAATCAGGACAGAATCGGTCAGATTAAATACTTCGCCATTGGCTCCCGTCGCTTTTTCGATGACGGGAATTTCTGCTTT
Source organism: Microcystis aeruginosa NIES-2549 (assembly GCF_000981785.2). Taxonomy (NCBI): domain Bacteria; kingdom Bacillati; phylum Cyanobacteriota; class Cyanophyceae; order Chroococcales; family Microcystaceae; genus Microcystis; species Microcystis aeruginosa. The sequence continues at coordinate 2,816,668 of NZ_CP011304.1, read as the reverse complement.
GGGAATCGGTTTTCGGAATAGAGGAGCCGAATCGGAACGGGGACGGAAAGGAGATTTTATCTCGCTACTGACTGATTTTACCGTTTCTGCGGCTGGTTTTTCCTCGATGATTTCTGGAGGGGTTTCTGGGGGTTTGGGGGGTACTGCAGCCCTAGAACCCTTTTTAATAATTTGTAGAGGTTGTAGGGGAGGAGTGGCTTTAATTGGCTCTTCGGGGGGTTCAGGGGTGCTAGGGGTTTTTTTCGGGGGACGTGGCATGGTAAGACAAGGAAAATAAAAACTATAGAATTATTGAAGCACATCGAGCCGCTAACCCGCCCGACCGATGCCTGTATCAATTTTGCTGTGGCTAATTCTTCCCCGGCCTCGGGCCAGATACCCGCAACAGCTATCTTAGGAATTAGTTGATTCTCCTCTCCCCCCCAACTTATTAAAAAATATTCTCATTAAGTATTGACAAAAATTCCTAATAAGCTTATGGTTATTTATAGTGTTCTCCTCTTAAGGATCGGCAGTGGAACCGCGCGGCAGTCTCTAACAATGCGGTTCCCATTTTTTTTTGGAACGATAGAAGGCTTTTAACGTCTCTAAACTTCTAGGTTTCCTCATCCTTTGGCTTTTATGAACGATAATTCCGACCTGTACCTCGATCATCTCACCCATGCGGATAATGTCATCACTGCTGAAATTGTCGAGCATGAGAGTCAATCAACAGATGAGACAGATTGGGCAGCTCTATCCTCTCATTTACGTCAACAAAATCAAGAATTACAAGCGGAGATCTGGCGACGGGAGCAAGCTCTTGCGGAATTGCGATCGCAGTTAGCCGAGCAAAATCGTCGCTGGCAAAGTTGTGATACCCTAATCCAGCAGCAAAACGAGGAACTGCAATACGAAAAGCAACAATTACAGCGAGCTTTAGGGGAAATCGAACAGTATCGTCAAGCAGAACAACGGCAACCGATGATTATTGCCAATTTGACCGCAGAATTGACCCGCACACGTCAACAATTAGCCCGTTTAGAGCGAGAATGTGCCTTAATTCAGGAAAGTTATCAGGAAAAAAGCCAAAAACTGTGCAACTATGACCAGCAATTGCAGGAATTACGCACCCGTCTTCAACGTCAGCAACGCTACACCCTCCAGTATAAGGCGGCCTTAGCCCAGTATTTCCAGCGCGGTAGCGATCGCAATTCTCCCCCAGATTTAGCCATTGTCGCCAAGGCAGCCGAGATCGAGCCTTGGTCTCAGACAGAGAGCCAAGAAAGCGATGAAGTGGCTCCCATCGATGAGTTTTTAGCGGAATTAGAGACAATTGAGCCAGCAGAATCCTTAAATAAGAAAGACAGGGATTGGCCCGCACCCATCATCTCTCATTCCCCGAAATATTCCTCTTTTCGGGTTGATTTGCCCACTTTTATTAAATATCGCCAAGAAAAAAATAATTCCTAAACAACAGAAAGAGAGCCGGCGACTGTCCATGTTTCGTCTCGGCTCTCTATTCTGGTTCGCTCCTCACACTAATTGAAATATATCATAAGCTGGTGATTTTATCTACTAAATTCACAAAAGTTGATATTTTTATCAAAAATGTCGGGGTGAAGACCCTCGCTTTTAGCGACGGGATGAAACCGTTCGGACCTCAGACGTTCGGCGAGACTTCGACGGTGAGCTCACGGCCGAAGCTCACACCCCACACCCTGCCTCCAGGAAAAGCTTTTTCAGCAGACCCTAATTAGGGTTGCAGGCGACGCAATTCTTAAGAAAATCTATTATTCGAGATGCCCAAAGACCTAATTGCCCTAATAACTATCATGCCCCATCTCTTTTTCTTCTTCTACCTCGACTAAAAGGGGAACGAGATTTTCATTTAAACGACCGGCTCGAATTAATTCTGCGTAGGTATTAGCTTCGATATCGAGTAAAGTATCTTGAAATTGTTCGGCTACCACATCTTTTAATTGTGGGTGTTCCTCTAGTAATTTTTGCAACTGATCGCCCAAGGACTTTAATTGTCCTTCCACCAGAGTTTTTTTGTCGCGATAAAATTCGGTATCGATATCGGGAAAACGTTCTGGTTGTTGCAGATAATTGGCAACCCTAGTTAAGGCAATTTGACGAGCAATTAAGGCCGAATATTCGCTACGAATCGGTTGATCACCGATAAGATTGAGGGCATTTAATAGCCATTGTATAGATAATCCTTGCACCAATAAAGTAAATAAAACCACCCCAAAAACCACGTCAATAATTTCTTGACGGTAGGGGATAGACGTAGGAACACTTAACGCTAGGGCGATCGAAACCGAACCGCGTAATCCTCCCCACCATAACACCGTTCTTTCCTTAAAATTGACGCTATTACCCGTAATTAGGTTACTAATTCCCCCTAGTCCAAAAATTGAGAACAGACGGGAAACCACCATAGCAGCGATCGCTATTAAAATCCCAGTTAAGTGACTGCCGAGACTCTCAAAACGGGTTTGATCACCGATCAGTAAAAAGATGATAGAATTGACAAAAAAGGCGATAAATTCCCAAAATTCGCTAACTACCAGGCGCGTGCGGGGACTCATACCAATGCGCGAACCGAGATTACCGAGAATAATCCCGACAATTACCACCCCAATCACACCGGATCCGCCTAATTTTTCCGTGACGAGATAGGTTCCGTATGCAGAAACTAGAGTCAGAGACTGTTCCACAAAAGGCAAATCGAAGCGTTGGGTAAGGTAGGAAATGCCGAAACCGATCACGCAACCCACACCGATGCCAATCCCCACAAAGGTGCAGAAACGAGCGATCGTGACGGGGACGGAAAAGGTATCGACTCCCAAGGGAATCCCCACCAAGAGGACGAAAGCCACCACAGCGACCCCATCATTAAAGAGACTTTCCCCTTCCATCAGGATCGTCAGTTTTTTACTGGCCCCCAATTCTTTAAATAGGGCAATTACAGAGACGGGATCGGTGGCAGCTAGGGCAGCACCCAACAGGAAAGCGATCGATAGGGGTAAATTAGCAAAGATATGTAGGGGATAGGCGACCCCCAAAACGGAGATAATCACCCCGATAACGGCAAAAAGGACGATAGTAACCCAATATTCCTTTAATTTAGCCCAAGGAATATTCCAAGCGGCTTCAAAAAGGAGGGGAGGCAGAAAAATTTCCAGAATTAATTCCGGGGAAAGATTAACTAGACGCAAATCTAAAAAAGCTAAACCCATACCGACAATAACTAACAGCAGGGTGTAGGGAATTTTGCGGAGGAAGGCAACGGTTCTCGATAAAGTGGCGACACTCAAGGAAATGGTCAAAACTAGCAGGAATTGCTCTAAATTATGAGCGATCGCCTCATTAGCTGTAGATTCTAGACTCATTATTTTCAGTTATCAGTTATCAGTTATCAGTTATCACTGAAAAAGTCTCCTAACACCCTAGTCATTCGGGGACTGAGGAGAGATTTTCAAAGAAGAAATGGCCCCTTCTTCTATGGAGGTTTCTGATGTATTTCTTTCGCCACCGAGAGAGGGAGTTTTACTATTGCCAGAACCGCCACCTTTGGGGGGTTTCGAGGAGAGGAATCGGGCCTCGAACTGTTTGATCAGCACATACAAAACCGGGACGAGAAATAAACTCAACACCGTGGAAATCAGATAACCGCCTAGGATTGCAGTTCCCAGGGACCAACGACTCATCGCCCCGGCGCCGGAAGCGATAACCAAGGGCAAGAAACCGACTAAACCGGAAATAGCCGTCATCAGAATCGGTCTTAAGCGTTCCGTCGAGGCCCGGGCTGCCGCATCGGGAATACTTAAACCCAAAGTACGGGACTGGTTAGCGAATTCCACGATCAAGATGGCATTTTTAGCCGCTAAACCGATCAACATGACCAAAGCCACCTGAGCATAAATATTATTATTCACCGTCGGGAAGAGACTACCCACTTGTAGGAAATTCGCCCGTAACAGTAAGGCCCCCATGGCACCTAGGATCGCTAGGGGAACGGTAATCATGATGATAATCGGGTCGATATAGCTTTCGTACTGGGCCGCAAGAACAAGGAAAACCACGATAAAGGCTAATCCGAAGATAACTGGGGCAGCCCCAGCGGAAGTTTTTTCTTGGAAAGCTGTCCCCGTCCAAGCGTAACCGAAACCGGGCTGCAGGACTTTGCGGCAGACATCTTCCATCACCGCGATCGCCTGTCCCGTACTAAAACCGGGGGCGGGACTACCCTGAACGTTAATCGAGGGATAGAGGTTAAAGTTAGTGATAATCGGTGGATAGGTGAAGCGTTTGACGCTAACTAAACCCGATAGGGGAATATTGGCCCCGGTACGGGAACGGACGTAAAGACGGTTAATATCTTCGGGATTAGAACGATAATCCGCTTCTGCTTGGGCAAAGACTCGATACAAGCGATCGCCTAAGACGAATTGGTTGACGAAGTTGGAACCGAGATAGGTTTGCAGGGTACCGAAAACGGCCTGCATATCGACGTTTTGCGCCTGTAGCTGGTTGCGATTGATGGAAAGTTCCAGCATCGGCGTGTCGGTGGTAAATTGGGTGAAAATTCCCGATAATTCCGGTCTTGTTCGGGCCTCGGCCATGACGTTATTAGCGTTGGCAATCAAAGCGTCCATGGGGAAAGAAGCGCGGTTTTGGATAAATAACTCGAAACCGCCGGTAGAACTTAATCCATCCACGGGGGGCGCATTAACGGCGAAAGCGCGAGCATCTCGGACTTTAGTGGCTAATTGTTGGTTAATTTTCCGCAGAACCCCGAAAACCGACTTATCTTCGCCGGGCCGTTCCGACCATTCTTTTAACTTGACAAAAAATAGCCCTTGGTTGCTACCACTTCCGGCAAAACTAAAGCCCGCCATACCGACAAAGTGATCGATTTCTTCGATACCGTCGAGAATTTCTTCGTTAATCTCACGGATAACCCGGTCGGTGTAGCGCAGGGAAACCCCGGCGGGTGCTTGCACCAAAACGAAGGCATAACCTTGGTCTTCTTCGGGGATAAAACCCTGGGGAGTGGTGCTATAACTCCAAGCTGTGAGAAAGAGGGCGGCAATAAAGAAGGGTAACACCAGAAACCGAAGCCGGATCAGAAATTCGATCGAGCGTCGATAGCCTTCTTTAACTGCGTTGAAACCTCGATTAAAGCCATCGAAAAACAGTCCCAAGGGTCCGCGGGTGCCTTGGGGCGGTTTCATGATAATCGCCGACATGGTGGGGGAAAAACTGAGGGCGTTAAAGGTGGAGATGATAATTGAAGCGGAGATGATGACGGCAAATTGTCGATAAACGATCCCCACCGTACCGGGGAAGAAGGTGACGGGAATAAAAACCGCTAGTAGTACAAGAGAACTGGCAATTACCGCCGAGGTTAACTCGCCCATGGCATCGAGGGCAGCTTGCAATGGCCGCATCCCCTGCCGTAATTTTTCCGATACCGCCTCTACGATCACGATGCCGTCGTCCACCACTAAACCGGTGGCTAGAATGACGGCAAACAAGGAGAGGTTATTGAGAGAATAGCCTAAAGCTAGGGCGACGGCCATGGTTCCGATCAAAGATACGGGAATAGCGATCGCCGGAATGATCGTGGTGCGCCAGTCCTGAAGGAAGATAAAAATGACTAGAATAACCAGTAAAATCGCCTCCACCAGAGTGCCAAAGGCTTCTTCTAGGGAAGCCGCGACAAAAGCCGTATTATCGAGGGTAATGGCGATATTTAACCCCGGGGGGAAACTCGGTTCTAGTTCCGCCATTTTTTCTTTCACCAGTTTGGCGGTATTCCAAGCGTTGGAACCGGGCAACTGATAGACGATATAGACGACGGCGGGGGATTTGTCGAAATAGGCGGCGGTACTGTAGCTTTCGGCTCCGATTTCTGCGCGTCCTACGTCTTTAATTCGGATTAAATCGCCATTTTCCCCGACTTTGACGACGATATTTTCTGCTTCCTCCCCGGTGGCAACCCTACCAACGGCGCGAATGGCGATCTGGAATTGCTGCTCTTCGGGACTGGGATCACCGCCAATTGTCCCCGCACCCACCTGAATATTCTGTTCTCGGATTGCCTGTACTACTTGTTCCGCCGATACGCCCCTAGCGGCTAAAGCATCGGGATTAAGCCAAAAACGCAGGGCGTATTCCCTCTCCCCGATGATTGTTGTACTACCAACTCCCTCGATCCGGCGAATCTCCGCATCGATGACCCGATCGACAAAGTTACTTAAAAAGACTGTATCGTAGGGATAATTGCCCTTTTCGTCCGGTTTGGCGGAAATACCGTAGGCAAGGGTAACGCTGGGGGATTGGGTATTGGTTGTCACCCCCTGCCGGTTCACTTCTTCAGGTAAACTAGCGGCGGCGGTACTGACACGGTTTTGTACCAAGACTTGGGCAATGTTACGATCCATTTCTACCGGGAAAAAGACATTCACCGTACTTTGTCCGGTGTTGGTACTCTGGGACTGCATATAAACAATCTGTTCTGTCCCGTTAATCTGGCGATCGAGTACCGTGGTAACGTTATCCTGTACGGTTTTGGCATCGGTTCCCAAATAGTTGGCATTTACCGCTACCTGAATAAATGCCAACTGCGGCAGTTTTTCTAGGGGTAAAAAGGGAACAGCGATCGCTCCGATCAAAACGATTAAAATCGAGCAAACCGTGGTCAGAACGGGTCTTTTAATGAAGGTATCGGCAATGCTAAGGATCATAGGGCGTTACTGGTTCATCTTTTCTAGGATAGTTGCGGCGGTGGGAGATTTACGGGTCAGATAATTAAATATTAATAGTTTAAAGATGGTATCTAGGATAACGGGAACAGTGGCCACAAACAAGCTGATAAATGTAATATTCTCGCGCCAACCAAAGTGCCGGAACAAAGTTTCTAAGATTACCGTCCAACCCTCCGCCGAGTGAAACCCGACAAATATATCGGTAAAGAGAATAAAGATAAAGGCTTTGGTGATATCATTTAAGCTGAGAAAATAACGACTAACATAAGCTCGCGTAATTGCCAATTGTTGACGACCAAAAATTAAGATGGCAATAAAGGCTATTAATCCAGTCAGATCCGATAGTAAGTTTTTCCAACCATCTTGACTTTCATAACCCGCTTCTTTAAATAATTCCTCGACCTGTTCTCGAAAGGTTTCTTCTGATTCATGCCCTGCTTTTGCTACTCCTAAAACCTGCTTGATTTCTTCAATTTCTTGAAGTCTAGCAAATTCCCTGAGATATTTTTCGCCAATTTCCTGAGAAATATAAACTTCTGATATTTTCGCTCTATCCACACCAAAATAGTTTAAAACAGGGCTAAAAATAAAGTTTCTACTAATAACCTGTACCGAGAGAGGAACTAAAATAATAATCAGGATAAAACGAATAGCAATCCGTTGTTGTTGTCGCAAAGTACGGAGTTGTTTAATAACGGTTTGTTCGTATTCGGGGGTTAATTCTTGCTGGAAGTTAAAAAATTTATTACCAGTTGCAGGAGAAATTGTCTGCTTAGTTTTATCGCTAGGGGTATCACCAGTGAGATTGGCATTAGGCAGATTGGGGGTTTCATTATTCGGTAATGGGGGCAGCAATTCCCCTAAGTCTAGGCGATATTTACCGATAATATCCTCGATCACCTTTAAAGTCTCTAAAATGTTATTATTTTCTGGGTTAGTTTGCGGATTGATAAAATTACCCAGACGCACTTGAGTTAAATCGAAACGTATCTGTAATAATTCTCGATCTAGGGTACTTTGAAAGTAATCATAAACACTTTTTCCTCCCACGGCAGCCGGGGAAATTTTTTGTCCCCCAAAATGTTTATCTTCGATCGCTTTAATTTTTAGCGCTCTCTGATAAGCTGATTCTAGGGCCACTAAAGAGCGTCTTTCTACCCATTGATTAACTCGATTCCAAGGCACGGCTATAATCCTCACTTTTCTGTCATCACAATCACCACGGTAAGCTATCAGCGTTGGCTAGATCTCAATTTTAGAGAAATATCCATGATATTACATTTTGGGCGCATTGGCTGCGTCCTCATCATTGGGGAAATACAGCCTTTCTCATCAAGAGGAAGTGTAACCTAATTTGTTATCAACTACCAATGACTGACTCTCTAAAACGAAAACCTCGTAGCTCACCATTAGGATAACTGATCTAATTAAAGTTAGCAATAATTTTTAGATATTGAATGTTCCTCTATAAACAAACTGTAAGCATTTCTAAAAACCTCTGGAGTAAATCTATTAGCCTGTTGCCGACAATTTTCCGGATCAATTTTATCCGCATGATCGACAAAATATTTAACCGCTTCCTGCAAGGATTGGGGATTTTGTTCCCCAAAAAGTAATCCTGTTGCCTGGGGAGAATTTTCCCGCAGATCCCGCACGGTTTCTAAAGCACCTCCGGCAGCAAATGCAATCACAGGAGTGCCACAAGCTTGCGCTTCCACTAAAGCAATACCAAAATCCTCACAGGCAGCATAAATAAACGCTTTTGCTTTCGACATATACTCTGCTACTATTCGATCAGAAACCGCACCTAAAATCTGAATATTATCCTTAGCTAACTGTCTGATTAAAGTCATCTGTGGACCATCTCCAATAACTACTAATGGTAATCCCAATTGATTAAATGCCTCCACAATTAAAGGGACTTTTTTATAACTAACCAAACGAGAGACTACTAAATAAAAATCTTCTTTTTTCTCTTGGTAGGGAAAACGCTCGATTTGTACGGGAGGATAAATAACTTTTGCCTCCCGTCGATAACAGCGCCAAATTCGTCTAGCGGTGTGGTGGGAATTAGCCAGAAAATAGTCCACACGATTAGCAGAAATCACATCCCACTGACGCAACCCATGCAAGAGATAACGGGTGAAAATACCGGGTAATCCCTGTCCTAACTTACTATTAGCCAGATAGTCAAAAGTTAAATCCCAAGCATAACGCATCGGGGTGTGACAATAACAAATGTGCACCTGATCCGGTCGAATTAAAACCCCTTTAGCCACACAATGGGAGGAGGATAAAATTACATCATAATCCTCTAAATTTAACTGCTCGATCGCCAGGGGAAGAAAAGGTAAGTATTTTTGTACGCCATTGCTTGCTTTCGGGAAATTTTGCAGAAAAGTTGTCCCGATCGAGCGACCATAGAGATAACTATCGGGATTAGTGGACTCAAAATCGATCAAAGCGTATAAATCCGCCTCTAGACATTGTAAAATCTCCCTAACCACTAATTCCGATCCCCCCGTCGCCTTTGGGGTTAACCACTCGTGAACCAGAGCATACTTCATAGGATAATCAATAATCTCAGCCGTAATTATAGCAGTAAGGGATCGGCAGTTTAAAAGTTCGCTTTCTGGCTTTCTCTTCCCCAAAATTACGACACATATCCGATCACGGTAAAAAAAACTAGAAAGAAATTATTAAATTTTTCAAGAAAAATTGCAAAGTTTAGTAAAAATTACTAGCCAGATCAGATTAGCGACTCCATAATGGGGATCAAGGAAAAAATAGACTTAAACCAATTGGGATCAAGAAAAACTAGCTTTATATACAAAAGATAACTAATTAACGAGGTTTGCTATGATCACCCGACAACAAGTACGCTGTCCTAATTGTGGAAATTTTGCCGAAAGACAGCATATTTTAGAACATCATCTCATTAGCACCGCCTGTTCTCACTGTGATTATCTGTTAATTAGCTGCAGTCTCACGGGAAATGTACTAGAGTGCTATGCACCCGGTATTGGTTTAAGAAATTAACACCGCTCCCTAGTCAGATCGAAAATGTCTTGTCAAAATAGAGTGGAGAAGACAAAATCAAGGAGCTAACTAGCTATGGGGGGTAATTTCTTCAAGGGAGCGATCGCCCTGGGGGTGGTAGCGGGGATTATGGGATTTACCAATCCCCCCCAAGAACTTTACAGCGAATACGCCTCGGAAAAACTTCTCGCTCATGCCGACAAAATTGCTTGCGAGAAAATCAGTCTCTGTGACTCGATCGATTCTTTGCCGGTGGCAGCCAGAAATGTGATCAAAAATCAAATCTTAAAACCAGCGATTGAAACCTCTAGTCAACGGCAAAATCTAGGTGTGTTCAGTATCTACACCACAGAAGTACCGGGGGTGGCTAAAATTAGAACTGTCGGCGCTTTTGGGCATTTCTTGACTTTCTCGGAGACTTAGACTTTGATTAGTGCCGGTTTAACGGCTACCAGCTTAATAATGAGTTAAGATGATCATATTAACCCGCGATTTGAGCGATAGAGTAGTCAAGAATACAGATTAATCCTGCCTAACCGTGTCTAATTTTCTGCCCAGTCTCCGAAAAGCGATCGCCCGTTGGTGGTCCGAATTCACTCTCCAAACTAAATTAATGGCTGCGGCTACTTTAGCCGTCTCCTTGTTGATGAGTGGTTTAACCTTTTGGGCGGTTAACACGATCCAGCAGGATGTGCGTCTCAATGATACCCGTTTTGGCCGGGATTTGGGGCTGTTATTAGCCGCTAATGTCTCCCCTCTCATTGCTGAAGATAATTTAACCGATTTAGCCCGTTTTTCAGCCCGTTTTTACAGTAGTACCTCCAGTGTTCGTTATTTGATCTACGCTAACGAAGAGGGTCAAATATTTTTCGGCATTCCCTATTCTACCGCCGAAGTTAAGAATTCCCTGACGATCGAGCGTCGCATTCAATTACCGGAAAATTATGGCGAAAATGGGGAAACTCCCCTCGTCCGTCAGCATAAAACCCCCGACGGTGAAGTAACCGATGTCTTTGTTCCCTTGAATCACGAAGGCAAATATTTGGGAGTATTGGCGATCGGGATCAATCCTAACGCTATTGTGGTGGCTTCTTCTAATCTAACCCGTGATGTGACTATTGCCGTTTTTGTCTCGATCTGGGCTATGGTGATTCTCGGAGCGGTTTTTAATGCTTTAACTATCACCAAACCGATCAAGGAGTTATTAGTCGGGGTCAAAAATATTGCAGCGGGAAATTTTAAGCAGCGCGTTGATTTACCCCTGGGAGGAGAGTTGGGGGAATTAATTCTCAGTTTTAATGAAATGGCGGAAAAGTTAGAGCGATACGAGGAACAAAATATCGAAGAAATGACCGCCGAAAAAGCCAAACTAGATACGTTAATGTCCACTATTGCTGATGGAGCAATTCTCTTAGATACTAATTTTCAATTATTATTAATTAATCCCGCAGCTCGGGAAATATTTGGCTGGGAAGATCGGGAAATTATCGGTCAAAATGTTCTACATCTTTTTCCTTCGGAGTTAACGGTTAAACTAACTAAACCTCTCTATCAAATTGCGGCGGGAGAACCCCTCCAGACTGAAGAAACCGCTAATCAAAATCAGAAAAATGCTGTTATTGATGGGGAAAATAATAACTATTCTCCTGCGGAATTTAGATTATCTTTAACTAACCCGAAACCCTGCACAATTCGCATTTTGTTAACTCAGGTATTCGATCAGTATCGGGAGAATGTCCGGGGAATTGCCATGACGCTACAGGATATCACCAGAGAAACAGAATTAAATGAGGCAAAAAGTCAATTTATCAGCAATGTTTCCCATGAGTTAAGAACCCCTTTATTTAACATCAAATCTTTCATTGAAACCCTGACAGAATTTGGTGAGGATCTCAGCGATACAGAAAAAAGAGAGTTTTTAGAAACCGCTAATCATGAAACCGATCGCTTAACTCGTTTAGTTAATGATGTTCTCGATCTTTCTCGGTTAGAATCCTCGCGTAACTATAACTTAGATGCGATCGATATCGGACAATTAATCGAACAAACCCTAAGGACCTATCAACTCAATGCTAGGGATAAAGGACTAGAATTAAGCTCGGAAATTGAAGCCAATTTACTACCAATTTTAGGCCATTATGATCTACTCTTACAGGTATTAACTAATCTAGTCGGTAACTCCCTAAAATTTACTCCTGCCGGCGGTAAAGTGGTGATTCGTGCCTATAAAATAACCAAAGATAATCCCCAAGAAACTATCAAAATTCGCGTGGAAGTATCCGATACTGGTATTGGCATTGATGCCGAGGATCAAAGTGCCATATTTGATCGCTTCTATCGGGTAGAAAATCGCGTTCATACCCTAGAAGGGACGGGATTAGGATTATCGATAGTCAAAAATATTATTGAAAAGCACTATAGTCAAATTAATTTGATTAGTGAAGTGGGAATTGGCACAACTTTCTGGTTCGATCTAGCTCTATATCAAGGCTTGATCGCCAGCAAGAAAATTAACGACGTGAGTTTATAAAAGCCAGGGCAATACTGCCCAAAATCATGGTTAATAATAGTAATAATCCCTTATTTCTAAGACACCAATTTTTAAAAACCCTAGGCAGCGGGAGAGGAGGAATTTTTTCGGCTATTATTTGGCTATTTTTGTATAAAGTGCAACTGGTAGCGTAGGGACGTTGGGGAAAATTACAGCTATCATCGCCATGGTAGAGACAAGTTTCACATAAAAACTCGCCCGTGACGGCTTGATGCAGGGTCATGCCGGGATGACCATAGGCCTTTAAAATATTAGCACAGTAGGGACATCGTAAGGCTTGACTATCGACCTTGTGCTGACAACGAGGACAGGTAATCATGATCGCTAAATTTTCCCTTTGAGGATTGTCATTGCTGTTGATCATAGACTATAGCAAAATCCCTCGGCTTTTTCCGGTTATTTGACTAAATAGCTGCGCCATTGGGAGGCAACTTCTTCGAGTAAACGCCAAGTTTTCCCCTCGATCTGTCTTTGTAAATAAAGATCAAAATTGTTGTGTTGTTTGGTATCTTTTTGATGGGGCAATTGCAGAGTTAGATCGTAATCTCCCTGCAAGTGATAAGCGGGCAAATTGCCCACATAAATCGGTTCCAGACTGGTGACATTAATTTTAGCAATTTTTACCTGCGGCTCATCGATCTGTAAAGATTGACTAAGGCGATCGGATGTGTGACGAAATTGTAATAAAAGGGCTTTAGTGACGATTTCTCCAGGGGGTGCAAATTCTTGCGGGGGAGTAACACTACCACAAGCAGTCAGGAAGACAAGGAAAATACTGGTTAAAAAACCGAGAAAACGGCGCATACAATGATATTTTGAAAAAGAATGGCAGCGGGTTAAGAAGAATTAATTATGACTCAACCAAATGAGCGAGAGAATTTCAGCCAAGCAGAAACGGTGAGCCGACTACAGGAGGCGATCGAGCAGTTAAATTCGATCGTTTCCCAACTTAACACGGGAACGGGGACAGTGTTACCCCCAAAAGTTGCTGTTGATAATCTTCTTAACTCAACGCAACAGTTAGCCGCTGCTTTAAAACCAGATGAATTCGCCGGAGTTGAGCAAAGTTTAACCCCAGATTCTCCCATCGAAGCAGCCGAGGGAATCGACGATATTTTACCGGATTTCGATCAGGTGGAAGGGTGGTGGACGGCAATTTTGAACAAAATTCGCCGACTTTTACCCGGGGGAATTAGCGAAAAAATTCCCGATTGGTTAATCACCGGCTTGTTAACAGGAAGTTTAGTCACTATCCTCTTAGTAGCCGTGATCAGTTTACCGAAAAATCCGGCGGAAATTGCCGAAAATATGCCTGAAGTTGTCCCCAGTCCTCCACCGGCAGCCGGGGAAATTATCGAAACTCCCCCGGAATTAACCGCACCAGAGGCACCGATTCCGGTCCCGATTACCAAAGCAAAACCGCGATTAACTCCCGAACAAAGTTTAGTCGCAGCCATTCAAGAGGAAATTACCGATTTAACTACTCGTTATCCCGCCGGGATTATTTCTAGCGTAGAAGCGGACTTTTTAGCTAGTCGTCTAGTAGTTATTTTGGGCGATAATTGGTATAGCCTGGAGGCATCACAACAGGATAAATTGGCTAATTCGGTTTTTCAACGTTGCCAAAGTCTCGATTTTCGCCGCTTGGAAATGAAGGATAACGAGGGAATTCTCCTAGCTAGAAGTCCCGTTGTCGGCGATCGAGTGGTGATTGTCAATCGCAGTCAACCCAGCGCCGCCATCTCCTCCGGTGAGTAGTTTTGAGCGCAGGGAGAGGGAGTTTTCCACCAAGACAGCCTCAAGAATTCTCGCCCACCAGGCCGCTTTTTTCTCTCCCTGGTTAGATATCTATCTGAATATACACAAAAATTAGTGATCCCTGACTTAACAGTGCTATAATTGGCTAGGTAAAATTTTGTAACGATTCTTAATCTTGAACCTACCCGATAGTCAATGCTTCCCCCCGTCCCAGGTGGACGCGGCAATTTTGGTGCGAGAAAAATTGCTCCGATCCAACCCAATTCCCTTAAACCTTTCTAGGGTCTCCCTGACCGCCAAAATTTTGCCCTAACTACCCGGAATTAAGAGATTTCAGATTATACCATGAACTCTGTTATTCGTCAACAGCGAGCGCTGATCACCGGAGCCAGTAGCGGCATCGGCAAAGAAACCGCCCTCGCTTTCGCCAAGGCGGGAATTAATCTGGTTTTAATCGGTCGCGATCAACAAAAATTGGCAACCGTGGCGGCAATGGCGGCAGATTTAGGCGTATCAGCCCAAGCTTACCCCTTAGATTTGGCAGATATCCCGGAAGTAGCTCCTAGTATCGCTAAAATCGCCCAAGAATCCGGACCGATCGACATTCTGATCAATAATGCCGGCATGGGTTACACAAACCCCTTGGCCGACACACCTTTGTCAGACTGGCAGCGGGTGATCGACCTGAATTTAACCAGTGTTTACCAGTGCGTGCAAGGGATTTTACCTGCTATGCGTCAACAGGGGGGAGGCACGATTATTAACGTTTCTTCGATCGCCGCCGATAATTTTTTCCCCGATTGGGGGGCCTATAGTGTCAGCAAAGCGGCATTAGTGGCATTTTCTCGCATTTTAGCGATCGAGGAGCGGGCTAACGCCATTCGCGTCACGATTATCACCCCCGGGGCTGTCAATACTCCCATCTGGGACAGCGATAGCGTCAAAGCAGATTTCGATCGCTCGGCCATGTTAACCCCGGATATCATCGCTCAGGCCATTCTGCAAGCGGTGTTACTGCCCAAACAGGCCGTAGTGGAAACGATGACCATTATGCCCAGTGCGGGGGCATTATAACCCAAAATACTTCTATTTATTGATCAATTCGCCTACAGGCATCCTCATTATGACCATAGCTTCTTCTAACGGTTTAAACGGTAATCTAACCGACGCTATCCAAGCACGCGTGACCACTCGCCCCGATCGCAACACCCACAATGGCAAAACCGCCCAAATTCATCCAACTTCCGACGAAAATAAAGAACAGATGATGGATGCGGTCAGAAATATCCTGATCTCGGTGGGGGAAGATCCCGAAAGAGAAGGTTTATTAAAAACCCCCAAACGGGTGGCCGAAGCGATGCAGTTTCTCACCCAGGGCTATCAACAATCCCTAGAAACCCTCGTTAATGGTGCGATCTTCGATGAAGGTCATAATGAGATGGTATTAGTGCGCGATATTGACTTCTTTAGTCTCTGTGAACATCATATGTTACCCTTCATGGGTCGGGCCCACGTTGCCTATATTCCTAACCAAAAGGTGGTCGGATTAAGTAAATTGGCCCGCATTGTGGAAATGTATTCCCGTCGTTTACAGGTGCAAGAGCGCCTCACCCGTCAGATTGCCGAAGCGATTCAAGAAATTCTCGACCCCCAAGGGGTTGCAGTCGTCATGGAAGCAACTCATATGTGCATGGTGATGCGCGGGGTGCAGAAACCGGGATCTTGGACTGTCACCAGCGCCATGTTAGGAGTCTTCCAAGACGAGCAGAAAACCCGCGAGGAGTATCTTAACCTGATCCGTCATAAACCCAATTTCTTCTAGTCAGGGAAATGGGGAAATTGGGAAATGGGGAAATGGGGGAATGGGGGAATGGGGAAATTTCAACTAAAACCCCAACACCCCAACACCCTAAAACCCTAAAACCCTAAAACCCAAAACCTTCTAACTCGACCGAATCTAAGACCTAATTGGGGTTTGCTGAATAATGGTAAAAACCTTACAGGAAAGGGCTTTTAGCTTGATTGAGAGCTTCCCAAATGCACTTAAATCTGCTAGAATCTCTTAAAACCCTTGCATCACCCTTGCATCTTCTCTAATTAGTGCTAATGTACCGTAAAAGCGAGTTACCCTCAACCCCACCAGAAAACTTCGAGCTGCCCTTTGAGGGGAAATTATCCCAAGACAATCGTTGGGTAATTATGGCCAACCTCATTCCCTGGTCAGAATTTGAAGCGGAATACGCATCACTTTTTTCAGAAGAAATGGGCACACCCGCCAAAACATTCAGGACAGCACTCGGAGCATTAATTATTAAAGAAAAATTAGGAACAAGCGATAGAGAAACGGTAGAACAAATCAAAGAAAATCCTTATTTACAATACTTCTTGGGGTTTTCATCCTACAGCAATGAACCCCGGTTTGAAGCGTCAATGTTGGTTCACTTTCGAGAAAGAATCACTCTGGAACTAATTAATAAAGTGAATCGCTTTATGGTCAAAAATTCGAGAGAAATAAAAGAAGAAGAAAACACCGAAAAAAAGTTAGAGAGCGAAACCCAAAGTCAACCAGAAAATCGAGGTAAATTAATTTTAGATGCCAGTTGTGCGCCCGCAGATATTAGTTATCCTACGGATTTAAACCTGTTAAATCAAGGAAGAAAACAAACCGAAAAAATTATTGATATTCTCTATGAAACTTTAAAAGGAAAACTTGTTCAAAAACCGAGAACCTATCGTCTTCTAGCCAGAAAAAGTTATTTAGAAGTAGCGAAAAAAAGAAAACCTACCGTCAAACAAAGACGAAAAGCTCTGAAAAGACAACTGCAATATCTGAAAAGAAATCTCGACCATATTGAACAACTTTTAGCAGAAGGAGCCTCTCTACAAAGCTTGAAAAAAAGAGACTATAAACTGTTGTTAGTAGTCACAGAAGTTTATCGTCAACAACTCTGGATGTACCAAAATAACAAACAGAGTATTGAAGACAGAATTGTCAGCTTAACTCAACCCCACATCCGTCCGATAGTCAGAGGAAAAGCTGGAAAACCCGTAGAATTTGGGGCTAAATTCTCAGCAAGCTGTATAGATGGTTACATATTTTTAGACCGAATTAGTTGGGATAACTTTAATGAATCAGGAGATTTAAAAGCACAAATAGAAGCTTATTATGACTATACAGGATACTATCCAGAATCAGTTCATGTGGACAAAATTTATCGAACCAGAGAAAACCGAGCTTGGTGTAAAGAAAGGGGAATCAGAATCAGTGGTCCCCCATTAGGAAGACCAGCCAAAAATGTTAGTAAAGAACAAAAGAAACAAGCTACCGATGATGAGAGGATTCGGAATTGTATAGAGGGCAAATTTGGACAGGGGAAAAGAAGATTTAGCTTAGGTAAAGTGATGGCTAAACTTCCTCATACTTCCTTTTCAGCGATTGCTATTACTTTTTTAGTCATGAATCTTTCTAACCTGTTGAGGCAGGTTTTTTGGGCTTTTTTATGTCTGAAATGGAAAAACAGCACTTTTTCTCGGTCAATGATTAGGATAAGTTATAACTTAAAAATTAATCAACAACTAAAGCTTATGCTTGTAGCTAAGTGAAATCATTGATTAAGAGACCTGTACTTTTCAATGACTTTTTCAGCAAACCCTAATTGGTTAAGCTAAAAGCTTTGATGTGCTTAGTTTCTAACCTTCTTTTTAGGTAGGAGAATTGTCAGATTCTGTCTTTTGCCTCTTGCCTGTTGCCTCTTGCCTTGAGAAGCTGATCACTGATCACTGGATTTTTGCAGTCGCTCTAACAAGAGGGCGACTTTTTTGATGTCTTTATCACCAGGCGATCGCTCAACGCCGCTAGAGACATCAATACCATCGGGGTGCAGCCTGGTTAAAGCTTCACCAATATTATCGGGGTTGAGTCCTCCGGCCAGAAACCAGGGCAAGGGGGGCGAAAAACTGGCTAAGGCTTGCCAGTCTAAGGTATGTCCCGTACCGCCAAGCAATTGGGGATGGTAGGCATCTAAAAGTAAAGTATCGACGCTATTGAAGTAAATTGCCGACTTTTCCCAACTTTCTCTGTCTTTAATCCGCAAAGCTTTGATAATTTCCCGGTCGGGTAATAATTGCCGCAACCTTTGGCAATATTCGGGAGATTCCATACCATGTAACTGCACACTTGTCAAGGGGGTTTTAACAATTATTTGCTGAATAATTTCCGGTTGCTCGTCGGCAAAAACCCCAATAAAATCAATTTTGTCGGGTATTGCGGCGATAATAGCGTTAATTTGCTCTATTTTGACGTAACGAGGCGAACTCGGTACGAGGATAAAACCTAAGGCCGTAGCTCCTAAATTGGCGATCGCTCGTCCCTGGTCTGGTTGGGTAATGCCGCAAATTTTAATTCGCATTTAATCTTATTCGCAAAACGTTACAAAAACTGTTAAGTATTCAAACAAAAAGCAGTTTCGGGTCAAGAGCTTTTTATAATGCCCTGTGATTAACAAAATCTTATCAAGACTGGAGCGCAAATGATCCCTTCCGCCTTACTTTTAGCCACCGCTCAAACCATTCCCTGGAATTTATCCGTCGGGATTACCATGACGTTAGCTAACCTAGTAGCCTTCGTTATCGGTTATTTTGCTATCCAAAATACTGGGGCCGGCCCTGCTTTACCCTTGCCGCAGTTAGCCTCGAAAAAAAGCTTCGGTCTGCCGGAATTATTGGCTACCATGAGTTTTGGCCATATTCTCGGTGCGGGACTGGTTCTCGGTCTTTCTAACGCGGGTATTCTCTAATCAGTAATCAGTAATCAGTAATCAGTGACCAGTAAACAGTAAAGGCACTGCTTTTGCAAGGCATCTCCCCGTGAATGAAGAATCCCTCGCTTGAGTGCTTCGGGGAGTGTCAAAGTTCCGTCATCGGCAGCAGTTGCCATTTTTGACGGAGAAGACAGTTAAGTAGTTTTTGACTGACGCTAATCAGGATTAATCTCGATCGCTGAATTGGGGCCGATTCTCCGATAATGCGACAGTTACGCTCAAAATTGAGCATCGCTTCGCAAAAATTCGCAGTTAAGGGATAGAGTTTCTGGCTTTCCCAACAATCACAAACGGTTAAAATTTGCAGGATTAAGGCTATTTCGGCGGGATGATGCCAGGATAATGGTTCAGACTCGGTTAATCTAATTTTTTCCCGATTGAGCAGTTGTAACAAACTAGAATAGCGAGCGTGGGTATATTGAAATAAAAAGAAAAATTCTCCTTCGGGATGGAGAGGAAGCTGATCCCAGAAAAATTTATCAATTAAATCGTTTAGTTTCAGTAACCAAAAGGACAAAAATTGCTGATCTAATAATAATTCTAGCCATCCTTCCCTAAGCTGAATTTGCGGAAAAAGGGCGATTAAATGGTTAAATATGGTTTGACATTGAGCGGGCGTAAAATAATAAAACAGAGGTGAACGATAGAGGATACTATCAGTTTTTGGGCAACGATAGAAAGTTAATTTATGGTTGTTTTCTGGAAAAATATTAATTAATTGTTGTTTTAAGCAATGCTCGATCGAGGGATGATTGCAGATAAAATTCATACTCAGAAGGGTAAACGTAGTCGTGCCAAATTAATTGCTATTGGCGAGATAGGCACTGTGGTCAAAGCAAATTTTTGGCTTAAGATGGATATAGGCGCTCGGATAGTCTTTCTCTTGTCAGAAACTTCAGACTATCTCTAGGGGCTTACCTCTGTCAATCCAGGGGGTTGCACTTCACTTTTGCGTGGGTGCTATATCTAATATATTATCGAAGGAGACTATCATGAAAGGGGAGTTTACTGCTATCATTGAAGCGGCAACAGAAGGGGGATACTGGGCGATTTGTCCTGAAATCCCAGGTGCAAATGGTCAAGGAGAAACCATTGAAGAAGCCAAGGAAAGCTTAAAAAATAGGCACTCATGCAAGAGGTAGTTAGCTCTGTGTAATTAATTTTGCTTAGGTACTGATAATAAATTTATTCTTTAATTTGAAAAAGGAAAAGCCACAATGTCACAAACTATTCAATTTCATCAAATTTTAGAAATGATTGACAATCTTTCCTGTGATGAACAAGATGATTTAATCAGTATTATTCGACATAGACAAATTGAAAAAAGACGAGAAGAAATCGCCAAGAATATCCATCAAGCGCGTCAAGACTACCAACAAGGGAAAGTCTTTCGCGGAAACATTGATGATATTATCGCAGAATTAAACAATGACTAAATTAATTCTAAGCTCATCCTTTAAACGAGCTTTTAAGGTAATCATTAAAAGCCGACCCGATTTAAAAAGCAAAATTGAGGCTAAATTAAGATTACTTGCTGAGGATCCCTATAATCCTATATTACGCACTCATAAACTTAAAGGAAAATTATCAGGAGCTTGGGCTTGTTCGGTTGAATATGATTGTCGTATTGTCTTTTGCTTTGAGCAAAATCAAGAAACCTTGCAAGAAGAAATCAATTTAATCGATATTGGAACTCATGATCAAGTATATTAATAGTCTTGCCACCCTCGATCTCTTGAAGAAATATTTTTATTCATGTCGTCTTTTCTGTTAGGCTTAATTTTTGTCAATTATTGATCAGTAATTCCCAGATTTCTCCCCTATTATTCCCCTGGGAATTAATATTTCGTCGAGCTTTTACCCTTTGAATATTATAATCTTTATATAAATCATCAAAAAAATTATTGTCAGAGTCAAAGTTTTTAACGTCGGAATTACTTAAAATAAATTTATAACCGGCCTGATCCACTCGATCGATAAATTGTTTTAATCTTATTTGCTCCTCATCGTTAAAATCTTCTTTAGTATAAGAGGTAAAAGCTGATGTTTTTGTAATCGGTTTATAGGGAGGATCAAAATAAAATAAAGTCTTGTTATTGGCATAGTTTAGGGTTTGGACAAAATCTCCTTGTAGGATCGTTACTTTTTGTAAATGATGGTTGACAGCTAATAAGTTTTCTTCATTGCAGATCAACGGTTTGACATATTTTCCAAAAGGGACATTAAAGAGTCCTTTGCTATTGACTCTATAAAGTCCATTAAAACAAGTTTTATTGAGAAATAATAACAAAACTGTTTTTTCTAGACAGTCATCGCAGCTGGGAGAATTAAATTCTATTCTTTTATCCAAAAAAAACTTTTGTTGTTCCTCTAGATTTTTAAGTTCATAAAAATCCTGCTGAATTTTTTTAAGCTTTACTATTAATTCTTTGACATTATCTTTAATAACATTATAAGCCATGATTAAATCAGGATTAATGTCATTAATAATAACTTTTTGAACAGGAGAAAAGTTATTTAAAACTGAGAATAAAACCGCCCCACCTCCGACAAAAGGTTCAATGTAGTTAAACTGACAATCTTGAGAAATCTGGGAATTAATTAAAGATAGAATATTAGGAACCAGTTGAGTTTTGCCTCCCGCCCACTTTAAAAAAGGTTTGCCGCTAACTGTTTTCCTTTGAGACAAAGAAGTGGTCATTATTCCTACCAGATTATCCTAATTTATTCAATTTACAGCGCAATTCAAGAAAACCTGAAGGCGGATTTGGGATCAGAAAGGTAAACGGGGCATTTTTTTCAATACTGATTCAATTTGGTTGATTAAATCCAGCAGACGATTGCCATCCACATGAACCTCGCTGGTGGGATAATTATCGAGGACTTCGATGACTTGAATCTCGTTATCGTTGAGGGCAGAAGTGACTAAAGCACCGCGTAAAGCTTGCCGACTAGCGGCTCGATTGGGGGTGTGGACAATTTCGGCGGCGTAGTCTAGCAAACTTTCGCCAAAAAAACTATTAAGAAATTTGGAAAGAAAGACGGCATCCACCGCTACCCGACGATTAAGGATTTTGCGGAATTCTTCGGGTTTTTGGTTAGCCATCTTTAATTGTGACGCTAAAGCGGGGGCTAATTCGCCTGTTTCGCTCAATTGCTTTAATTCTGATACCGATACGGACCCTTGGAAGATGTGGTATTTGATGATAGCTGATTCGGCGGCTGACAAAGACTGACAAACACCGAGAAAGATAGATATTCCTAGGGGAAGTAAAAGATTTTTGAACATAAACCAAAGGTGCAAAACAAGCGAGAAGCGCTCGGGATGATTGACTCATTCTAGCGGGATTGGTTGCCGCTTAGGAAAAACTTAAGACGGTGTGGATTATCTAGAGATGAATTTTTTAGTCACCCAACTAGAAGCAGAAAGCTGATAGCTTAATGCTAATCATTAATTTACATTCGCGAGAGAGCAGCGATTTTCGCTAGTTTATCTTTTTCCAAACCGTTGAGATCGTCTAGCTTTAACCATCCTTCCTTTAATAGTTGAGCAAAGACAAAAATTAGGGAAGTATAGCGATAGTCATATTTACCATCAATCTGATGTCGTCGGGCGCTCAGATAATCGTGCATTTGCCAGATATCATCTAAAACGGTGATCTGACCAGACTGTTCTTTAATATGTTCTATTAAAGTGCTAGTTTCTCGCTGATAGGCTTTTTGGAAAGCAGTTTGAGCAATTTCTTGTTCGGTATCTGACCAAATTATTTCACTCATAGGCATGATTTTAGTTTTAGGGATGATAATTTTGGGTTTTTGAACTACCTCGACTCTTTTCGCCGACATCTGTTAAGAATGATTGTTTAGTTATTCTTACCTAGATCGGAGAAGAAACCAGTGTATTTCCCAATTTTTTTAAGTCAGCCTTTTAATTGTAGAAAAAAAAGAGTTCACTTGACAAGGAACTCTAATAAATTTCATCAGAATTTTTAATGATTTCTCTCAGTAGCTATTTAGCCACGGGCAAAGTTTAATAATTCTTTCGGAGAAGCTAATAAATCGATCGCTACGAAGAAAATTTTATTATCAGGAGTTAGGAGGAAGCGCCATGCCATATTCATACCCACACCCGCACCAAACCAGGGGGTTTGTACTTTTCCCGTCACTTTAATCTGAGTAAAACCGTCATCGGCGGGTTCCACTACACCGCGTTCGGGGATTAATTTCAAATTTTGGCATTCTTCGCGGAAAAAGCGATATACTGCCTCTTTACCGACGATGGGACGTTGGAAAGGTGGTTGCAGAGCGCCGTCAGGGGTGAATAATTCAATTAATACATCAAAGTCGTTAGCGTTGAGGTTGTCCATATAGTTGAGGACGGTGGCATTGGTAACGCCTTCAATGCTAACTTTAGTCCGTTCGGCAACATTTTGGGGAGGAACCACGGGTTCGGAAATACGGTTATAATCGCCCAGTTTCTTGGGATCGTAGCCCATATCCACCACACAATTCCGCAGAACCGTGATTTGTTGTCCCGACTCTAATTTTTTAATCCCGTCTAAAACGGCGCTGGCATTAGCAGATAGTTGATAACCCTTGGGAATTGGGGCAACACTGCCATCTTCCATCCATTGTCCTAATTGGTACCAGAATCCCAGTTTGATGTTAGCAGACCAAGTGCCGTAGGTACGACAAATCGGGGTGTCAGCATGGTTGGCTAAGTCGCACATCACCTGCGACTGTTGCAGGGGAGACATCTGCCGAATTTCATTCATGGTTTTTTCGGCAAACACCATACTAGCAGCGCCGGGGGCGGCAACGGTGATGGTTTTGCCCATTTCTAGATAGGCAAACCAAATCAAGGCTAGTTGATCTTCGGTATTCAGCTGATTGAAACGCGCAATCGTGGCGGGAACCACATCCGCTGATAGCGTGTTGGGGAAAATGCTCCGCGCTGATTCGATCGTAAACGGCATAGATTCACCTTGAAGTAAAGTTTTGTATCAATTTACTGGCATTCTATCATATTTGCGCGCCAAGGCAGCACCCCTGGGGAAACTTTCCCAAAAAAAGCTGTAGTTTAGATCACACTTACCCGGGATTATCACAAAATCTTAATGGTTGAACAACTGTTCTATCACTTATCTAGTTTTGCGCTCAAGGGGTGACAAAGAAGTTCAAAGGTAGGCAGGATAAAGACTCTAGCCAAATGGTACCCAAAGAAATAGAGTGGTTATAACTCTGAAATGTTACCATCATTCTATTAGACCTGTTGACAAGCCAGCTTGACACAAGCACAATATCTTACCCCGCAAATCCTCCTACTGATCTTACTCTCGTCGTAGAACGATACAATTAGAGAGATGAGCCGCCCTATTTCCTCTACCAATTGTCGTTGAAAGCAGCAGGAGAAATTTACAGAGGTTTCTTAAGTTACCGTAATTAAGTGTAAAATTGTTATCGAAAAGACAAAAGTTAGCGAACCTCGTTTTTTAGCTCTTGTTTTATTGATTGCTATCGCCTATTCTTTAAATACCATTAAAAGTCAACAACTTAATACTTTATCCCATCGTATTTATATTTGTCGGTTGAAAGAATCGGCTCTTCTAGGTTCTGTGTGATAAGTTTAACTTATATAGGATCGATCAATCTTTGTGTCCTTTGTGTCTTTGTGGTTCCTTCCACTCGCTCGCTAGGAAGAATGTATCTTAGAATACATTTTGCCCACCAAACCTAAGAGAGCCAAGAATCTAATCGTTCTCCCGAAAGACATAGCGATTTCAAGCTCTTTAACTGTTCTGTCACTCCTTGAGGTTTTGAGGATTGACTGGGGACTATCAGCTATTTTCTCGCAAAACTAAGGTTAAGATCCCAAAAAAAGGCTATTCTTTACCTTATATAGCCAGGCGAAAATTTGATGACTTCCTTGTTGGTTCACACATACCCTTCTCTTGTCAAGGGTATTTTAATTAAACGTTACAAACGCTTTTTTGCCGAGATACAATTGGACAACGGAGAATTAATTACGGCCCATTGCGCTAATACCGGACCGATGACGGATGTATGCGTAGAAGGTCAACTGGTTTATCTTTCTCGCAGTGATAACCCGAAGCGAAAATTAGCTTACACCTGGGAGATGATTCAACTGGGGGAGACTTGGGTGGGAGTTAATACCAATCTTCCTAATCAGGTGGTGAAAAATGCCCTGTTGCAAGGGGTTTTTCCCGATTTGGTCAAAAATGACACCGAGGTGCGATCGGAAGTGGCCTACGGTCAAAATAATGGCAGTAGAATTGATTTTCTTTTGAGCCATGGGGATAATTCTCTCACCTATATCGAGGTCAAAAATACCACTTGGAATCAGGGAGAAACGGCACTTTTTCCCGATACTGTCACCACGCGGGGACAGAAGCATTTACAGGAATTAATGGCTTTATTGCCGGCAGCGGAAGCGATTATGCTCTACTTTATCAATCGGGGTGATTGTGACCGATTTGCTCCGGGGGATAGTAAAGATGCTAAATACGGGCAGTTATTGCGTCAAGCAGTGGCTAAAGGAGTCAAGGTTTTACCCTGTCGCTTCCAAGTGACACCCACGGGAATTAATTATTTAGGTTTAGCACAATTGCAACTGTGAAACCAGTGGTTTAGAGGGACCAGCTTTTGACAAAATCCCCTGAACCGCAACTGACCTTGAAAAGCTTAGAGACACAGTTACCTGTGCCTCTACTGGTGATTTTGTCGATACATATTTGAGGTAATTTGTCAAGGTTTTTGATAACTAAATTCCGTGGCGCATTTTCTCTAATTTCTGTTGCACCTGAGCATCGAGAGAATGGAATAAAAAACGCCCTTTGGGACTTTGAGAAGAACTCTGGGATTTTCTCAGACGACGACCGGTTAAATCCACCTCGATTTCCAGACGTTGAGCGGAAATCCACTGGGCCCCATAACCCATAACGGTCATTTTTTGGGCATTATCAGAGGTAGCGACGATAATGCGTCCGATAGCCGGGGCGCGATTGTACCAAAAATCGGCGCAGGTTTTCTCGATATAGGTGTCGGCGGTTTGAGCGTGAGCGGTAAAATAAACCGATAAATGGTTAGTGTAGCGTTCCTGGCTGCCGGGGGTGTCTTGAAAGTAGGAATCGAAGACGATTTGGGTTTGATAACCCTGATGGTGGGTGTAACCGATTAGGGTTTCAATTAACTTGTCTCGCGCCGGTTCGAGACCATGGCGATCGCTGATTTTTTTCAGGGACGACCAAGCGCCGATGACGTTGTAGCCGTCAACCAGCAGGAGAGAACGATCGGAAGAATTAAGCATGGCTTTGAGAGTAATTTGTGTGGCATTAAGGGCAGTTCTAAAAAACAGCATCCTAATGATATTAACAAAAAATTTAGGATTCTCCCGCCGCACTGGCCAATAATCTCGCTTTTAATTCTAGGGGATTTCCCCGATCCGTTACCTTGCCCCCCTCTAACAAAAATGCTCCATCGCTGTAATCCAATTCATCAAGGCGGTGCGTCACCCAAAGGGCCGTAATCCCCCGGTTTTTGACCAATTTCTGCACTTGAGAGACTAATTCTAACTGAGTATCCCCATCCAAAAGGGCGGTGGGTTCATCAAAGAGCAAAACCTCGCAATGACGAGCTAAAGCCCCCGCAATGGCGATTCTTTGCTTTTGTCCGCCACTGAGAGCATAGATCGGTCGTTTTTCCATTTCTAATAAATTCACCGCCCCTAGGGATTCCCTCACCCGGGCCCGAATTGCTGGCGTGGATAAACCCTCGGATACCAACCCAAAAGCCACATCTGCCCCCACTGTTGGCATAACTAACTGATGGTCGGGATTTTGAAAAACAAAACCGAGGGGGTTAGGTATCTCTATTTCCCCGCGACTAGGTTTTAATAATCCCGCTAAGAGCCGCAGCAGGGTTGATTTACCGCTGCCATTTGTCCCCAACAACATCCAAAATTCCCCTCTGGGAACTTGCAAAGAGCAGCCATTTAATACTGATTTCCCATTCGGCCAGCTAAACCAGAGATCTTTTACTTTTATAGTCATGAATTATCAGTTATCAGTTATCAGTTATCAGTTATCAGTTATCAGTTATCAGTTATCAGTTATCAGTTATCAGTTATCAGTTATCAGTTAAGCTAAGACTTATTTAAACCGCTTATTCTTAATGATCAGCCGAATCTCCTCCAATCCCTTTACTGTTGCCTCTTGCCGTTCGGCTGAGCTCACGGCCGAAGCCTATTGCCTCGTCTCAACAAGCAATTTAAATTATGAACAGCTTATCAGTTATCAGATTTGAGTTTTGAGTTTTCAGTGGAAAGTGTTATGTAGGCGGTTGCCGTTTTCTTGTCACTGATTACTGATTACTGCTCACTGATAACTGATTAAAGAACTATTCTGTGGCTAAAGCGACAA
Organism: Microcystis aeruginosa NIES-2549; assembly: GCF_000981785.2. Lineage (NCBI taxonomy): Bacteria > Bacillati > Cyanobacteriota > Cyanophyceae > Chroococcales > Microcystaceae > Microcystis > Microcystis aeruginosa. The sequence goes on along the minus strand of NZ_CP011304.1, from coordinate 2,789,301 downwards.
ACCCCGGCGCTCTACCAGTGGAGGCAGCCCCGGATTTTTGTGACACAATCACCGCACTGATCTGATCGCTCAAAACCGCCACCTTTTTATCGGTTTGTTTTTCGCAGGTTAATTCTAATAATTCCGGATTCGGCGATCGCATAGCGTTAATAATTGTTTGATACAAAGCGTCTGCTGCTGCTTCTTCCTTGCGCTGCACGGAAATGGGGATGGGGGAGAGTTTCAGGGTAATATCGATCGAATACATAGTTTAGCGTTCCCTTCCAAAAAACAAATCAAAAACCATTGTATAGCAGGGCTTGGGAAGTCAGTGATCAGTGATCAGTGATCAGATGTGAGTTTTCAGTTCACTGATTGCTGTTCACTGTGGGGATAACCCTAGCATCATAACCGATTGACTCTCGGCAGTCGGTGTGCAGAGGCGTTGTTAGCTGGCAATCACTTGCTTGAATGAATGAGCATGGTGCGTTCCCCAAAAATCTATCGGTGCAGCAGTAGGAGTTGCATCAGGGAACGCACCCTACAGCTACAGCACAACGGCGATCGCACTTAGGGTGCGGCGGAATTGCCGTCTGGTGCAGCGCATTGTTGGGAGTCCATAAGTCTTTTGATCAGAGCATTACTCATGAGAATTGCTTTTTTGTGATCATTTTGTGCAATACTAATTACTTCTTCAGCATCTTCATCACTGATCATTTCAAATTGTTTCTGGCTTGGACATAAGCTATCATTCAAATCCCTTGGTTCAAACTTGTCTAATTCATCACCATAACTTCGTTTATTGATTTTTATTATTTCCTGTCCAATATCACTGAGCAAATACACAAATAATTTATTAATAAATTGTTCTCCGAATTTATTTGGATAAAAGGAATGAAAGCAGGTAAAATTTATTGCTGTTGTGAAATTGCGTATTACTTTTAACCTGCCCCTGCTAAAGACTCCGAATAAAATTGGAGCCGGTTTTCTCTTTTCAATTTTGTACCAAGTCTTCCTTGTTTTTGTAAGATACCTCCCATGGTATCCCAATTTTTCGCCTTCTTTTATGTAATTTCGTATTTCGGAGTTGTCGTGGTCTTTTACATCTAAACAATGGACTGGCTTATCCTCATTGTATAGTATATTAAAATCATGCTCAGTAAATATTGCTTTGCGGATTTGAGAGCTTTTTGTAATACACTTACAAATATTATTATCACTCAACTTCCGTTGCTCAATTTTTGATTTTTTTAACGCAAAAAATTCATTTGCGCCAGTAGCAATACCTCTCGTAAACGTACCGTATAGGGACAACTTACAGAAGCCATTTGGAGATACTTGTTCAGTGAACAATGATGAAATAATAGGTGTCCACTTTTGGTTGTATGGTAAATTCGATGGTTCGATTTCCCACTGATAGAATTTACTAATATCAGATATTTTATCTATTTCATCACTTTTTTTGATCTGTAAAATTTTAATGGTTTCTTTTTTTCCGTCATTTTTACAAAGAAGCACACAAACAGTTGTCGTTGCCTCTGGGAAAATTTCTTTTTCATTGTCAAAGATTATTATTTGCTTCAATAAATGATTTTCAAGGAGACTTTTTTTGATTTCTTGTCCGTAGCCAGTATTAAAAAACTCAAAAGGCATAATATATGCCAAGTTACCATTGATTTTAAGTTCTCTTAAAGACTTGACAAGGAATACGGAAGAGATATTAGAGTAACCGATAAGTTTCTTCCCTATTTTTTCTTCAATTTTTGGTAATATATCATGACGCTTAAGAAATTTCTGAAATCGCATATATGGTGGATTACAAATGATACCGTCAAATTTTTCAGTTTCAGCTTCGAGGTAATCACTATTGATAACTCTCAAATAAGGACTGTCACCATTACGATTGAGAAACTCAAATATATTTCTATCAATCTCATATCCAATGAAATGTACTTGATTACCTGAAGGTATTTTTATTGCTTCATCATAAAAAACGCCTAAGCCAAACGCTGGGTCTAATACTGTTTCTGGATTATCTTTTAAAACCCACTGTACCATGAGGCGAGCAACGCACATAGGTGTAAAAAACTGACCGTAATCCTTCCTATGATTAAGTGGAGTTTCAGCTATATATTTTAACTCACGCATTAATAACATCCCTTAGAAATATTTTATTATCAAGGTATCCCTTGCCGCCTGCAAAAGTCACATAAAAAAGCAGACGTACTCGGTCTAATTCTTTCCTAGCTGATTTGTGTTCAGGCATATCAATTTTTCCAATGACTTCTTTTCCAATTTGCCCATTGATCTTGATCGTAGTTTTACCTTGATTTTTTACATCTCTTTCTATTGAAAAATTATTTCCATCATTGTTATCGTTTGAAACCAGTGCCAAAATATCCTTGATTGTAAATTTTCTTAAATTGCTGCCTTATCTGGCATTATACCCGATCTGAATCTACTGCGAGACAATCGCTTGCGTTAAAACAAAATAAGGCGCGTTACATTTTATTAACGCACCCAAAAAGATCGGAGATTGCACTCTTGACTACAGCGATAGCGATCAAAGGCTGCGTTAGATTTGGTTAATGCACCCGACAATATCTGCGATCGCTCTAGAGTAACCACCCCCGCTCTAATCCTTGTTCTACCCCACCTTCCCAATCTTTTGTAAGGTGATTGCGGACAGTTTTATACAGATGCCATACGACATTGGGATCAATAGGTTTCTTGTGGTAACTGCCAGCAAATCGAAATTCCCTGTCTGTGTTTTTCTGTTTCCGAAAAACGTATATTTGATCAACCTCATACTTGTGGAGATTGACGGCACTGGTAAGCTTAAGCCATTCCATGACAACTATGTACAAAGAATTAGGGTTACGAGCTTTCAATTGTTCAGCAGCACGCGATGACCCTTCAAGCATTGTCTTATCCAGATACGTTTTGCATTCAATAGCTACAGCAGCTATATCAAAGTAGTGTATTTCAGAGTTTTCTTGCCAACGCGCAGTATATTCGCCCGGTTCCTCTGCAATTCTCAATTGCCCATCCTTTTCATGGTCGCGATTTGTCTTCAAATCAAGGTTTGCCGATATGGTTACCCCAATTACAAAGTCATGATCTTTGCGCTCAATGCGAGCATGAGCACGTTCCATCATACCTTGATAATTAGGTGGGGTAAAAAATATGTCCTTGAAGGCATGGGATTTGCCGATAAGTGCGTTTTTCCCAAAGTCTGCTACTAAATCCCGGAACAAGTAGTACAAAAATTCTTCCAGAACAGAGGAATGAAGATTAGAGCGAGAGTCAAACTTTTCTGCATAATGTTGTTGATCAAGAAAATCTTTATACTCTTCAAGCAGAACAACACGTTGTTGAACTATTTCTTGATCCTGATCTAGGCACTTCGCAGATGGCCCAATTAACTGGGCATTGGCTAGATGCCAAGCATTGTATTTTTCTCTAATCTCAGCGAGGTATTGACGGCTCTCTGCGTCCAAGTATTTCGTCTGATGTGCTTCTTTTTGAAGCAGATTGGAACCGTGTACTAACATCAAACAACTCCTTGCGTAAATGAATTGCTATCGCTCTAGCTAACAAAGGTGGAACGGCATTGCCTATTTGGTTATATTGGCATAAATGGGCATCTTCCAACCGCCCTTCGCGTTTTAGTAATTTATGGGAAGGAGTTGTTTTCTTGCCCATAAATCTGTACCAATCAGGGAATGATTGAAGGCGTGCTCCTTCTCGTGCCGTAATATTTCTGTGTTGAAAAGGATGTATAAAGTTGGCATAGAAAGAAGCGGCAATGGTATGAGACGGTTTATAAGGATGCAACCTGCGATTGTTCTGGTCATAAGCCTGATGAGACAGATTGCCATTGCCGTTACGTGTGCGTGGCATGTGTTCTGGAGGGACATCTGCGCTTGATTCCCCCCATCCTATATGTTTGAATCTTTCGACCAGACGAGGTGAATGATTCATTGCTACATGATTGAACAGCACATTAGAATTTTCTCTTGCCCATTCCTGATAAGAATTTGTCGGTCTATGCAAATATGCCTGCACCTCGCACCCTTCACTAGCTTGTAGATTTGGCAAGTCAGATATTGCGTCCCACAAAGTTATCGCGGGGACAAGAGAAAATTCTCCCTTTGGGAATGATGATAATTGTTCATTTTGTTCTGGATAACCTGTGATATCTAGATTATGGTTTATTTGGGGTTCCCCGATTTTATCTATACCTAAATTGTTTCCAACAATGAATATTCTTTCCCTAGTTTGAGGCACACCGAAATTGGCGGCATTCAATACCCAAAGTTCTACACTGTAACCAATATTTTCAAATGTGTTTTGGATAATGTCTATCACGCGCTCATGTGCCGCATTGTTTCGTGACAATAACCCTTTTACATTCTCCATTACAAAGGCTGTAGGTTGTAAATATTCAACCCATCGAGCAAAATCAACAAACAAGCTGTTTCGAGGATCCTTTGGATCTTTTTGCGCTGGACCAGCAATACTAAAGCCTTGACAAGGTGGCCCTCCAATGATTAAGTCAGGCGTAATAGAACAAACAGACTTGATTTCATCAGGTGCTTGGAAATCACGAATATCTTTCTCTACAACAACCTGCTGTTTATCATTCTCTCTTAAGGTATCACAAGCCCATTGATCAAATTCCAGCGAGCATAATAAATCATACCCAGCCAACTTAAACCCTAGACCAAACCCACCCGCACCCGCAAAAAGGTCGATCACCTTTAACTGCTTTACATCCATTCTCAATCCCTTTTCATTTTCACCTAAAACACAACCATAATTAGAACGTGTATTCTACCACTTAAGAAGGGATTGTGGGAAGACATGGCTGCGCTAACTATTAATTATACCGCCCCCTGCGATCGAGCAACCCCCTCTATTATAGTATCCCACTGCCATCGGTCTAACACCCCTTAATAGGACTTAATAGCGCACCGTGCGGTTTAATCACCTCAATTTGGGGATAATTACCCCACAGAGGTGTCCAGCATTCCACTCAAGACGTGAAGACGACAATACCAAGCAATTGAGGCGGCATATCTCCCCATCTCCCCAAATCCCCCCGCAACGCGCACGAAGTGGTCTCCTCCCGCAACGCCCAGCAAGTGGTCTCCCCGAAAAATTTTAGATTTTCTTAAGATCGACCTAAAAAACATTAGCCATTTTTTCCAATATAGTGTAAGTTAAGAAAAGTAAAGATTTCTCACAATTCTTCTACACATCTGCTGGCCTGCTCGGATAGATGGAGAAGAGAGCGCGGAATCTTAGCAATAATATACATTTTTCGGAGAAAACCCCCATGACCATTGCTGTCGGACGCGCCCCAGAAAGAGGGCTGTTTGATGCTCTCGATGACTGGCTCAAAAGAGACCGTTTCGTCTTCATCGGTTGGTCTGGTTTACTACTCTTCCCCTGCGCCTTCATGGCCCTAGGTGGATGGTTAACCGGCACCACCTTCGTCACCTCCTGGTACACCCACGGGTTAGCCAGTTCCTACCTGGAAGGCGGCAACTTCCTGACTGTAGCCGTCTCCACCCCCGCCGATGCCTTCGGTCACTCCATCCTCTTTCTCTGGGGACCGGAAGCCCAAGGTAACTTCACCCGTTGGTGTCAAATCGGCGGTTTATGGCCCTTTGTCGCCCTGCACGGTGCTTTCGGCTTGATTGGCTTCATGCTACGTCAGTTTGAAATCGCCCGTTTAGTCGGCATTCGTCCCTACAACGCCCTCGCCTTCTCTGGCCCGATTGCGGTGTTCGTCAGTGTCTTCCTGATGTACCCCCTCGGTCAGTCTAGCTGGTTCTTTGCCCCTAGCTTCGGCGTGGCTGGTATCTTCCGTTTTATTCTCTTCTTCCAAGGCTTCCACAACTGGACCCTGAACCCCTTCCACATGATGGGTGTAGCCGGTATCCTCGGTGGTGCGCTTCTCTGTGCTATTCACGGAGCGACGGTAGAAAATACCCTGTTTGAAGACGGTGAAGGTTCCAACACTTTCCGGGCTTTTGAACCCACCCAAGCGGAAGAAACCTACTCCATGGTCACTGCGAACCGTTTCTGGTCGCAAATCTTCGGCATCGCTTTCTCCAACAAACGTTGGTTACACTTCTTCATGCTCTTTGTCCCCGTGACTGGTTTATGGATGAGTGCTGTGGGTGTAGTGGGATTAGCGCTTAATCTACGGGCCTATGACTTCGTTTCTCAGGAATTGAGAGCGGCGGAAGACCCGGAATTTGAAACCTTCTACACTAAAAATATTCTGCTTAACGAAGGTCTGAGAGCTTGGATGGCTCCCCAAGACCAACCCCACGAAAACTTTATCTTCCCTGAAGAAGTATTACCTCGCGGTAACGCTCTCTAAGGATGGCAAGAAAATTTACCGAATAGGGGGAAGGGTGAAGTTAAATCACCCTTCTTTTTTGTTGATTAACGCACTTCAAGCACTACTACTCATTTTCTGGATACCCCTGTAAGATAAACTAGAGAATTTCTTGGAGATTAAGACAATGTTTCGCCAAATTTTATTATCTAGTCTCGGTTTGTTGCTAATTTATCCCCTAGGGAGCGAGCCAGCAGCGGCCAGAACCATGAGAATTAATTGTGAAAGTCAAAGCGGTCGCACTACTCGCTGTCCCGTCAATGCTCGATGGGCCCAGGTGAGATTAACCCGCACTCGCTCCGCTGCTCCCTGTGAGGGTAATTGGGATTTCCAAAACGGCAATATTGTGGTCATAAATGGTTGTCGGGGCGAGTTTGAGGTACGCATGGACGACCATCACGGTAATGTTGGTGGCGGTTGGGAAGGTAATGTTTATGAAGAATTTCGCCTCCCCAATATCGGTCGTTTTGTCGTCGATCGCCGCAGTTATTATGATAGTGGCAGAATTAGAGAATTTGACGCGATTGTCAATGGCAGTCGCGAGCGTTGGTGGGCCAATTGTCGTGGCGGCGAACTCGGCAGCGGTAGTCGTCGCATCCGCTCATCCCGGGAAATCGATCGAGTAGTGGACTTTGTTTGTGAGGATCGGGGTTAGTCGATTTTACAGAGACGATAGCCGACACCGTGGACGGTTTCGATAAAATTTTCGGACGCTCCTGCCGCTTTTAGCTTTTGTCGTAGTGCGCGCAGGTGAACCTTGACCGTATCTTCCTCCACGGATTCCCCCATCGGCCAAACGTGCTGGATAATGGTGCGGCGACTGATTAAGCGATAACCGTGGCGCAGCAGCAGTTCTAAAATACAGTATTCTTTGGGGGTGAGATGGATGGCAACGCCGGCATAACCCGGGATCTAGGCGTAAATGACCCCATTCTAAAATCGGCGGCAGCGAGGCCACATTGCGACGGAGTAAAGCCCGCACCCTGGCGAATAATTCCCCTAAATCCACCGGTTTAACGATATAGTCGTCGGCTCCTGCATCTAAACCAGAAATTTTATCGCTAACTGTATACCGGGCCGTCACCATTAGGATCGGCATCTGATCACCACGCGATCGCAATTGTTGACAAAAACTAATGCCATCTAATTGCGGCAACATGACATCTAATAGTAACAGGTCGTAATCGCTGGCCCTGATGTATTCTAACGTCAGTTCGGGATAAGGGAATTTTGCCATAGCTTCCACGAAAGAATAGGAGTTTCAGGCTACGGTAGCATCAGGGTTTTAGCTTATCCCGAACTCAGGTTACTTATTAAAAACTTTTTTTGGTGTGTCAGTAAATTTTAAAAGCTCCTACACCTATTTGAAGGTTTACTTTGTCGATACTCTCCCACTGAAAATCAAAGAATTTTTGCTAAAAATTGCTGAGTTCGATCGGATTGAGGATTATTAAAAAATTCTGCTGGGGGGGCAATTTCCAAAATTAAACCCTGATCCATAAATACCACTCGATCGGCCACTTCTCGCGCGAATCCTACCTCGTGGGTGACACAAACCATGGTCATCCCCGATTTGGCTAAACTTTGCATCGTTTCCAAGACTTCTCGCACCATTTCTGGGTCTAAAGCTGAGGTGGGTTCATCGAATAACATCACCTTCGGCTGCATGGCCAAAGCGCGAACGATTGCCACCCGCTGCTGTTGTCCTCCCGATAACTGAGGGGGATATTTAAGCGCTTGTTCGAGAATACCAACTTTTTCGAGGAGTTTTCTCGCTATTTCCTCCGCTTGCGCTTTTTTCCAACCGCGCACCCACATCGGACCGAGGGTGACATTATCTAATACCGTCAGATGGGGAAAGAGGTTAAATTGTTGAAAAACCATGCCGACTTCCTGACGGATTGCCTCGATATTTTTCAGGTTGTGGGAGACAGTTATTCCGTCAATAATAATGCGGCCTTTTTGATAGGATTCCAACCCGTTAAAAGTGCGGATAAAGGTGGATTTTCCTGAACCAGACGGCCCCATAATCACCACAACTTCCTGTTTATTAACGGTGAGATTGACTCCCCGCAAAGCATGAAAGCGGTTATCGTACCATTTTTCCACAGCTTCGGCAATTATAATCGGTTCACTGTTGTGAGATTCCATATTTTTGAGAGTTTATTGATTGTCTGTATCGGGAAACCACTGTTTCTCAAGAATTTGTGTCAGAGAATAGGGGCAAATTATCGGTAAATTTTTTAATCCTGTCTTTTTTTCGGCAATTAAGCGGGCGTTTTCATAGATATTGTCTAACTCTAGTTCTATAAATTTGCTTAAATCGCTTGTGAGCTTATCTTCTAATTGTACTCGAAAAGTGATAATCTCTGCCGCCCAATGATTACTATTTCTTTCTCTTTCTGTTGTCCAAAATTGATAGAGTAACAGCTGGATTATTATCGATAAACTTAAACTTTTAACAGTAGTTTTTTCCCTTCGTCCCCAAGCTGCCAACTCCTCGATTAAATGTTCGTAATCTACCCGATCGAACTGACGATTTTTTAATAACTCGATCGTCTCACTTAACCAGCGATCATACTCCCGTTCATAAAGCTGTTCTAAAGCAAGCATTGTCTTTGATCAAATGGGGACATTATTAAACATAACCCGTTCCTACTAATGATAGCATAAAATATCCGAATGGCGCTGGATTAGTGTAAATATTCTTGAATTAATGATGATGACTGTCAAAAATGCTTGACCATGAGGTAAAAAAAAGGTTAAATTATGGTTAGGCTGAGAAGATAAATCACACATCCTAGATAATGAGGCTATCATGGAAATCGATAAACTCAAAGAAATTGCTCAAAAAGTTGAAACCTCTCGTTCTCAAATCCAAAACGAACAGGCAACCAAAACAGCTTTTATTATGCCTTTTTTGCAAGCATGGGGTTACGATGTATTCAATCCGATGGAAGTTCACCCCGAATATAGTGCCGATTTAACTGGATTAAAAGGGGAAAAAGTAGATTATGCTATTTGTTTGGACAATCAACCGATTATTTTGATGGAATGTAAAAGCTGTCATCAAAATCTTGAGCATCCTAAACATAGTTCCCAACTGCATCGATATTTTAATGCAACTGGAGCTAACTTTGGAGTTTTAACTAATGGGATTATCTATCGTTTTTATACGGATACTGTCAAGGATAATATCATGGACGATAAGCCATTTTTTGAGTTTAACATCCTCGACTTTGACGAATCTTCTGTTAACGAATTAAAACGATTTTCTAAATCTAGCACTAGCACATCTGACTTCAATTCTGGCAAAATAAAAGAGGCTGCTCGCAATTTATTGTACACCAAAGAAGTTAAAAAAGTGATTGCCCAGCAATTAAATGATCCTTCCCCCGACTTTGTTAAGTTTTTTGTTAGTCATGTGTATTCTGGAGTGAGAACTGCATCGGTTGTCGAAAAATTCACAGAAATTATTAAGCGTTCTCTCAAAGAGTATATCAATGATATCATCAAAGAAAAATTTGAGGAAGTTTTTAGAAAAGAACCCGAACCAAATCCTGCTGATGCAGCAGCAGATACTCCACCAGAAGAAACAGGGGGAGATGGAATTAATACGACCCTCGAAGAATTGGAAGGATTTTACATTATTAAATCAATTCTACGCGAAGAAATCAATACCGCACGCATTCAATTCAAAGACACTAGAAGTTATTTTGGTATCAACTTAGATGGAAAAGTAACCAAAACAGTCTGTCGTCTGCGCTTCAATGAAAGAACTGGCAAGAAATCAATCAGTATTCCCGATAACGTCGAAACTGGTAAAGAAGCAACCACGAATATAAACAGTCTTGATGAAATTTATGGAGTCGCTGAATTTCTGAAATCTCGTATCCGCTATCTGACTAAAGATACTTAGAGAAGCAGGTCAGAAAAAACATAAAGTATCTAAAATAATTAGTCCCTATCTCTTTAATGTCAGATCGGGGTTTTTAATGATATAATTTTTAGTAATCGCTGATTATAGTTGTAAAATTTTATCTAGGGATAGGAAGTTACGGTTAAGTAAGTGGTCAGGCAAAGGAGACAGGAAACAGGAGAGAGGAAAAAGCTGATAAGTAGAAGTTCATTAAAACTTCAACAGATTTGAGGAGATAACTTAGTTTTTTGTCACCCTTTTCAGCTAAGTCGCTGGTTATAATTAAATTGAAGATATATCCCCCCTGGCGTTGTCAAATTGAAAGATGCTCCGAACCAGCCCGGAACTGAAATTACTTTGATAGGAAAGATTGCATGGCATCTTTCCTATAGTGTTTAATGAACGAATAGTGCCTTTTATGGCGGGCTTAAGTGGGGAACAAGACTTGCCCTGAGCCAGGCCGAAGGGGTCGCTCGATTTAGCAGTGGAATATAGCTAGGTAATAGGTGTAGGGCTAATTCATGAATTAGCCCTACAATTTCATAAGGGGGGAACTGATCGTTTTTAACACCTACCTACTTAACTTAATTGTGTCAAAGCTTAGAAAAAAAGCGAACTTCTCTAGGGAGAAATTCGCCTTAATTTCCAGAAACTCTGAATTTATTAATTAGGCACGAGCTTCGAGACGACCGTAGAAAATGCCGCGAATTTTCACTTCTTCAGCATCTTTTGCGCCTAAATCTGTATCAGAAGGCTGTTCACTTTCAAAAACACCAGCAAATTCGCCAGTAGAAGCGTCAACTTTAGTTACCTGTAAAGACATAGTACCTTTACCCAGTTCCGTCGCTTTGACGTTAGCACGCTGGAAATCTTGACTATCAGCACTAGCGGGTAAAGCGACAGCATTATCATAACCCGTCACCACACCCCGACCTTTGGGATCCAAGAAACCAGCGCCACGATAGGAGGGAACTTTAAAGTCGCCTACAAAATCGGTGGAACTGTTAATCGAGCTAAATCCGGCTTCGGTTTTGCCGGTGAAACCTTTAATGGTAAAGAACAAGGGAACTCTTTCACCTCCGGGTAATTGTACGGTAATGGGTTGGAAATCGATACCGTCTTCTTCCTTGAGGGTTAAAACACCGTCTTCACCTACGGTTAAACTCGCTGTCATCTGTTCTAAACTGGTGGTATCTCTGGTTAGGAGTTTACCCGGTATAAAGGTGGCTGCTTCCCGCTTATTAACGGGTTCACCCTTGACAAAATATTCTTGGGGTTCCAAGCATAAATCTGTCACCACATAACTTTCGCCGGGTTCTAAGGGGAGAGTACCCCGGGTGAACTCGGAAATCTGGGGACATTTGTTAGCTAATCCCGTGTTTAAAATTTCATCATAGGTTAGCTCGTTTCTATTCAGGACGGCACTAGGCGCGTCACTACAAGCTGTCAACACCCCTAAGCACAAGGCTAAAAAGGCAACTAACAAGGCACGAAATCTCATCTATGTCAACCTCTCTTTGTCAATCTTTACAATTACTACCCTTGATCCATAGCCTGATGAATTATCGAATCGGTCGGGCCAATTCACCGAAACTCAGTTTATCAAAGATCCGTGACCATTGAGAAGATGGGGGACAGGGGACGGGAAACAGGAGGCAAGAGGCAAGAGGCAAGAGGCAATAGGCAAGAGGCAATAGGCAATAGGCAATAGGCAATAGGCAGCTTTGTTCTCCCCACACCCTACACCCTACACCCTACACCCCACACCCTACACCCTACACCCCACACCCCACACCCTCTTTCAAGTCAGGAGGCTCTAAGTAACTGATAGCTGATGACTGATATGATTGGTGTGACTGTTTTCAGATAGGAACATGAATAGCGCACTGCCGGGAGATAACAGCCAATTAGATGGCCAACTACATTCCCTTGTAACGACGGTGACAGCGATCGCCGAAGAGCATCAGCAAGATTGTAACGGTTTGTTAATGTTGCTGCGAACTTTAGAAAATTTACATCGGCAAATTCGCGAGCAGATGTTCGAGCCATCTTTACCCAATACTCGTAAGGACTTATACGGATTACTCCGGGATATCGAGGAAACCGGGGGATGGCCCTATATAGAACGGATGAAGTTACAAATGTTAATGGAAAAATTATTAGCCAGTGAAGTCGGTGCGCTCGATCCGGCGGCAAAAACCGATGATCGAGAAAAATGAGTTTCCAGAGGTTACGGAGCGGGTTACAGTATTGGGAAAATGGATATTTTAGGGGTAGTTCATAAATCATGACCACCGTGAACCCGATTAAATTTGGAACCGATGGCTGGCGCGGGATTATCGCCGCCGATTTTACTTTCGATCGAGTCGCTCTCCTCGCTCCCTTGGCGGCTCGGGTTTTAGCGGATAATTATGGTCAGATCACGGGTTCGCGGACGATTATCGTCGGCTATGATCGGCGGTTTATGGCGGAGGATTTTGCTCAAACTGCGGCGGAATCGCTGCAAAAAGCTGGTTTTGATGTGCTTCTCTCCCAATCCTACGCTCCCACTCCCGCTTTTAGTTGGGCAGCTCGATCAGAAAATGCTCTCGGTGCGATCGTGTTAACCGCCAGTCATAACCCGGCTAAATATCTCGGTTTGAAAGTTAAAGGTTATTTTGGTGGTTCTGTCTCGCCAGAAATTACCCAACAAATTGAAGCTTTATTGTCTAATCCGCCGCAGTTTAACGCAGCTGCGGGTAAATTAAGCACTTTTGAGCCATGGTCAGGTTATTGTCAGGGTTTACGCCAAAAAGTTAATATTGCCGCTATTGCCGAGGCGATCGAATCGGGACAACTAAAAGTTTATTCCGATGTTATGCACGGTGCGGCGGCTACCGGTTTAGAGCGTCTTTTGGGGGTGGGGATCACGGAATTACGCGGCAATCGCGATCCTTTGTTCGGTGGCGGCTCTCCGGAACCTTTACCGAGAAATTTGACGGAAATTATCGATAAGCTGGCTCACAGCGCAAATTTAGCCCCTTTGCGAGTAGGTTTGGTCTTCGATGGGGATAGCGATCGAGTGGCGGCGATCGATGGTCGGGGGAATTTTTTAAGCACCCAAAATCTCATCCCGATTTTAATCGAGCATTTAGCCGGCAAAAAGGGAATGAGAGGGGAAATTGTGAAAACGGTGAGCGGTTCCGATTTAATCCCCAAATTAGCCAGTTTATACGGTTTATCGGTCTTTGAAACCCCGATCGGTTATAAGTATATCGCCGATCGAATGTTGACCACTCCTGTGTTAATTGGTGGGGAAGAGTCGGGAGGTGTCGGTTATGGTAGTCACATTCCCGAACGGGATGCCTTATTATCAGCTTTATACGTTTTGGAAGCAGTGGTAGAATCGGGCCAAGATCTAAGCGATCTTTACGCGCAATTACAGGATAAAACTGGTTTTTATTCTCAGTATGATCGTATTGATTTACCCCTAGCTAATATGGAAGCTCGCCATCAGTTAATTACTGCTTTGGATCAGGAACCCTTAAGGGAAATTGCCGGTAAACAAGTGACTGATTGTAATCCTATAGACGGTTATAAATTCCGTTTAGAAGATGGCAGTTGGTTGTTAATTCGCTTTAGTGGCACAGAACCGGTTTTGCGTCTCTACTGTGAATCTTCAACCCTCGATCGAGTTCATGAAATTCTCGCCTGGGCAAAATCTTGGGCTACCTATATCTAAACAATAGAAAACGGTTTTCTTGAAAGAAAACCGTTTTCTATGTTATTTTTTAACGCATTCAATAATACAAATATCTTCTTGAGTTGGAATAATTCGATTTAATTTTAAACCTGCTTGGCTCAACAATTCCTCAAATTCTTCTGCGGTTCTTTCTTTACCTCCTGGACACATAACTAACATATTCAAGTCTAACATTTTAGCGGCCGAAGGATTATTACCCGCAGGAACAACCATTTCCAAGACCAAAACTTTACCGTTACTATCTAAAACTTGACAACAGTTTTTCAAAATAGCAATCGCCCGTCGATCATCCCAATCATGAATAATATGTTTTAATAAATAGCCATCTCCTCCCGACGGTACGGATTCAAAAAAACTACCTCCAACGGTTTGACAACGATCAACAATACCGTGTTTTTCTAAAGTGGGTTGACAATGGGAAATTACATATTCTTCATCAAAAAGAATCCCTTTTAGTTGGGGATATTGCTCTAAGATTGTCCCCAACATCTCACCGTACCCACCACCCACATCTACTAGGGTTTGAAATTCCGAGAAATCATACACAGCTAAAATAGCTTTCTCCTCCGACAAAGAAAAACTATTCATCGACTGTTCAAAAATCTCTGCATCTAGCGGATGAGTTTGAAAATATTCAAAGACCCCCATCCCAAAGACATCATCAAAGGATGGTTGTCCCGTTTTAATACTATGTAACACATTTCCCCAGGCTTGATAATGGGGGGCTTCTCCTAACATAATCGCTGTCGCTTTCACTGACCGGGGATGGTCACTAGATAAATGTTCAGCTAAGGGAGTTAGTATAAACTGTTGAGATTCAGTTTCTTGAAAAATTCCCACACTAGCTAACGCTCTCATCAGTCGATATAAAGCAGCAGGATTAGTCTCCGTTAGGGAGGCCAACTCTTGACAAGATTTCGCTCCTTTGCTCAAATGCTCGGCTAGACTTAATTTAGCCGCAGCATAGATGGCCTGAGATAGCCAGTAACCCGAAACCATTTGGGTTAATTGAAGATGAAGAGGGAGTTCAGGTAAGGACATAAGCAACTTTTACGCGAATAAAATTAAACATTACCATATAGTGTTTTTAGATAAAATGTGGGAATACCCCCGACGCGGGGAACCTGAACCTTCATATCGTCCAAGACTCGTATCTTCGGCTCTATTGCATTTCTGCTATCTTATTTTTACTATCGTTAAAATAAATAGATATGGGTAAGTTTTTACTAACAGTGTTAAGCATCGCAAGTTTGTTCACCGTCGGGATGGCTACCCGTAGCATTGCTGGTCCAACATCTGGAGCGAGGGACCGGCAACTAGCTCAACGCCCTAACTGTAACAATCCGCAGACTCAAAGCGAAATGAACATTTGTGCCAGCATAGCTTATCAAAATGCCGATCGCAAGTTAAACCAAGTTTATCAACAACTGCTGCCAAAACTGTCAGCTGCTCACAAACAAAAATTAATTAGCGCCCAACAAGCTTGGATTAAGTTTAGAGACAGCAGTTGCGAATTTGAAAGAAGTGCCTTTGAAGGAGGATCTATGGCTCCGATGGTTTACGGTTTTTGTTTGGCAGATGTCACCGAGCAGCGTACCAAAGATTTGCAGAGATATTTAGAAGATAGTGATCGCTAAGTAAAATTATTTGTAGTGGATTGTTTCAGCTAAAATAGGACAATAGATTTCGGCTTAAAGTCTTAGATTATAGAATTTCTAGCATTTTTCTAATACACCAAATTAGCTGAAACAATCCACTACGTTCATCTCAATTAATTTCTTAAGCACAAGTAGAGAGTAATTATTCGACCTAATCATAAAATTCGTAACTACCACCTGCCAATTCACAAATATTGATATTATATTTTTCCACTACATCGCCATCAGCAAATTTGGCTTGAAAGTCATAGTTACAAGTTGTACGCTCATCATTGATATTAATTTCCACCTGCTCTCCAGAGCCTAAAACATCATCACCTAAAATATCGTTTTCCCAACTTTTAACCCCACTAGGAGAAGCGTAAAATTCTGTCATATTTACCCTGGTTTTATTTTCCAAGGTAAAGGTAATGTCTTCAGCTAAAACTTTTGATGTACTTCCTAATACACTGGGTATAACCAAACCAGCTACAGTCAGACCCATGAAAAACGCTCTTAGTTGCATAGTTAGTTACAACCCTCTAAATGTCAAAAAGAATACTTCACAAGTGTCCCTTAACAAACAACTGTTTGTCAAGTAATACCATTTTTCTTTATTAGTGGCAGGCATCCTACTGCCCTCTCCCCTTCTGGGAGAGGGGTTGGGGGTGAGGGCAATTAACCATCTTTGCCATTACTTTAGAAAAATGGTATGTAGCGCTTTTCACGTTACTGAGGTATCGACAAGTTTTGCCAACAAAGGGTTTAAGCCCCTTGCCCATGCCTCATTCTGATGGAAAATCGCCAGAAAACCCAGTTTTTTCTTGAACATAATCTAAAGTATCCTGTTGACTCTCCCCCGCTAACCGCTCGCGCGGTGTAGCGGGGGATTCTCGGTTCTTAGGCTTTTAACTAGATCGACTTGGTTTAACCGGTCGATCCCCGTCAAATCGCCTCCGCGAGCGTTTTCTAACACGGTCAGTCCGACCGCGTTTTTTCCTCGGTTCTCGATTACCTTTGCTGATGCCGTATCTCTTGGTTCGATGTTACCGCAAGAATCACACCGGTGAACTCTTTCCGATAACGACTTTTTACCAGTGAACGCGCCACAATTCGGACAATCCTGGGAAGTTCCGTTTTTATCGACTTTAAGATAATATTTTCCCCGTTTCCAAATAACAAACGGTAGTATCTCGTTAATAAAACTACCGATAGCCGAATCTAGAGATTGTTTTCTAACGATCCCTCTAGACCAAGAAACGAAGTTAATATCTTCAACGAAGATATTATCAGCGAGATCGCAAAGGTAATGACTTAGTTTAAAGTGCCAATCTCTACGAGTATTAGACACTTTTTCATGTAATCTTGCTATCTTCTCCTGAAGTTTTAACCAATTGCTAGAGCCTTTAGTTTTCCGTTTCAAGCGTCCTTGTAGCAATTTAAGCTTACTCTGTACTTTCAACAAAAATCGAGGGTCTTTGATTAAATCTCCCCGTGAAGTAGCAACAAAACTTTCAATTCCCGCGTCAATTCCTAAACAGGTCTTCCCTACTGTCATATCGGGAACTAATTCCGTAGATTGGAAAGAAACCGAAACGTAAAATCCCGACGCTTTTTGGATAATTCGAGCTTGTTTAGGCTCAAACCCAGACGGGTACTCCCTAGATTTCCTAATCCGAATTTTTCCCAATTGTGGAAAATTTAAGTATTCGTCACCTAAGAAGTTTTTTGACAGCGCAGGAAAAACAAAACTCCGCATCTTTTTCTTAAATCTAGGAAAGCCAAAACTTTTCGACTTCATCTGGTTAAACGCCTTATCTAAAGTTTTTAATACTTGCTGTAAAACTTGAGCGTTAACCGTCTTTAATATCGGATAGATTTTTTTAGCTTCCGTTAGATTTTTAGCTTGAACGAAGTAATTAGGATAGGGTTGATCCGCAGGAATTATGTACTCGGAAACTAGCGAACAGTGATCCGCAAGACACTTTCGAGAGTTTAACCAATCTTTCCGTTCTGAAAGAGCGTAATTATAAACGCTTTTGCAAACATCAAGAATGTGGATTATCTCCCGTTCCTGTTGTCTGTTTACCTTTAGTTTGTACTGGTAGGTAAGCGTTATCATTGTTGTTAGTTTCGTGATGTATAGTTAAATCATAACACTTACCGCCCAATATTTCAACTGATTACAATCATAGATTTTGTTCTGTTTATAAACTTACCGCTCCTGTCGTATTCGTGATCAAATACCGACGAAAAGCTATTAATAATGAAATCTTAGTCCGACTGAAAGAAATCTTTGTGTCAACGCTGACAAAATGGGAAAGCACTTTACTTGATTTCAACGGTGAATCGGATCACGTTCACCGGATTATCGATTACAAACCTGACATCGCTTTATCCAAATTAATCGCTAACCTTAAAACAGTTAGTAGTCGCTTAATTAGAAAAGAATTTCCGGATTTGGCTGCAAAGTATTTCTACAATAAACCTTATTTTTGGACGGGAGCTTATTTCGTGGCCAGTTGTGGCGACATTACCATCGAACAACTAAAAAAATACGTCGAGAACCAAAACTCCCCGAAAGTGGAAACGCTACCGCGTTAGTTTTATTCTGGTCGTGATTCATCTCCCGTTAACCGCTACGGAGTTTAACGGGAGTCCTCTCGCGACCTTGAGATAGATTATCGGTCAGAAGTGTTGAATCCTGCAATAAAACTTCACAAAACCAGTATTTTACAGTGCTAAATTAGATTCAATATTGAGAATAGAGTCAATAAGCAGTCCTTTTTGGTATCATCAGAGCGAATACATAACTTGGTCATGATCTTCAAAATCTTAACATTCAACACTTCTGGTTCTTAACCTTAAAACAATAGTATCTGATTTGGTAAAACTTGCCATCTGCTATTGTCCTCATCCATGCTGAGAAATTGCCTTACTTATATCATAATCTTTTCGGGGCAACCACAAGGGGATTGCCCCTACGGATGGTTGAACGACTCAGGATATTCTATATAAAAGGCAAGCTATGAAATAAGTAGGTGGGTGGAATTAAATATAAAATGAACGTAGGTTGGGCTGAAGCATGAAACCCAACTCCCGCATGGGTTACGCTACCGCTAACCCATCCTACAAATAATTGTGCCTACCTACTTAAGTGGATAATTACGATAAAAGTCGGGTATTTAAGTCAAAAAAAAAGATATCTTGACAAAATGCGGTGGTGGGTAGAATATTCCCACATTTATCTATTTAATTGTCCATAAAACCATGAATATCTTGAATATTGCCAAATTGGCCACCTTTGGACTCGGTGTAACTCTTGTCCCTCTCGCCTTGACCATCAATAACTCTGCTCAGGCTGCCGTTTTTACCTTTAATGGAGGTGATAACGCTTTATCCTCTATCACTAAAACAGTTGATGGCATTACCTTGACCATATCCAATAACCAGCCACGAGGTTCTTTTTTTGCGGATGGTGATGGTGTTGCTGTATTAGGTGGTCCTAGTTCTCCCGGACAGGTAACTACCAGCTTTAACCTGACCTTTTCTAGTGCAGTTCAACTCACCTCTTATAATATTGGTTTTATTGAAGGTCTAGAAGGTGATGAAAGCTTTACCCTAAGCAATGGAAGTTCAAGTTCGGTAGAAACCTCGCCTTTTTCAACCGGATCAAGAAATTTTAATAATCAATTTACCGTTGCTGCGGGACAAACTGTTTCCTTTTCCGTAATTTTTGGCACGGGTGATATTAATGATCTTATTCAATGGTCTGAACTCAAAGTGACTCCAGCTAGTAATCCGACTACCACTCCCGAACCTAGTACCATTTTAGGACTGTTAGCGGTGGGTTCATTGGGTGCATTATCGCGTAAACTCCAGGGGTAAGCTATTGTAGCACAGGTATTCCCGCCTACGCGGGGGTTTCCAGTCAATTAATTTCTAAGCGCGAGTGGAGAGTAGGGTTAATTCATGAATTAACCCTACAAATGTTTCCAGTCAATTAATTTCTAAGCGCGAGTAGAGAGTCAGGCAGTTGAAAACTTGAAAGAGGGAGAACCCTTTTGTTTCCAGTCAATTAATTTCTCCACTGAGTAGAGAGTCAGGCAGTTGAAAACTTGAAAGAGGGAGAACCCTTTTGTTTCCAGTCAATTAATTTCTTCAGTGAGTATAGAGATGATGTTAATTTAACATCCCTATAAATATCTTGTCAAGTTTCCATTCAATTAATTTGCCTACTGAGTAGAGAAAATTATCAACGAATTTAAGCCGATCGAACAACACTGGTTTCCATTCAATTAATTTCTCTACTGAGTAGAGAGAGTCGGTCAGCAAACGTCCGAACAGGATTGAAGTTCAGAAGCCAGTTGCGGCCGATAAGCTAATTATAGCTATATATGGTCGTAAATCAGCCATATAAACCGCCAAAATCTCCAGCCTGTGGTACATCGAGGGATTCTACCGGATAACGAGTTTGTCAGCTGCCCGCGCATTTAAATTGCTTATTGAGATGAGGCAAGGGCCAAGGGGCAAGAAGCAAAAGTAAAGGGATTAGGGGAGATTCAGCTAATCTAAGGATAGGAAGTTAAGATGCGTCTTAGCTCATACACTGAAAACTATCCAAAGACAATAATCATAGAAAAAAATCTATGGCAACAGAAACTCAGACAGAATAAGCTTTTGAAGCATTTTACCAAAAATCTTTTTAACATCTTGTTATCTCTGGCGGCTTCCTGGGCATATTGATTGTATAAAGAAGATCAGTCAGCAAAAAGTTGAGGCGTTTGTGGCTCTAGGATACTGGCAAGCGAAAATCTGGGGATTACTACAAGCTCCCGTCTTGAAAGCTCTACATAGCAACTCAGGACGCAGCGGTGACAGCTTTTGGAGAGATTTAGAAGTAATGAAGTTGTGGGGAAAACATAACTCCGAAGAATCGACTAAAAAAATTCTTAAACGAATCAAACTGGCAGACTATATCACCTCAGCCAGCGATCGAGCGGCGATCTCTAGTTTAACCCAATTCGTTAACTACGATCAACAAACAGGACTAGAATTGCGTCATCTCCTCTCTGGAGAACCTTTAGCTCTCAAATTAGCTAACACAACCCATAAGAAAATCGCTTCTAACCGCACCGATTACTTAAAAAAACAGGAAACACGACTATTTAACCAGATTCCCGCCAGACTACGCACAGGAATCTCAGAAAACGAAGCTAAAGAACTATTTTGGTGGTTATGGCGCTGTCTTCCCCAAGCGGCGACGAAATTACTCGATGACGAAAATCTGCTTTTAATGCCCGCCGAAACCAGAATACCAGACGGATCGATCTGGAGTCATGCCAGTGTAACGGCGGCCATCGCTGGGTCCCTAGCGGGATATGATCTCACCCCCGAGGATGTGGTCAATAAATGGCCGACGGGAAAACAATTATCCCACCCTTACCTCGTTAGTTTCAGCTTTTCCCCTGTGCAAGAACTAATCAAAGCCAGCCGCAAAATGGGCGATTTTTGGGCAGGTTCTTGGATATTACACTATCTATCTGCTAAAGTCTGCTGGCAACTCGCCCAACAATACGGCCCCGATAGTTTGATCTATCCCTCTCTCTACGCACAACCCTTAATCGATCAATGGTTATTAGAAAAATACTCCGATTTTAGCTCCTGGATCGACCCACCGGGGGATCAACAATTACTAACCGCCGGATTTCCCAACGTTATT
This sequence comes from Microcystis aeruginosa NIES-2549, assembly GCF_000981785.2. Taxonomy (NCBI): domain Bacteria; kingdom Bacillati; phylum Cyanobacteriota; class Cyanophyceae; order Chroococcales; family Microcystaceae; genus Microcystis; species Microcystis aeruginosa. The sequence continues at coordinate 2,767,887 of NZ_CP011304.1, read as the reverse complement.
ATTCTCATCTTGCCCAAAGATAAAGTCGCGGCGGCCATGCAAACCGCTAAATCTAGATTATTAAAAGAATGGAAAGAAATTAGTCGGCAAGTTTTCGAGAAACTTCAATTAAAAGAAAATAGTCGTACCTGGGACAGTTGGTTAAATGCCCAATGGCAAACCTATTATGTGGGGGTTCCCATCGGTAGAGAAGACCAAACCCTCACCAGTGGCGAAATTTACCAAGAAAACGAAAATATCGCCGAAAATCAAGCCGAAGACCCAGAAAAAGCGCAAAGCTGGCGAGATAAACAAAACGAACTTTATAATCTCTACGATAAAAAAGCTCTATTTTTAGAAAAAGAGCGGGAATTTTTGCAAAAAGCCGGAGAATTAGCTCATCAGAAGTGGAAAAGACCTCCTTTTAGTTCAAATGTTGGTTCTTGGTGGAGTAGTGCTTTCGAGCAAAACCTTTCTGCCCTTGCTGCCGTCAAAAATGCCCGCGATTGGCAGATTCCCACCGCTTTCGGTCCCCGTTCCACCATTTCTGGACTGGGGCCTGTCGTCCATCCCGATGGTAACAATGATTGGATTAGCGAAAAAGCAAGCAAAGAATATTGGCAACGAAATGCCGGATTATTTAATGGTATCGAACAACTCAACGCCACCGAAACCGTTAAACGCGGATTACACCTAATCCTGCCAAAACTCTTAAAAAATAGCGACCAAAAGCGTCTAGATGCCGCTTATCCCGATTTAACTGTGGGAGTCGCCGGTTATCTCAAAACAGGTGGTGATCTAGACTATTTCCATCGAGTTTGTCGCACCATCTCGCGTAGGTTAAGAGAAGACGGTAAAAAGATTCCCACGGCACTTACCCAACCCTGGGGAATCCCTTACATTGACAATCACATCGAACCGGAATATAAACGTTATCACCCTCGATTTCTTAATGCGGGATGGTTAGTAGAAGAACTGGAGATACCCGATGAAGAAATGGCTAATTATCGCCATCAATTAAGCCAATTAATTGACCAAAACTATCCCCACAATAACCCGGCTGATTGGTATGTTATCGCCGCAGGAGATGGTGACGGAATGGGGGAATGGTTAAAAGGCCAAAAAATGAAACCCTATCGAGACTATATCCCCAAGTCACTTCATCAATACGCCGATCATCCCCCGACCGAAACCGATACCCTAGAAAAAGAAGTTCAAAAAGCTTTTGGCGATTTTGTCACCCTCGATAAACGCATCGGACCATCTACTCATCATGCCCTCAGTCGCGCCCTTTTAGACTTCTCTAATCAACTCGTTCCCTACCTCACCGAACAGCGTTATGCAGGACGCTTAATCTATGGTGGCGGTGATGATGTTCTCGCCTATACTAATCTCTGGGAATGGGACAAATGGTTATGGGATATCCGGCAATGTTTTAAGGGAGAAAAAGACCCCCATGGGGAATTTAATAACGCCGGTGACTATTGGCAATGGAAAGGCGAAAAACCTGCCGAAAATCTCGCCAAACGTCCCCTATTTACCATGGGAAAGCGGGCGACTATCAGTTTCGGTATGGTCATCGCTCACCATTCCGTACCCCTTGCTATCGCCCTAGAAAATCTCTGGGAAGCCGAGAAAAAAGCCAAAGAACACACCTATAAAGGCTTTGACGGCAAAAAAGTCAAAAAAGACGCTGTACAGGTCCGCGTTCTCTACGGCAACGGTAACGGCCTCGAATCTACGGCTAAGTTTGATGTTTTCCCCCTCTGGCAAAAACTTCTCGCCAGTAATTCCGATGCCAGTTTATTCGAGGCAGTGGCCGGCCTTTGGCAACAGCATCCCGCACCGATGATAGAAGCGATCGAGGTTTGGGTCAAGGCCTTCTCTAGCCGTCAGGAAAATCTAACAACAGACAACAGAGAATTTCCAGAAGATCTAAGCAACTTTCTCAAACATCTTTGGTTAACCACGGAAAATGATGCCAACAATCTTAAGGAAGCCGTGGATAGCTGGATGAAATTAGCAGCTTTTATGACTCGAAAAAGAGAGATTAAGATCGGAGGTTCCCTTTTATGTATTGGTACACAATCACTCCCCTAGATGTCCTTCTCCTCCGCGATGCGAAACCCTTTAGCTCCAAGGAAACAGCCTGGGCGGGAAGTACATTTCCCCCCAACAGTTACACGATCGCTGGTGCTTTAAGCTCTTTACTAAATCGCTCTAAAAATAGCTATTTTAAAATCACCGGCCCATTCCTATCTTTTGCGGGAGATACTTTATATCTACCCCGTCCTTTAGGATTCGCTAATTCTGACCCATTAATTCCTATTTCTTGGAGTGATAATTTAGCGATTTCAGAAAACCATATATTTTGGGATCCATTGAAACCTGCCCCCTTAGCTAAGGCTAACCCTCGCAAAAATTGCCAAAATCGAGAAAATGAAGGGCAAGAAGAGAACGAAAGTAAATATCGTCAGTATCTACCTTTTGAAGTTATTCTCGATTATTTAAAAACAGGAGCGATCGATCCCTCTCAGTGGTTAGTAAAGCACGAAGGAGAAGATAAACCCTGGCGAGAAGAAATTCGTTACCATAACGCCATGCAACCCGGAAGCAAACGGCTAAAAGATGCCGATGGATACTTTGTTGAAAAAGCGATCCGAATGCTACCCGGTTGGAGTATAGCGATCGGAATCGATGTTAATATTCCCACTCCCACAACTTTAAGGTTAGGAGGAGAAGGACACCGAGTTATGCTGGAAAAATGCGATGATTTAGGTCAACAATGGGAACAATTAAAACAACAATCGCGGAAGAATTTTCAAGCGGAGGGGAAAGCGATCGCCTATCTCGCTACCCCCGGGATTTTCGAACGCCGTCACGATAATAATCAAGCGATTTGTCGCTCTTGGCCCTGGGAATGGAAACTCGCCCATACTGTTAATAGTAATCAGAAAGCAGGACATTTAGTCAGTGTCGCAACCGATCGAGCTATCCCGATCAGTTGCCGCATTCAATCAAAAGAAAATACTAGCATTCCTGCCCCCCAAGTCTTTGCCGCCCCCCCGGGTAGTCAATACTATTTAAATCAACCCGATCGCCTATTTCAAGATCAGCCCGATAGTCCCGAATATCACCAACGCTGGCGCAAATTAGGCTACTCAGAATTACTTTGGATCAACTATAAGGAGAATAGTTAACCTACAGAATCGAGATAGAAGTGCTGAAAATTGCGGTAATGATTCTGATGAAAAGCAATCAAAATGGTCATGATCTCACTTAAACAGAGACTTTTTGCCCTTACTCGTTTGATTACTCCATGATGCAATAAGTAGGTAGGTGTTAAAAGTTGTCAGACACCCCCCTTAATAAGGGGGGCAGGGGGGATCCCCCCGCCTATCGGCACCCCCCTTAATAATGGGGGCAGGGGGGATCAGAGGCAAAATCTATCTTCAATTTAATTATAACTACTTACTTAACTTCTGCGGCCAATGCCCTTCAAACTGGTGACAGAAATCATCTACAAGATAAAATAAAGCATCTAGACTAAATATAGGACAGGTTATCGGAATTTTAGGTTACTTTCAGCTTACTACCTGTCCTTTTCCTTATGCTGAACTCAGGTTAATTAATCATGAACTTAATTCACTTTTACCTACTTTCTCCCCTACACACCGGAGGAACCACTCAAGAGGGGAATCTAGTCGGTATTGCTCGTGAATCCCATACCACTTTACCCTATATTCCCTCCAGTACAATTCGCGGGAAAATCCGTTCTTTAGCTACCGAAGAAACCCTAAAATTTAAGTTATTCGGTAATGAAATCGATCAAGGTGCAGAAAACTTGGTACAGGGAGACATCTGGATAGGAGATGGCTCGATTCTCTGGTTGCCCGTCTCTTCTCTAAGTCACGGTGTCGTCTGGATCACTTCTCCTTTACTTCTCCGTCGTTGGACAAGATTAACTAATACTCGTCTGACAATTCCCCCCGAATATAGCTGTAGTTTTACAAAGCCCAACACGAACATCTATCTCAAGGATGCCATTCTCAAGGATAATGATCTAAAAGACTGGTCAACTTGGACAAGTTTTATTCCCCAAAACTCTGTTAGCAGTGGCATTAATAAAGTCTTAGTATTACCCGATCAGCATTGCACGACTCTCATTCAAATGAGTTTATGGAGACAAGTTAAAATTAAATTAGATGAGCATAAATCCGTCGATGGTGGATTTCGTTATGAAGAAGCTATTCCCCCCGATACCTTAATGTATTTTCCTTGGGGTATTACCTCTCAAGCTAATGGAACTGGACAACAATCACAAGCTGATTTTAAACGGTTATTAGCAGATAATGAAATTATTCAAATAGGTGGACAGGAAAGTTTAGGACGCGGTTTTGTTCAACAATTGTAGAGGTAATTTATGACCGATAATCTCACCATCGCTCAATAGTCAGTGGTCGATTATCACCGCATGATTGCCGGGGTAATTTTAATCGATCGGCGTGTAGAATTACCGAAGGTTAATATTCTCGAAATGAGTCCATAATTCCCTTTACACAGAGATAGTGGCAAGGAGTTGTCCAACTTTATCCGTCAGCGTTTCGAGGGGAAAGCACAGATAAGAGAAGCTGTCTAATTACCCTATAAAACTCGGAACCTGAACCCGACATTTACCGATATTGCCATCTCTCTTGATGCCCTTTGGTCAGGGAATATTTTTTAACGTTTGGAGCCAAAATAACCATGACATTCGACCCCAGAACGATTAGCAAGCCCGTGTTCAATGCCTTACAAGAATTGTACTTAAATACTGGTGATGATAGTCGCCGCAAAGAACAAAAAAAACAAGCTCTTGAACTTTATACCTATCTTTCTACTTGGGGAATGATGCGCCTAAAAGCCGAGGAAACTGCCCTAAATCAAGAAGGAAAAAAAGAGGTAGTTGCCAAGTATTTTCAATGCCTAGAAGAGTTATCTCAAAGAAATCATCTTTCTAATTCTCAAGGATTAACTACTCTTAAAGATTTATCTACCGATGATTATCTGGGTCTAACGGGTTTAGGCTTGGAAATCGCCCAAGAATTTAGCTTCTGGGCTAACGCCATCTATTCCGATGTGGAAAGTGGCGACTAGCTCAGGTAAATTGTCACCACAGTTTTTATCATTCATTGAACCAGAAAGGAAATTATAATCATTATGTCCCATAGCCCCTTACCACGCCCTAATCGCCCCCAAAAACCCATCCTAAAAAATCCGGCTATACAGCAGCAAAATAACCACCAACCCCCCAAAAAGCCTCCCAGTGGTGGCGGCGGCAATAATAATCCTCCTCAACCCTCACCCTGGTTAAACGCCGAAAAGGAACCTCAACCTGACCAATCAGCCAGTTTTGTCGAATATCTCCGTTGGATGCGTGCTGCTGACCATGATTACAAAGACGCTACCAAAGTCCAAATTCTGCAAACAGCCCAAGAAAATGCTAACTATACTCAGCGTCTTGACCAACTCAATCAACGTACCCAACTGTTAGCGAAAGACGGAATCACTTTTCAAGTCAAATCCACTTGGCGTATTCGTGTCAGTGGTCATCGTGGACCGGAAAGTATTCTTTTACCTGCTTTTGATGCCCTCGGAATGCCCTATATTCCATCTAGTACCTTGCGCGGTGTTGCCAGAAACCAAGCCATCCGAGAAATCATGGCGGAAAATAATCTGGAATGGAAAGAAGCTGTGGAAAAAACCACTCTCTATTTTGGTGATATAAACGCCAAAGAGAAAAAAAATAAAACGGGTAAAGTTATCTTTTTTGATGCCTATCCTTTACCGACTAAAAATGGTGGATTAGAAGTGGACATGGCTAATAATATTTGGTCATGGAAAGATGACTCTACGCAATATTCTCCTAACCCTAATCCTTTTTTGTCTCTCAAAGAACCAACTTTTTTAATTGGTTTACGTCTAGCTAGTAACTGTGGTGATGAAAAGATACTGGAACAGGTAAAACAATGGCTTAAAAAAGGTTTACAGCTTGGCATAGGTTCACAAGTAAATAGTGGTTACGGTCAATTAAAGCAAATTGATGATACGAGTCATCCTGATAATAATAAAAATAGCCATGATTCGGGGTTTTATCGCTTGGATTTCGAGCTAGAAGGTCAATTAATTCATGGTTATCAACGATTCACCCAATGGCAATGGAATGAGCGACGCAATGAATGGCAAATGCGGAGCGCACCCGTCGCAGAAGTTCGTCCGACAGCCTTTAAATCGATGCTGCGATACTGGTTTCGTGTTTTGGCATCTGGAGTTTTACCTATTAACGAAGTTCAAAACATTGAAACTGAATTATTTGGCGGTATTAATCCTAAAAAATACGGTTATCTACAAGTGAATATTCTTGATGGTAAAGTTAGCCAAAAAGAACCTCGAACCAATGCTCAGGGTAAA